>JAJRQN010000048.1 GCA_024280235.1 Bacteroidota bacterium | reverse complement strand
TTGAAAAACCAAAAACCAAAAAATAGTAAGCTTCTGATCCTGTGAAAAATACAATTTGCTCTTTTTCAAATTGTTAATAAAAAATGAGGTTATCAACAGATTTTATTTGATTCTCGGAGAATGTTACGCAATGTGGGTTAACATTTGAAGCAAAAAATGAGGAACAAAATTCTTTCAATAAAAACTCTGTGGTGAAAGAGAATTAAAGGTTTACAAAGGCTAAAACAAACGACAAAACAGAAACTATAATCCCAAACATAAACACATTGTAGGCAATTCGCAAAAGTTTATATTTCTTGGCAAGCACTTTCCCCAAAGAATATTGGTCCTGGATCATCATGGAATAAAGGTTATCATCATTTTTCATAAGTTCGCCCAAGGCCCATTCGTAATCTTCAAGTTTCATATTGTAAAAATTACCAAAAAACAACAAGTTCACCTTATTTTGCCGAATACCGTCTTTATCAAATGTACCCGAAGAAATGTGAGGCCGCGTAGAAAGAATGGCAAAAACAATGGTTACCAGACTAAACACCAGAAATATCAGGGTCGGAAGGATTATATTCGGAGTTTCTTCAAACCGCGAAACCAATACTGTTGTGGTAATGGAAATGATAATGGCATTAACGGAAATCAGAATGTTGGATTTGTTATCCGCAATGGAACTCAGGTTAATTTGCATCCTTGCCGTGTTTCTAAACATGGATTCCACACCACGTGAATAGCCTTTGTTTTTCTTTTGTTTTTTTTCGGCTACCTTTTTCTCTTTTCGTTTTTCTAACATAGTTATTTCTTTTTGTAAACGTTGCAGGTTCTTTTCTTTTTTGGGCTGAAGTTCCTCTTTTGCAAAATTGGTATGATATTCGTGTTGCTGGAAAAACTTTAATGACAATTTGTAAAATTTCTGCTTGCTCATTTTTTTCCGGAAAGGTTGATCCATTCTTTCCGCATTTTTTCAATCCGTTCAAAATAGTCGCCCTCCGAAAGATGCATCAGGTCTGCATCACAAAGCACCTCAGAAATAAGATCTTTAGGTTGCTGTGGAATACCCGTTGACAGAATACAGTTTTTTACCTGTTCCATTATGGTATTATCCACACCTTTTGAAACCAAAAACTTCTCCGCCAAACGGACGCTTTCCTCTTCGTGGTTTTCAGGATCAGGAATGTAACCCGTATCGTGAAACCAGGCACAAAGTTTAACAAGATTTATTTCATCATCATTCAAACCGCATTTTTTTCCTATAAATGCTGAATTTTCAGCCACATATTTTGCGTGTTCGGCCGTATGAAACTCTATGCTGTCCGGCAACTTGTCTGTCAAAAGTTGAACAACATAGTTGCCGGCATCATGAACTAAATCATCAGTTATCTTATTCATTTGTAAAACATTTAATCCATTTATTATAACTTTCAGTCATCCGGAAAATTGTCCTTAAAATAAATAACTGAATTTAAAATCAATCAAACTGTCTTCGTTTGACCTGTTATAGGTTAATGTTAAAGCCGTAAAGTTAAAAGGAATGAGCCATATGCCCACACCATAACCATCATGCCACTGTTTTGAGTTTTCGCCGGCAAGCCACACCCGACCGATATCATTAAAAAGAGAAATACCTATTTGCCCATTAAAAACATAACTTTCGATGTTCGTTATTTTGAATCTGATTTCGGTATTCTGGTAAAAGGAATTGTCACCTGCAAACCGATTGCTTCTGAATCCTCTCAGATTGGTTTTCCCTCCGAGAAAGTTTGCATGGAAAAATTCATACGCTCCAATATTTGCAGCTCCCCCAAAACGAAATGCAAATACCACCCGGGGATCTTTCCTGAAACTCAGATAAAAACTTAAATTGGAACGCACCTTGATGAAGTTCTTTCCATCCTCTCTCAGGCTATAATACCCCAGTGCTTCTGCTTCCCAGACCATTCCCCTATGGGGCATCACTTTATCATCTCTTGTGTCGATCCTGAAATTTGCGTTAACACCCAAATAGTGATGAGGAATGTAAGCAGCTGAATCAAGTTGTTAAGCATAAATATCACCAATAAACCTATCGGTCGTGTCAGTCACCATAAAATACTGATAAAACGCCCCGAAACCATAATAAAAATTATTGCTGAGTGTGCGTTTAAGCATGGGATTAAACCAGGCGTATTTATATCTGACCCTGTAATACTTCTTGTCATCGGTTGTCTTTTCGGTTTCATTTCCCAACCCATAAAAATTATCCACATTCCTGGGAAAGCTAACATCAGCTTTTATTGTTAAGTCAAAAATTTGTGAAACAGCAGAAAACAGGCCTTCATAGCTGACAGCAAAAGCGCCCGTTTGAAAAGCCAGGTTTCCTTTTATTTTCTGTACAGTAGAATCCCTGAAATTATACCGGTTGATTTTGACGCCGCCGCCCATAAAAACACCATCGTCAATATTATACCCAGCCCAAATTAACGGCATGGTTCGGTTGTACTTAAACTGTTTTCGGTTGTAAGTGTTTACCGACTTGTTTTTGGATAACTGAAGACGCGTTTCACCACTCTTTACGATCACGTTATCTTTGTCTTTCCGGTCGTAAACAACAGTTTTTTTTCCTAATCCACTGACTTTAGATTCATCAATAACAGAATCGTTTCCCTTTCCTCCAATTATCCTGACCTTAATTCCTTTCTTCCCTGTTCCGGTCACTTTAAACAAATCTTTACCTGCCAGACCATAGAGCCTTATTTCTTTCGTTTCATCATATTTAAATTCCCTGCTATAAAGTTGACTTTTGATTTTGCCTTTTTTATTACTTAGCACATAAACCGTAAGCTGCGTATTCCCATTTTCCTGCCGGTTTACTTTAAACAGTTCACGCTCATTAGTACCCACCACATCAACGGTTTTTGAAAGGAAACGGTAGAACTGTTCAGCATAAAACGGAAGCAGATCCCTCCTCGACTTTAATTTGTTTTCGATCTCTTTCCCCGTTGAATCATAAATATTCTTTGGTAAAGTCTTTATGGCTTGATGAATAACAGAGTCGGTTTCATTGTTTTTTATTTCGTTGGCAATGGCTGTCCAGCTATCCAGATCCGGTTCTGTCATAAACGACCTGTCGAAATAGCGGCCGTTGTAAATTAAGCCTTTTAAATCTTTAATGGTATAGTCAAAACCCTGGAATTTACGTGTGGGCCAGAAAAGCGTTGCGAGATGCATGATAAGTCCTTCGTTTACAAAATACACCTGGTCACGGTCTCTAGGTATCGGCCGATAGATCGTTTTTTTATTCTTTTTAAATGATGCCCACCGCCATTGGTCGTAATGCCGGTCCCAGTCGTTGATCAGCAAATCAAACAAACGTGCACACACCACAGATTTTTGGTCTATTTGGTGTTTATGATCTTCTTCCGTTTTTTTAATAACCTTGGCCGTACTAATTATTTTTTTGAATGGCCGAAACTTGCCAGGTTTTCCCAGTTTCCTGCAGGCCGTTCTTCAAACAAATAAACGCCATTGGCCAGCTCTTCACGGTATATCCCCAAACGGGGATTGTTGGGAACCCAAACCAGTTTAGGGTTTGTGTGCATAACACCGGCAGCATCCGCAAGCAACGGAATTGTGAGAGCAGCATAAGGATTGGAAGCCGATATGGCATCCTGAACCGGTTTCACAGCTATGGTATTCCGAAAATATTCAGGTAAAGCATTCTCTACATATTTATTCACTGAGCGTAAAACATATTGCTTACCATTTTTGTCTTCCAACCGGACAGACCGGGTTTGCATTCCGCCACCTCTTTTTATGATGGACAAACCACCCTTTTCTTTCCCAATATCAAATACAGGCAATTCAACCGGAGCACGCCAGATATTCCGATAATTGTTTCCCATCATAAAACGGCGAAATTTCCCGACATTGTATGTGTCACTGATCTTTGCCCGTACGATGCTATCAGAGAAATCAAGCCTTTGTAACAGCGAATCTTTTTTTTCAGGATCAAATACCGGTTTGTTAAACAGCTTTTTACTGAAAATTATTTTGCCGTTTGATGTGGTATCGGTACGGATAAATTCCATTCGGACATCTCCGTTTGCATAAAAGGATAACCTGCTGAATCCACTACATTGATAAGCAAAATCAGCCTTATTCTTTTTTTGTGCAATGTAGCTGGCTTCGCCTCCTCCACCGCTGATAATGTGATGTAAACTGTTTTTTTTCAAATATTGTAAGTTATGTTCATGGCCGGCTGCATAGATTAAGTTGGGATAATGCTGAAATATTGACAACAATGTTTTTCTGAACACTTTATAATCGGGGTTGGCAAGGTCTTGTATATCTCCCATGTATTTACGGTATCCGACATAGACGAAACCGGGCAGGGGCAGATACAACCAATCTTTAATTTCCAGTAAAGGAAATAATAAATAGGAAGCGGGGAAGTAACCTCCGTGTTCGCCCACACTGTACAAGGGATGATGGGTCGCAAAAATGACTTTTTTATCCCTGTTCCGACGCAGGGCATCTTCAATTTGAAGAAACAGTTCCGCCTCTTCCGCAAAACCACAAGCTCCATCCTTTCCGGGCTTTTCGTTTTTATGAAACCACCACTGCGAATCAAATATGATCAGTGTAATATCGGATGACAATTCAATCTCAACAGGCCCCGGACATCCATTGTCAGGAAGATAGGCATTTCCGCGTTGGAGGTATTGTTCAATATATTTTTCCTCATTTTTAACCGATTCCCAGCCTTCCTTTTGCCCTTTTGCCCAATCGTGATTTCCGGGCAGGAAAAAGACTTTGCCATCGTAGTTATCAAATGTTTGGAGAATTTGTTGCAGACTATGTGCCGCGTAAGCGAATCCTTTATTAACAGAATCGGGCAAGCCGTGCGGATAAACAATATCACCTAAAATTACCACGGCACTTTTCTTTCCATCCTTGTTGATATATTGCTTTAGAGTCAGCAGGTTTTGCTTTCCGGTTGCAGAATTTTTTATATCACCCAGCAGGTAAACGGTATACAATAATCCGGATGTGGTATGCGAAGTATTTAACTGCCGGTTTTCATTTCCCGGGGCGTAAAAAACCTTCTGGGCCTGCCCGGAACTTATCATGGCAAAAAATGCCAGCAGAAAAATTATTTTATGTATTATCCGGTTATTCATTTGACCGATTTTGTTCAAATTTCAAAATAATTCCTTTCCCATCTTTTCCTTCATTTACAATATACAATGTACCGTCAGGACTGAAACAAATACCTTCCGGCTGGGCATGAATTTTTGAATTAAGCCGGACTAAAGATAACATTTTGCCTTGTTTCGAGAATACTGCCAACGATTTACCCACCGATGCCAGAATATAAAGGTTTCCTGTTATTGGATGGATGGCTATTGCCGAAGGCTGAAACGACACATCCCCATCAGAAATGTTGAAAAACGCCAGTAATTCAATCCCCAACAAGGTCATGGCATTGTAGTTTTTATGTTGTTTGATGCTGTCCAATTCTATCAGCAAAAGGGCTTTGGATCAAGTTGTCCTGATTTCGGATCAAAACGATAAATGGCTTTAAACTCTTTGGCATTTTTTTCTTCATCCTTATTTACAAAGGGATATCCTTTACAGGCAATCAAAAGACTCTGGCTAATGGCATCATAAGCCAACCCTTCAGCGTTATTTTTCGCGGATAAACCGGTTTTGTATTTTTTTACCATCGGATTTTTGTCTTTCAAATAGTCTTTTACCTGATATAATGTCCCGTTACTTTTTAATACCCATGCATTCTTTCCAACTATTTCTATACCTTCAAAATCGCCATGGTCTCCAAAGTCTGTTTTCGTTTCAACATCTCCTTTATTTACATTAAAAACATAAATACTTGCCTTTTCATCTTGTACACAGGCAATGCTATGCTTATCGACATAGCTCAGACCGGAGATTTCCACCAGTTTTTTGGGCAGCTCCCATCGCTTATCAGGGCTGGCCACATGATAGGGAAAACGGTATCCTGTTTTTTCATACAGTTTGTAATTATTTTCAGCCTCCTGCGGGAAAACCACGGTAGAGGTCAAAATGAAAATGATAACAAAAAAGATTTGTTTAGGTTGCATTTAGTTTGTTTTTCCGTTCGTTTTTTCCAGGAATTTGTAGAGAGATACAAGCTCTTTACTTCCCTTTATTTTTGCATTTCCAAGCCTCTCAAAATTACCTTTTGTATTTTCATCCAACTGGCGATACACTTCTCTCGATATTAGCAAACTGGTTCCATACTTTTTATTTAATTGTTCAATCCGGGAAGCCATAATTACCACTTTGCCGGTTATAGAGTATTGTTTGCGTACATCGGAACCAATATTTCCGGTAACCGCTTCATCATAATGAAGCCCGATACCAATACGTGTTTTTGGTATTTTTTTCAAACTATACTCGCTTTTTATTTTTTCAATTATCTCCATGGCCGCTTCTGTGGCATGCTGACTACTGTTACCTGCGGCAACCGGTGCTCCAAAAGTGGCCATGAACCCATCTCCGAGGAATTGATTAATAACCCCTTGATGTTCCTGCACAATGTCTATCATAAAACGGAACAAAGCATTCAGATAGGTAACAACTTCCTCCGGCGGATGCTGTTCAACAAAAGGGGTAAACTGCCGTATATCAAGAAACATAATACACACTTTATGCCTTGCTCCCGAAAGTTCATTCCGTTTTTGAAGAATATTGTCAACTATTTGAGGCGATATTTGCTGACCAAATAAGTCAATTACCTCATTTTTTTTCTGAATATTATTCCAGGATACAACCAGTTTTCTTTTAATAAGATCGGCAACAAATCCGGCTGCAATACCCGTAATAATCATAATCAACCCTTGTCCGAGGTACTGCATCCCTGTAAGGTGAGGATGTACGCCATTAACCGACATATCCGGGTAATAGGTAGAATAATAAACAGAAATAAAAATAAATTCAACAGCAGACAGGGCCCCGGTGAAAATGGATAACCGGAAGTTAAGCCGGAAAGTGGACAGCACGATAAAAATAAAATAGGTCAATGTTGCCGGAGTTTGTAATATAATAGTCTGATTTGAATATTCAACAATGAAAATTAACAGGACGCTGAGCAAAGTAACTTCCGAAAAACTATTGAAATAGGCGAAAACCCGTGGGTGCAAAAAGAAAAATTCGTTTTTTCCCCCCAAGAGGTAATGAACAAAAAACTCATAAACTATTATAAGCAAGGTGAAAATTAAAATGGCGTAAATGGCGATGTTGGTCTTAAACAAGTTTAGATATTCTTCGTGGTAAAAAAAATAAATAACAACCAGGAGAACAGCCTCAAGCCCCAATAACCCGATCAGAATTATGGCACGCAAACGTTCACTTTTGGATATCTCGGCATTAAACAACTCCTCATTTGACATCCTGTTATCTTTATGTCCTGATACTTGATTCTCCATAGCTGTTGTGATCAAAATGCTGCACATTTGCAAAGCAGGGTCTAAAATAGTGAAAGTATTTTTACCGTACTTTCTGATTTTCAGAAGCCGTAATCGTATTTATTATTTTTCTGCAAAGTTAGTTATACTTTACATGGTATAAAATTCCGCATTCTTATTATTGTAACTAATCAGTGTCAAAATTAAAAAACATGTTGTTATCAACGATTTTTTTTTAAATATGTTCATAACTTTCTGTTTTTTCACTATTTTTAAGTCTCTGAGAATCTAATATTTTGGCACATAATTTTTTTATGTGCA
>JAJRQN010000047.1 GCA_024280235.1 Bacteroidota bacterium | reverse complement strand
TAGCTGTTTTATCTTTCAAATTGACATTCCATATTCAATGGGAAGAGGAGGTTATGTATCTATACGAAAAGACAAAAACTTCATCCTATTCAAAATCTGCTAGTTATGTTGTTTCAGCATTTAACAAATAAACACATGAAAATATCCTGATAAAACAGTTTGGTGAAACTTATAAAAATTATATGGTAAAAACTTACAGGCTCGTTCCGGGAATTTATTAGCAAGTCAGATATTCACCAACAGAAAAGAATCTAATTTTTAACAAAGAAATGATAAAGCTCGAAAATATTCATAAATCGTATCGGATGGGGAAAAATAAGCTCCATGTTTTAAAAGGAATTGATTTACACATAAAACAGGGAGAGCTGGTTTCCATTATGGGGTCTTCCGGTTCGGGAAAATCCACTTTGCTGAATATTCTGGGGATTCTAGATAGCTATGATGAGGGGAAATATTTTCTCGACAAAACACTTATCGCCGGTCTGAGTGAGAAAAAAGCAGCTTATTACCGCAATAAAATGCTCGGTTTTGTTTTTCAGTCGTTTAACCTGATACCTTTTAAAAATGCAATGGAGAATGTGGCGTTACCGTTATATTATCAAAAAGTTCCACGCAAAAAGCGTAACAAAACAGCGTTAGAATATCTGGAGAAAATGGGACTTAAACCATGGGCAGAGCATCTGCCCGGCGAACTTTCCGGCGGCCAAAAACAGCGGTTGGCCATTGCCCGCGCCCTTATTTCACATCCCAAAGTCATCCTTGCAGACGAACCTACCGGCGCCCTTGACTCCAAGACTTCCATGGAAGTAATGGAACTGATGCGGCAAATCAATCGCGAAGGCATCACCATGATCATCGTTACCCACGAACAGGACATTGCCGAACAGACCGACCGTATCATCCATCTGAAAGATGGTCTTATAGAGCACGATGCCAGCAGTAGCGAAACCAAACAAAAAGTTTTTGAAACACTTGTTGAAGAAGAAGCACAGGCATTATGATTATCGACAGAGATAAATGGCAGGAGATATTTAGCACGATCAACAAGAACAAGTTGCGTACTTTTTTGACCGGCTTTAGCGTAGCCTGGGGCATTTTTATGCTAATAATTTTGCTCGGTTCAGGTCGCGGACTACAAAACGGTGTACAACATCAGTTTGCAGATGATGCTACCAACAGCCTGTGGGTTTATCAGGGACTGACCTCCAAACCATTTAAAGGTACCAACGCCGGACGCAAAATCCAGTTCACCAACGCCGATTATATACGAACAACACAGCTTGACAAACATATTGATCACATTTCGGGACGATATTATGTGGGCAGCAAAACCATAAGCTATAAAAACAATTATGGCTCCTACAGTATCCATGCTGTGAACCCCGGGAATCGATACATCGAAAATACCGATATTACCAAAGGACGTTTTCTGAACCGGCTCGACATGCAGCATTTCAGCAAAGTAATGGTCATTGGTGATGTTGTCCGTAAAGATCTTTTTAAAAACGGTGAAAATCCACTGGGAAAATATGTTAAGGTCGGCGATATTTCGTTTAAGGTAATCGGTGTTTTTAAAAGTGCAGGTGGCAATGGCGAAATGCGAAAAGTTTATATCCCGGTAAGTACGGCACAAAGAGTTTTTAACGGCGGGAATCGTCTGGGGCAGATTATGTTTACCGTGGGTGATGCCACCCTGAATCAGACCAAACAAATTGAAAAAGAGCTGCGTACGGAGTTCGCAAAAGTTCACCATTTTGACCCTACCGACCGCCGTGCCATCCGTATTTCAAACAATCTCGACGAATACGAAAAGGTGATGAACCTCTTCCTCGGTATCCGGATTTTTATCTGGATTATCGGTATCGGGACCATCATCGCCGGTATTGTGGGAGTGAGCAACATTATGATGATTGTGGTAAAAGAACGTACCAAGGAGATTGGTATCCGCAAGGCCCTTGGCGCCACGCCCAAGTCTATTGTCGGATTGATTTTACTGGAATCGGTTGTCATTACCAGCCTGGCAGGATACATAGGGCTGATGGCCGGCGTGGGATTGCTGGAGCTGGTAAACAAATACATGCCGCCGTCCGATTTTTTCAGAAACCCTGAAGCCAACCTTTCCATTGCACTTACAGCTATGGCACTGCTGGTGATTGCGGGTGCCATTGCAGGATTCATTCCGGCAAAAAAAGCTGCTTCCATTAAACCCATTGATGCTTTGCGAGATGAATAATGTAAGAATGATAAAACGAGATAATGAACAATTGAATGACAATGAATGACCATTGTTTGCCAGCGAAGCGAATAACGAATTAACGAATAACGAATCAACGAATGACCAATAGCAACCATGAAGATATTTGATTTAGACAACTGGCAGGAGATTTGGACGGCTTTGAAAAAGAATCCGGTGAGGACCTTTTTCACTGCTTTCGGCGTATTTTGGGGAATCTTTATGCTGGTGGTCATGCTGGGTTCCGGAAACGGGCTTCAAAATGCTGTTTATCAGGGATTTGGTGATTTTGCCACCAACAGTTTCTTCATGTGGGCACAACGCACTTCCATGCCTTATCAGGGCTTCAAGAGAGGTCGAAGCTATAATTTTACCAACAGTGATATTGATGCCATCAAAAAAGATGTTCCGGAAGTGAAGCTGGTGGCACCAAGACTTCAGGGTGGCGGCTATCGCGGTGCCAGCAACGTCGTACGCGGAAAAGAATCAGGTGGCTACACCATCTATGGCGACTATCCGGATTTTATGAAAATCGATCCGGTGGATATTCTCACCGGGCGTTTTATCAATCTGAACGATGTACGCAAATACCGAAAAGTAGCCGTCATTGGAAAAGATGTGGTCAACGGACTTTTCAAAAAAAGTGAAAATCCAATCGGGAAATATATTCGCGTGCAAGGCGTTTATTTTGAGGTCATCGGCACCTTTAAATCAAAGAAAAAAGGAGGACGGGCTGACCGTGATAACAACAGTATTTTCCTGCCTTTCTCCAGTATGCAACGCACTTTTAACTACGGAAATAAGGTTTTTTGGTTTGCCATCACTTCGCAAGACAAT
>JAJRQN010000046.1 GCA_024280235.1 Bacteroidota bacterium | reverse complement strand
TCTGGGGTGTACTACTTACTTTCTTCGATACATTTCTTTTGCTTTTTCTTATCAACAAAGGCATGCGGAAGATGGAGGCGTTCATTCTTGCCCTGGTGGGAATCATTGGTTTGGCCTTTTTGTGGAGATGCTTTTTGCCCAACCCAATATGGCTGAACTGGCCAAAGGTTTTATTCCGAGTATCCCGAACAGCTCGGCACTATACATTGCCATTGGCATCATTGGGGCAACTGTCATGCCACACAACCTATACCTGCACTCATCCCTTGTGCAAACCAGAAAATTCAAACGCACCCGTATTGACATTGGTAGTGCATTGCGGTTCAACCTTTTCGATTCGACTATAGCCCTCAACATGGCTTTCTTTGTAAATGCCGCCATTTTAATTCTCGCAGCAGCCACATTTTATCAGGCAGGCATGTTTCATGTTACCGAAATACAGGATGCATACAAATTTCTAACTCCGTTGCTTGGAACCAAATGGGCAGCTATTTTGTTTGCCGTTGCTCTGATTGCAGCAGGACAGAGTTCCACCCTTACCGGTACACTCGCAGGGCAAATCATTATGGAAGGCTTTATTAACTTTCGTATTCAGCCTTGGGCAAGGCGCATGATTACCCGATCGCTTGCCATCATTCCGGCTATCATTACCTTACTCTATTTTGGCGAAAGTTATACCGGTAAACTGCTTATTCTTAGTCAGGTAGTACTAAGTCTTCAGCTGGGGTTTGCTGTTATCCCACTAATCCATTTTGTAAGCGACAAAACTTCAATGGGCAAATTTGCCATAAAGCTTCCCGTAAGAATTGCCTCGTGGATTATTGCACTCGTCATTATTGTTTTAAATTTTCAGTTGGTCATTGAAACTATGCAAGAATGGTTTACAAAAAGCGGCCATCCTGTTCTTTTAGGGATTGTTGTTATCCCGTTTATCATTTTGCTGGTATTTTTATTGATTTATCTGACACTGCTTCCTCTCATAAAGAAAGCAAAAGTTAAAAAAAGTAATTTTATTCATTCGGGAATTCCGGAGTTGAAGCTGTCATCCAAGCCCTTGTACAACAAGATTATTGTAGCATTGGACTTTTCTCATGCGGATGTGGCTATCATGTAACACGCACTGGCACTTGGAGACCCCAAAACCAGGTTTCTTTTTATTCATATTGTTGAAAGTGCTGCCGCACTCGTGTATGGCGATGAAACCGACGACCTTGAAGCGGAGGATGACAGCCAACGGTTGAGGAACTTTGTCGATAAGATAAATAAAATGGGGTTTCGAGCTTCAACACGAGTAGGATACGGGAATCCAAAAGGACTCATTCCCGAATTTACTAAAGACTTCGGTGCAGACTTGTTGGTAATGGGTGCGCACGGACACGGATGGTTTAAAGACTTACTTTTTGGAACTACTATCGAAAAAGTCCGGCATAAAGTAAATATTCCGGTTTTGATTGTGCGATGAGTTGAGGAAGTTGAAAGAAGCTTTGGGACGATGACCAAAATATGACAATAGAGACATACAATCATCCCCTCGTTTGTCAGCTGCTTACACAACAGGCCACCTGCCTGTTTTTCCAGTATATATCCGGTTTTACTACGTGAAGAAAAATGATTACAAGCTGCTTTCCGATATTCCGAAAACCTCACTATCATTTGTATCACCCTGAGGTTCAATATGAATCAGGACATCATAGACGTTTTTGACCTCTTCCTTTATTTTCCTTTCCACTTTATGACTCATTGCATGCGCTTCCTGTAAAGAAAGGTTACCAGGGAGTTCTATGTCAAGTGCAATAATGTACAGATGGGCCATTTTCCTCACACGAATACGATGAGGATGGGAGACATCTTTCACTTTTGCACAAGCAGCAATAATCTTTCTATATATCTCCGGGTTATCCACACCATCCATCAAATCTCTTCCTGACTCCATAAATATTTTCAAAGCGATAACCATAATCCATCCACTGACAACGAAAGCTGTGAGTACATCGAGAACTGGCATTTTAAAAATGTAAGTAGCAGCGAGGCCTATCAACACCGAAAAAGAGATCAACACATCACTTTGCATATTTTTGGCATTAGCGATAAGCATACTGCTCTGCACAGACTTTCCGGTCTTTTTCAGATAAAGTGCCAACAGTTGTTTTGCTACAATGGAAATAATTACGATATAAACCGCGATAGTTTTCGGGATGGCACGTGGCACAGGTTGTACCAGTTTGCTAAAAGTGGAAATGGCAAGCTGAGCACCGGCAAAAAAGATAACAAAGGCCAGAATTTTTGATGCCATCGTGTCGGCCTTGTTGTAGCCGTACGGGTATTTCAAATCCGGAGGCCTTGCAACAATATGTGCAGTAATAAGGGTAATCAGCGACGTCAGCACATCCGAAGCAGAGTCGATACCATCAGCGACAACTGCAAGGCTGCCGGCAAGAAGACCAATACTAATCTTCAATAAAGAGAGCAAAGCATTGGCAAAAACCGCCACTCTGGAGACGACCACAATTCTCTTTTCTCTTCTTCCGAGCAACATAATCTTTTTCTGCAAAGTTAACAGAAAAGGCTTTCTGCCTTTCGTCATACGACGACCACAGAAAGCCTTTACCCATTTTTTAAAAAAAGGCTATCCCAAAAATCTCTCCGCTTCAATGGCTGCCATAGCTCCTGTTCCGGCTGCTGTAATAGCCTGGCGGTAATGCTTGTCCTGCACATCGCCGGCGGCAAAAATACCAGGAATATTGGTAGCGGTAGAATCGGGTTTTGTAATAAGGTATCCCGTTTCATCCATGTCCAGCTTTCCAAAAAACAGAGTGGTATTGGGTTTGTGTCCAATAGCTAAAAAGAAGCCATCGATATCGATTTTTTTCTCTTCACCGGTTTTGTTATTTACCAAAACAGCGCCATCCAACGCTTTTGTAAATCCCTGTTCCACACCAACAATCTCTTTTACCTCGTGGTTCCACAAAACTTCGATATTAGTCGTGTTGAGCACCTTGTTTTGCATGGCCTTGGAAGCGCGGAGCTGGTCGCGGCGATGAATAAGGTAAACTTTCCGGCACAGGTTGGCAAGATAAGTTGCTTCCTCAGCAGCCGTGTCGCCGCCTCCAACTACTGCCACATCTTTGCCTTTGTAAAAGAACCCGTCGCAGGTGGCACAAGCAGAAACTCCGCCACCCTTGAATTTCTGTTCCGACTCAAGTCCGAGATATTTTGCAGTTGCCCCGGTAGCGATAATTACAGTCTCTGCCAATAATTCAGTGCCGTCATCAATTTTCACCAAAAACGGGCGCTGTGCAGTATCAACTTCTGAAACCATTCCCCATCGAATATCAGCGCCGAAGCGGCCGGCCTGTTTCTGTAAATCTTCCATCATTTTAGGGCCTTCGACACCTTCCGGATAGCCCGGAAAATTATCTATCTCGGTAGTGGTGGTAAGCTGCCCGCCTGGTTCCATACCTTGATAAACAATGGGTTTTAAGTCAGCACGTGAAGCATAAATGGCAGCAGTATATCCTGCCGGGCCGGAGCCTATAATCAAACATTTGGTTGTTTCCATATTATTTTTTTTAAATTATCTCTATCATAGAGCCTTTGTATTATCAAAACAAATGCCAAAGAGCTTTTTTACAAAATCAGCTATCATTTTGGCAGACACAGAGAAAACACACGGGGCAACAGCAGTTCATCAGCTTTCCAATTCTATGCTTACAAAATCCATTTTGCCACCCAACGGCGGATTGAGTTTCCTGATTTTAAGTCTTGCATGTTTCACCTGTGGAAATTCTTTTTTGATACTTTCCAGAATACGCCGTCCCACATGCTCCAGCAGTTTTGATTTTACTGCCATTTCGTTTTTTAATACCCGATAAACCTCCTGATAGTTAACAGTATCATACAGATTATCAGTTTGTTCGGCCTTAACAGTTTCAACTTCGAGAAACAAATCGCAACGGAATTTAGTACCAATGA
>JAJRQN010000045.1 GCA_024280235.1 Bacteroidota bacterium | reverse complement strand
TATCATCGGATTTAACGGATTAAGCGGATTTTAGTTTTTCGCAAGCGAAAAACATCCGTTAAATCCGCTCAATCCGATGATTATTTTGGGGGGGATAATCATTCCCTTGTGTGTTTTAAACCAATCATGGATGTTTCATCTGTTTATAATTTTATAACTAACTGTCATTTAACACAATATATTTATCATCCCCGCTTGCTGTTGTACCAACAGGCGGGACAGGCGGATTAAACAGCTTGCCCCGATTATTTTGGGGGATTAAGCGGATTTTGGTTTTTCGCAAGCGAAAAACATTCGTGAAATTCGTGAAATTCGTGGATTATTTTTTTTGCAGAATAATCATTCTCCTGTGTGTTCCCGCCTGAGGCGGGGCCATGAATGTTTCATCACATATTCACCATCATTCGTCTATATTTTCCTCACTTTGGTCGAATACCGCAAACACAATGAAATAAAACACGTACTACCGTTGTCTAAAAGGCAAACAATCAAAATTTAAAAAAATGAAAAAATTAGGAATCACAATTTTAGCTTTACTATTTGCCGGAATGGGAATGGTAAATGCACAGCAACCACAACAGAGAAATACGCAAATGAGAGCCTACTTTCAGGAGACCGTTTTGCCTTTTGTTGAGCAGCAGCAAGCAAAGTTTGAAAAAGCTTTGTCCGCTACTGAAAAAGAAACTCTTGTAAATATCCGGCAGGAAATGACCACTTTTCGTAAACAAGGTGCTCAAATCAGGAAAAGTATGCAGGGAAATTTCAACCAACAGGTTTGGGATAGCCGGAAGGCATCATTTGACGCTATCATAGCCAAAGTCCGCAAGATAGCCGATGCCCACCCGAAAGAGGCAGAAGCATATAAAAAGGCTGTTGAAAATGAAATAGCAAAATGGAAAGAACACATGCCTGCCATGGCTCAGGGAAGAATGAACTCTCAAGGTCGCGGACAGGGAATGATGGGAAAAAATCCGCAGTCGAAGATGGAAAAACTGAGCGACCCTGCATTGGGATTATTGATGGATGGAAAGCAGATGAACAGCATGATGAACCATCATATGCGCGGCATGAAAGGAAATCAGGGAATGAGAGGAAACCGTCAAATGGGAAATATGAACCGGGGACATCAGGCCATGTGGAAGGCTATGCAGAATCCTGAAATCAAAGCTAAAGTAAAAGCCTATGCGGATAAAAATATAATCCCTGTCATAAGCAAAGACCGTGAAGCTTTTGACAAAGTACTCAGCAAAAAAGAGAAGAAAGTAATTGCCGAAGCACGCTTGCAAATGCAGACACAAAAAGCCAAAATGATGCAAATGCGTGGAAACAACAAAATAGTTATGAACGATTCTTCCCGTCTCGCCATGCGCCAGCAAATGGACAAAAACCGTGTGGCGCTTCGGCAAATTGTGCTGAATCATTATGGCGAATTGCAAAAGTATCTGACTCCTTTAAAAGAAAAAATGCCACAATGGCGGGCTGACATCCATAACATTATTATGCCAAACAGACCACAGCAGCAATTCAAACAAAAAAGAATGTCGCCCATGCAGGGGAAAGCCTTTATGAAAGACAGAAAAGAGATGATGTTCCTGCTTTTTGACCCACAACACCCTGATAACAATATATTTATGCATCCAATGAAAGGCAACATGAGAAAATAATTTCAGGTTTTTCTCCACACTTCTTTAAGCTATTCCTGAAAAACAGGAATAGCTTTTTGTTTGTCCTACTGTTTTTTACTTTTCAATCTCTTTGTGCAAACGATTGAATTAGAAGCTTTGCAATAAAGAGGGAATACTTTTTTTAAGGAATAAGTTTTCTACTCTCCTCCATTGCAGTCTGTTTGGTCAATTCGTGGAATTGCCGTACTTTCGGACTTTCTAAAAAGATAATTTTATGGCAAGAAAACCGCATCTCAGTTTTTGGCAAATCTGGAACATGAGCGTAGGATTTTTCGGAATACAATTTGGCTTTGCTTTGCAAAATGCCAACGTAAGCCGGATATTTCAAACCCTTGGTGCCGATATTGGAAACCTCTCTATCTTGTGGGTAGCGGCTCCTGTAACGGGACTTATCGTTCAGCCCATTATCGGGCATTACAGCGACAAAACATGGGGTCGCCTTGGCAGACGAAGACCATACTTTCTTGCAGGTGCGTTGCTGGCTTCGCTGGCACTGCTCATAATGCCCAACTCGCACGTACTGTGGATGGCCGCCGGCATGCTTTGGATTTTGGATGCTTCCATCAACATCTCCATGGAACCTTTTCGTGCCTTTGTAGGCGACATGCTCCCCGGCGAACAACGTACGCAGGGATTTGCCATGCAGAGCTTTTTTATCGGCACGGGAGCGGTCATCGCCAGCGTGCTTCCCTGGATAATGACCAACTGGCTGAACATCAGTAACACAGCTCCCGAAGGCGTTATTCCGCCATCGGTAAAATGGGCGTTTTATATCGGAGGTGCCATTTATTTCATAACTGTGTTGTGGACGATTATCACCACCAAAGAATATCCGCCCGAACAGCTTAAAGCTTTCGATGAGGAAGAGGAAGAACGTAAACACACCTCTGTTACCACAGCTGCTCTGATAATAAATCATAAAGAAAAAGGAGCAAAACAGTCGCGAAACGGAATTATATGGCTGGTTTTTGGGGCATTACTAACCTTCTGGTTTTATGAAGCAAAACTTACGAAAGATTTGTATGTACTTTCTTTTGGCTTAGTAGCGTTGGGACTTCTTATGCTAATCTCGGGTGTGATGCAACTTAGAAATAAAAACGAGGCCGCTCTTGTGGAAATTATGAACGACATGTTTAACATGCCCAAAACCATGCTGCAATTGGCTTTTGTACAGTTCTTTAGTTGGTTTGCCCTGTTTTCCATGTGGATTTATACTACGCCGGCAGTTACGGAATATGTATTTCACACAACCAACACGGCTTCGGCTGCCTACACCAACGGGGCTGACTGGGTCTCCATCCTGTTTGCCGTATACAATGGTTTTGCCGCCATTGTAGCTTGGTTTCTCACGCCGCTTGCCAAAGCTACCAGCAGGAAATCAGCTCATGCCATCTCGCTGCTTCTCGGAGGACTGGGACTTTTTTCCATGTTTTTTATTCACAACCAGTATCTGCTGATTATTTCAATGTTGGGCGTCGGTGTTGCGTGGGCCAGTATTTTGTCCATCCCTTATGCCATTCTTACCAATGCCCTTCCTCACGACAAAATGGGGATTTATATGGGGATTTTCAACTATTTCATAGTCATTCCGCAAATTGTTGCTGCCGCTATTTTGGGATTCTTTTTACAGAAATTTTTCCATAGTGAGGCCATTTATGCCATGATTATCGGGGGTGTTTCCATGTTGCTGGCTTCTGTTTTAATTTTGTTTGTTAAAGACAATGGTTAATTTCCAGACATGGTTGTGAAGAACGAATTTGTTGCTGTTTCCGGTGTCCGGCTATTTACACAAAAACTACAGTTGGATGGAGAAGAATGGAACGCAGCAAAACCTGTTATTATTTTTCTTCACGAAGGGCGTGGTTCGGTAGCGCAATGGAAAGATTTTCCCCAAAAGTTTCTTGAAAAATGCCGTATTCCCATTTTACTTTATGACCGTTTGGGATATGGAAATCCTCTCTCCGCAAAGAAAAGCGCGGACTCGATTATATCCATCTTGAAGAAAAGTTACTCAGCCAGCTTATCCGAAAACTTTCGTTGAAACAATATTACCTTCTTGGCCACAGTGAAGGCGGGTCGCTGGCACTGATTCATGCAGCACGACATCCCGAAGGCTTGTTGAAAGTGATTACCCTTTCGGCCAATACGCAGGAGGAATCCTGTATCACGCCGGGTATTGAGAGTGTCAGGGCGCAATATGAAAAACCGGATTCCAGGCTAAAACAGGCATTACAAAAATACCATGGCAATCATTCTGATGACGTGTTTTATGCATGGTGCGATACATGGACAGCAGATTTTTTTCAAAATTGGAATATCAAAGCGGAACTGGGCAGGATTCAGGTTCCGATATTGGCTTTCCACGGACGTAACGACCAATATACCAGTCTTCAGCAGATAGAAAATATCCGGAAACTTATTCCGGCCAAAAAAGAAATACATGTTTTAGATCAATGCAGTCATCATCCGCATTTTGACCATCCTGAGGAGGTGCTAACTTTTATCCTGAATTTCATTTCAATCCCTTAGTTAGTAACTATAAGAAAACACCAATCACTTCTTACTTTTTCTTCTGTCCGTGAAGCCATGTGTGGCGAAAATGACATTGTTGATAATCAGCATCTATGCGCACAAAAGTTTTCTGTGCATGGTTGTTGATCCATGTATCGATGGTTTTACGTTGTTTTGCCTGTAAAGCCCACTGCTCAATCTTGGGATAGTCTTGTTTGAGATTAGCTCTATGGGGCGGGATCCTTTTTTCAAGATACAGCAGGCGGTAAGCATCCTTTCCCTCTTCTGTTTTAAAAGGAACCGGATTGGAAATTTCACCCGGTTTCAGCTTGTTCACAATAAACGAAACCTGCGGATCCAGTTGCTCACCTTCAAATTCAATACTTCCCGTTTGCGGATTCAACAGATAACCTCCGTTAAATCTATTCTTACCTTGCGAATATTTTTCCACAGCTTTATCAAAAGTTATAGAATCCGATCGAATTTCTTTCACAACCGAATCAAGTTTCATTTTGGCTTTTTGCAAATCGAGGGCAGATACTTTGGGTACAAGCAGGATATGACGAACGTTGATATAATCGCCTTTGCGGGCAATCATTTGGATAATGTGGTAGCCGGCTTTCGTCTCAACCACCCCTGAGATCTCACCGGGTTTCAGCTTATAAGCTGCCGCCTCAAATGCCGGATAAAGCTGACCGCGGCCATAAAATCCCAGTTCTCCGCCATTCTTTGCTGATCCCGGATCCTGCGAATACAAAATAGCCAACGTGGAAAAGCTCTCTCCGTTCAAGATACGTTTACGCAATTCCAACAGCTCTTTTTTTACCCGAAGTTTCTCTTCAAGATTTACCGGTGGCTTCCTGATAATCTGCCGGATGATGTATTCCGTTTTTATCATTGGAATACTATCCTTGGGCAGGGAGTGATAATATTCCGATATCTCGGAGGGTGTTACGGTAACATCACCGATAATTTTCTGCTGAACCTGTTGTGCCAACATCTGGTCTTTCACAATATTATGAATTTCGGATTTAATTTCCGTCAGCGTTTTCCCATAATATTTTTCCAGCTTTTCCTGACTTCCAAACTGATTAATAAATCCCGAAAGCCTTCTCTCCAACTCAGCATTAACCTGGATTTTGTCCACCTTAATACTGTCCACTTCGGACTGGGCAACCATAAGTTTCTGATACAACAAACTTTCCAGAATCTCGCATTTCATATCCAGCTCGGTACCTTGTATAGAACCCTGCATCCTGTAATTAAGATATTGATTTTCAACATCAGATTGCAATATCGGTGTGTTCCCGACTACCGCAATAACCTCGTCGAGTACCTTTCCCCCGGGCATGCCGGTAAGACTGTCCTGTGCCCATGCCGATGGCAGAAACGCCACGAATAAAATGAACAGAAACGCTCCGAAGAGTTTTCGGCTATTCTTATGAATGTTATTTTTTCTTATCAGGTTCTTTGTCATGTTAATAGATTTCAAATTCTTTATGTTTTATAGCGTTGTTGAAGATGTCTTTCCGGAGCTGGCTAACCATTTTCATCTTACGTATGTTTAAAATAATCTGCCGGATAAAGCTTGTTTCCAGTTCTTCGGGTGATATATCATCTTTAATTTTAAAGTTGACAAATTTAACAAGATAAATCTTGCTGTCGTCCTTAAAACGAATAATTCTATGATTTTTCAGGTAAATTCCCTGATTATAGGTTTCGATGGGAATGACTTTCAGTAGCCGGTTAAACGGAATCCAGCTGTTTGTATCCACAGAAAAAGATTCAGCCATTACCGGAGCATAATTCTCAATCGAGTCAAGTAAAACGCTGTCGGGCAGATGGAACATTCGCCAGAAAGTATTTTCCAGAAAAGGGCTGTCTTCTCGTTTTCTGTCTAAGATAGCATAAATCACCTTTACAATATTCTCCTTCAACTGGAAATCTTTTAAATGGCTTTTGTAATAGGCATCAATTTGTTTGTCCGTTACTACGGTATCCATATTTTGCCTCACATATTCTGCTTCATACTGATAGATAATCAGTGAGTTACGGTATTCTTCGAGCCGTTTTTTAAAATTTAGCTTCTTTTCGGGCAGGTTTTTCTCTGCCTGTTGGAGCAACAGTTGCGTATGAATCCATTTGTTGATATAACTCTGGCAGAAAAGCAGGCTGTCGCGTGAGGATACATTTTCGGGAATCAATCCTTCTAAATTTTTGACATATAAATAATTATCGCCAACACGCGCTAAAGGGGCATCCCCTGCCTGATTCTTGTGCCTGCATCCTGAAAAGCTGATACCGGCTACAAACACGAACAACAACAAGGCAATCAGGCTGTAAAAGCTGTTGTCCCGCTTCCGGGAAAAAATATTTGGCGAAGATGGTATCATCATTTCTTTTTATTCTGAAACTTTATCAGTTTGCTCAAAACTTTTTCGTTTACCTGTACCGGATATTTTTTCCGAAGTTGCTGCACCCATTCTTTTTCTAAATAATCCTGATAATCGGAAGCAACAAGTCCGCGTGCCTGCTCAAACGACATTTTTCCTGGCGGAATTATCTTTCTGATAAGGACAACGCTGACTCTATTTTCCACCTCCGAAGGAATGGGTTTAGAAAGGCCCTGTTTCCATACAATACTATCAACAACCCTGTTGTCGCCTTTTTGGAAAGTACCGCTGTCGGCTTCTATTCCTTTTATCGCTATCTTGTGTTTGTGAATTGACTGCAAAAGTTGTTTCAAATCTTTGGTTTGATTCAGCAGCGAATCCATCTTCGGAAGATATTGTTTCTGACATGAAAAGATAATGGCTTCGGCTTCCACGCCATGTTTATATTTCAGGTGATGTTCTTTATAAAAGTTTTGTAAACCCACCGTGTCTTTCATGGCTTTTGTCCAAACCATTTTGTCCATGAGGTTGAAAAGCAGAATACCATCATGGTATTCACCCATAAGTGCTTTAAAGTCGGGATAAAGATCTTCGAGATGTTCATTTTCATATTTCAGACAGTTGCTATTGACAAACTGTTTAAACAAATGGTTCAGCATGACCGATTTATTAGTATATCTGTTTTCATGCTGATGATGTTCGATATATTGAGCAAAGTCTTTTTGGGTAAAAACTTTGGGTGTTGTTTTACCAATTTCCATGATAGCATGGTTCCATTTTCCGGGCAAACTGTCGCCAACAAATTTCCCTTTCAACACGGAAGAATCAACGGCACTAACCAACATATTTTTGGCATCCTGATAAATTCGGAGATCGTTATCCTTTTTAATTTTTGCCAGCACAGCATCCTTACTTTTTTCAGCACGCTGATCTCTCGCCACCCGCTCTTTCAGTTCAGGTCGTTCCTTAATAAAACTTCCAGGTCGTTTCCGGCTCAGGAGTTTTATGATATGAAATCCGTAAATCGTCTGGAATGGTTTGGAAATTTCACCCGGATTCATCTTGTCTATTTGAGCAACAAACTGTGGCACAATACGTCCGGAAGAAAATCTTGGTAATTTTCCGCCATTACTTGCCGAACCACGGTCTTCCGAATATTTTCTGGCAGCCTCTTCAAAAGACATGCCTCCTCTGATTTTCGCATAGATATTCTGAATCTTTTTAGCTTTCGCAATGGAATCAGCAGATGTAAAACCGGGTTTCAATGCAACAAAAATATGTTCTACTTCAGCAACACCCATGGCTGGTTTTTTATCGGTAACCTTAATCAGATGATAACCAAAGCGTGTACGAAAAGGTTTAGAGACGCTGTCCACAGGCGTTGTGTAAGCGACTGTCTCAAAAGGATATACCATATTGAAAACAGTAAAATAGCCCAAATCGCCGTGGTTTCCCCGATGTCCGCGCTGTTTTCCGGGGATAGCTTTTTGATCCCTCGCAGACGGATCGTCAGAATATTTTACGGCGGCATCTTCAAAGCTAAGGCCGTTTTCAATCTCCGATCTAATCTTATTGATTTTGTTCCAGGCTTTTAAGGTATCTGCCGGGCTGGCATCCGGACTTACACGAATAATAATGTGGCTGGCACGTACATCATACTTCATCCGGTTATAAGCCTCTTTAACGAGTGAATCGGTAACTCTTTGGACCACAAAATAGGGACGAGCCAGTTGTTTCCGATATCCTTTCAGCTCTCTTTTAAAAGCGGCAACAGTGTCCATTTTCAAATTTTCGGCTTCCATCACTTTCAGACGAAAATTGATATAAAGTTGCAGATAATCCCGCAGGCTGGTCGTGTCCTGACCTTCTGTACCATTCTTTTCATAAACTTTAAGAAACTGTCCGGCGGTAATCTTCTGTCCGCTAATGTTGAGCAGCTCTTTTTTCATCAAAGATTTCTGAGCATGAACGTTAGCTGCAAAGAAAATGAAAGCTGCAAAAAACCAGATTTTTCTCATATTTTTATGGATTATTTATCCTTTTCTACTGTAATTGGGCGCTTCACGGGTGATAGTTATGTCATGTGGATGGCTTTCCACCACGCCGGCAGCCGTAATTTTTATAAATTTTGCTTTTTGCAGTTCGCTAATATTTCTCGAACCCGTATAGCCCATACCTGCCCGCAACCCGCCTACCATTTGCAGAATCACTTCCGACAGAGTTCCTTTGTAAGGAACACGCCCAACAATACCTTCGGGGACAAGCTTTTTAATATCATCTTCGGCATCCTGAAAATAACGGTCTTTGGAACCTTTTTGCATGGCTTCTACCGATCCCATGCCACGATAGGACTTGTATTTCCGGCCATCGAAAATAATAGCTTCACCAGGTGCTTCGTCCACACCTGCAAACAATGACCCGGCCATGATATTATCGGCGCCGGCAGCAATAGCTTTCACTATATCACCTGTGTAACGGATACCCCCATCGGCAATAACCGGAACACCTGAATCTTTTAGCGCATTGGCAACATTATACACCGCTGTAAGCTGGGGAACGCCTACGCCCGCAACAATACGGGTGGTGCAAATGGAACCCGGACCAATACCTACTTTTATGCCATCCGCACCTGCTGCAAGCAAGTCAAGAGCTGCTTCACGCGTGGCCACATTGCCCACCACCAAATCAATTTCGGGATATTTTTTCTTCACCTGCCTTGCCATCTGAATGACGCCTTCCGAATGTCCGTGGGCAGTATCCACAATAATGGCATCCACACCGGCAGCCACCAGCGCCGCAACCCTGTGCATGGTATTGGCTGCAATACCCACGGCAGCAGCCACACGCAACCGGCCACGGCTGTCCTTACAACTGTTGGGATGCGCTTCAATTTTAATAATGTCTTTGTAAGTAATAAGCCCGACCAACTTAAAATCGTTGTTGACGACAGGAAGTTTTTCGATTTTGAACTGTTGTAATATCTGCGCCGCCTCTTCAAAATTAGTAAATTCAGTGGTAGTTATCAGATTTTCCTTTGTCATCACATCCTGAATGGGCTTGTCCATAGCTCTTTCAAAACGAAGATCTCGGTTGGTAACAATACCCACCAGCTTATCATCTTTGTCCACCACCGGAATGCCGCCGATGCTGTATTCATGCATCATGTTCAGGGCGTCGATAACGCGGGCGCCTGCGCTCAACGTAACGGGGTTCAGAATCATACCGTTTTCCGCACGTTTTACCTTTTTAATTTCGATGGCCTGCTTTTCGATACTCATATTTTTATGAATCACCCCGATGCCGCCTTCCTGAGCCATGGCAATAGCCATCTTCGACTCGGTAACCGTATCCATGGCTGCCGAAACAATAGGGATTTTTAATTCTATATTTCGTGAAAAGCGCGTGGCGAGATTTGTCTCTCTTGGCAAAACCGCCGAATGAGCAGGAACAAGAAGCACATCATCGTAAGTAAGGCCTTCGCCTAAAAATTTTTCATTTTCCATGGCCATGGAGAGGATTAAAAGTTCATGCAAAAATATCAAAAATCCACTATCTCATAGAATCCTTTTTGATGGAAAATATATTTTAACAAGTTTTAACGAGACCTGTTTCCTAAATTGTGAAATGTCAAAATTTTAACTGCTACCGATGGAAATAACTCCATCGAGTTTTTATCAAAGGATGCCGACGATTAGTGGATACCTGTTGAGTTTAATCAAAGCACGAAAATAATTACCAAAATATCTTTTATGTCCACATAATTAGCAAGCAAGCCGGTTCACAGACTTTTGTCGGGAGCCGGCTTATAGACGGGTGTGTTTAAAATTAAACATGGATGTTTCATGTGTTTATAATTTTTTGGTATTGATATTCAGTATTTTATAGGCTCTATTTAACATAATATTTTTCCCATTTGTTCAGGTTTGCATTATAATCATTCTCCTGTGTGTTCCCGCTTTAAGCGGGGTCATGAATG
>JAJRQN010000044.1 GCA_024280235.1 Bacteroidota bacterium | reverse complement strand
CTGGTGGTTAAAGTCAAATGGCAATGGTATGCTCCGATTGCGTTGTTCTCTTGTCAACGGGACGTTTAACAACGCCTTTGCACAGTACGTGACGCGGGATCAGGCAAAAAAAGTCCTGGGGACACGCACGTAATGCTCCCCAGTAGAACTGCTGGGCCGGAGCCTGTACTTCTCTCCCACCTTTTACTGATATTGTATGTATGGCGAAAAGGGTAATGGTCTTGACTTGTCGGCAATGAAAGTATTCTCTGAATACAGAGAATTGTAATGAAACGCCCTGTGCGAATCCGCATGCAGGGTGTTGTAGGGGGAGTACCCCATGGCTACCCGATAGCGCTTTCTGATTTTCTATAACTCCAAGAGCTTGGCCCCATGTATCACTCTTAATATATATATGGAATCTTTGTCTATTCTGTAGATTGTTCGATATTTTTTGTGTGTGATATGCATATAGTTTGTTCCAAAAAAAATATTCTCGGGAATTAACGCAAAACGCTCTGGAAAAGTATCAAGACTGTAAATTTTCTTTTCCAATTCAAGAATGAATTTTTTTGCATTATTATTTATGCTGTCTTCAGCAATATAAAAGAAGATTTGTTCCAGATCGTTTTGAGCAGTTCGGGATATGTTGACTTTATATTTCTTTGGCACGTTTAAACTCCCGAAAAAAGTCTTTTGCTTCGCTAAACCTCCCTTCTTTGATATCATCCTCAGCTGATGCAAGCAACTTTAACAGATTGAAAGCATTGTTTATTTTTTCATATTCTTTGGCGTCAACAAGAACAGCCTCGGCTTTGCCGTTGACGGTTAAAATGACTGGCCGTTTGGTTTTATGTATTTGAGCTAATACCGAATTCGTGTTGCGCTTTAGATCTGTGATTGACCTGATATCTTCTGTTATGCTGATTGGCATCTTTTTACCTCCATACGTGTTGGTAGGTCATTTAATGGTACCTTATTCTATCTTAATATGATGCGCTTTGCGAATGTTATTTTGTGCGCGCTAACTCAGTATCACCGTCTGGCCGTGGTACAAGCCCGCATATTTCACAAGGTTAATGCAGAAAGGCCGCAAGTGTGTTAATAAGATATGTGATTCCAGGGTATTATCAATAAACACAAGGGCTGCCTTATGAAACTTTCTAAGGTGTTGGGTCGATCTCCTGAAAGTTGGTTGTTGATGCAGGATAACTATGACCTCCGAAAAGTGAGGCAAAAAGTTGACCTGCAAGACTATGAAACCATGGCTTTTGCTTAGGAGGATGATTGAACCAGAATAACGGAGATACCAGGTGGCGGAACTCAAAAATGATGGACTCGTAAAAAGGAAAAAACGCCATTTGCACTGTACGGAAATACAGAAGTTACAACCTTCCCGCCGTCGGTGGCGAGGCTTCTCGGAGTCTCACGAGTTCGCTTACCGGAAGTCTTCGCTATCTACGACATCGACAAAAATGACAAGGCTCAAGTAACTTGTGAACTTTAAGCTACAACAAAAAATTAATGCCTTTGTATCTGACCCGAAGTTTTCCGAGGTGCTTTCCGGCTCTATTTATACAATTGGCGCAAAAGTTGTTGCAACGTGTTTAGGCTTGGGCGTCAGCGCTTTTACGGCCAAATTCTATGGGGCGGAGATGATGGGAACATTATCTCTCATTATTTCATTCCTCATGTTCGGCACAATGCTATCCGTAGCCGGGATGAATGTTTCAATTTTGCGTTTTATCCCTGAACATGTAACAAGATATTCCGTTAAGTCAGCTTTTCTTGTCTACAAAAAAATCTTATACTTTGTGCTGGTTGTTTCGTTTCTGCTTGGAATTTTCTTCTTTTTCACCTCCGAGGTTATTGCAGAGAGAGTCTTCTCAAAGCCTCAGCTGGCCGGTTTATTTGCCCTCTCTTCGGTTTTTTGATTTTTAATGCTCTTCTGGACCTCACCACCCAGGCTATTCGCGGGCTCAAGCTTATACGAGCTTTTGCGTTCATGCAGATTCTGCGCCCTCTCTCTATGTTGTCATTCCTTTTCATATTAACCTATTGGCACGCCGGACGGAATGTCCCTGTTTACGCATTATTAATTGCCATAGGGCTAACTTCGATGATCGGCATAGTTATTATAGCGGTATCCTTTAGGGAAAAAATACAGGCAGGTAATCCTGTTCAACCAGTACCGCTCTCCAGAATAATTAAGATTTCTCACCCGATGTTTATGACCGCCTCTATGCATTACGTGGTCGGTCAGACAGGTATAGTTATGCTCGGGGTGTTTTGTCCTGTAAGCGAAGTCGGTTATTACGCAGTAGCGGTAAAATTAGCCTCTTTGACCACCTTTACGCTCCAGGCAATTAATTCCATGGCAGCGCCTAAGTTCTCTGAACTGTTTCATTCCGGTAAAATGGATGACTTGTTTTATGTCGCTCAAAAATCTGCTAAGCTCATTTTCTGGACAACTTTACCTGCCCTTTTAATATTGATTTTTTTAGGGAAACCACTGTTAGGTCTTTTTTTCGGCAAAGAGTTTATTGTCGCCTATTGGCCAATGCTTTTTTTGGTGGGAGGACAGTTTGTTAATTCGGTATGTGGCTCGACCGGTTATTTCATGGACATGACAGGTCATCAAAAAATATTCAGAAATATTATTACTGCTGCAGCAGTGATTAACATCGTATTGAATGTATTGCTCATCCCAAGGTTCGGTATATCGGGCGCGGCTGTATCTGCAATGATAAGCGTAGTTTTTTGGAACCTTTACGCCGTGGTTTATGTAAAAATTAAATATAACAGGATGATCGGATACCTTCCTTTTTGCCCCCATGAAAAAGCCTAATTTTTTTATTGTCGGTGCTCCAAAATGTGGGACAACCGCCCTTGCCGCATACCTCAAAGAGCACCCACAGGTTTTTTTTTCTGATCCCAAAGAGCCGCATTACTTTAATGATGATTTTGCAAATCGACACACGACCAGTCTGCAAACATATCTCAGCTATTTCCACGATGCTCTCGACAGTCATCTGGCAATAGGTAAGTATCAGTTATATTTTTTTAAAAAGTGTTTTTTCCTCCCAGGTGCGCAGGCCTGTTGTTATCCAGGACGTTTTTTTTGATATTTTATTTTTTCCCGACCAAAGCCCTGCCTTGTTCCTCTGGTTTCTTTATACCTTGATGATGATGGTATTGCTTACCCCACTTATAAATAAAGTTAAGTGGTCCGTTGTCCTGGCTGTCCTGGTTGTTTTAAGTATGATCGACGTACCGATCACTCTGTTTTCGTTAAATACTTTTTGTAAGTATTATCTGTATTTTTTTGTTGCGTTGCAGCTCGGAACACAGGAAGAGTTATTTTTTAAGTTTTTACGAAAAAAATATCTATTTCCTGTTCTAGTGACAATAATGGGTCTACTCCATAGCCGTCAAGCTAAGAGGCATCTAATTTAAATTGCGGCCAAACTTCCGTCTTCCAATATGGTTAAGGAACTGAAAAGCACTTCTGGAGAATAATTCTCACGGCCCTTCTTCTTTTCAAGCAAATGTTTTTTACTGCTGAGTATTAGAAACTCAGCAAGATACGACT
>JAJRQN010000043.1 GCA_024280235.1 Bacteroidota bacterium | reverse complement strand
TTAAAGGGTATTTTTTTTCATTAACTATAACTGAATACACCTTACTTTCCCTGTTTTGCGGAATACCCTTTTTATCAATTTTCTTTGTTGCTTTCTCAACAAGTTCTTTTGTTAAAAAATTTAATTGCTTATCCATATTAGTTGCCATTTATATTTTTCCACATCTATCGAACCCGTCATCAATCGTCTTAAAAAATAACGGTTTCTTTTAGATGTTGGTTTTGAATTTTTAAGTTTTAGCTTTTAGCTTTTCAAAAACATAAATAAAATTCACGTTTTTTCTGCTTACGAAAGTATCTTAAATTCAGACACAATCAAAGAAACAAACCTTGTTTATTTCTGATCAAGCCCCTCAATAATTGAGGACTGATCTGAAACTGAAAAATATATTTTTCTTATAACTACCGAATATCATGGGTTTAAGTATATGTTTAGAGTTGAAAAATGAGTAAAAAATCCAAATATAGCCTTCTTTTGTAAGTCGGTAATTATGAGACAATTTGATCTTTTCAACTGCGCCGCATACATGTAGTTTCCGCAATTCGTAGGCAATAATTGCAGTTTTCCTGTTTTCTTAACAAGGGAATGAGAAATTGTTTATTTTTATGGCTGGTTGAATGCAACAAATTAAGAATATCGCTGAAAATGAGAGTTTGCCTCAAAAATTAGTTGCTTCCTTTCTTCCGGTAGTTCTTAAAGCTGTTTAAAGTTAAAGCTGAAGTCCAATGAAGTCAAAATGTTTCTCGTAGTTTCACGATTTGACTTTAAACAACTTCATTATTAGCCGAAAGATAATCAATGCAATAGCGATGTCTTTATAAAATCATTGTTGTTGATGGAAACGTTTGGAGGTATGCCTTGTCTGTTTCGGATAGCCTTGGAAACTTTCCAACTCCCATAGTTTTTGAACTGTTAGACGGAGGGAGGGGATTTGGCATCATGTCTTAAAGAACGGTTCTCATCACTACTGGAACAAGGTTTTTAATGAGCGGAATCATGGTATTGAAATGACAACAGACGTTCGCCATTTTTTCAATAGCCACAGGTTCAACAAAATTTATGAAAATTACCCGACCAAACGGAAAATTAATTTTAATAATAGCACGTATCTATGAAAAAATTTATCCGAATTTCTCTTTTTTTTATTTTAGTCCCTCTGTTGTCCGCAGCACAGATGCGGCTCGGCAGCAGTTTTTTAAACGATTTTCACTTCCGTAATCTCGGACCGTTTCGCACAGGCTCGTGGATAACCGGAATGGCTGTTCCGGTGGTAAACGGTAAAACCAGTCTGCATACTTTTTATGTGGCCACCCGCAACGGCGGTATATGGAAAACCGTAAACAACGGAACAACTTTTTTTCCTGTTTTTGATAGTGTTGGCACAGGCTCCATAGGGGCGATAGCTGTGGCACTATCCAACCCTGACATTGTATGGGCCGGAACGGGCGAATGCTATAATGCCCGCTATTCTTACAGCGGTACAGGTATTTACAAATCAACAGACGCAGGAAAATCCTGGCAATCGATGGGCCTTACAGATTCGCAGCATATTGCCAAAATCGTCATCGACCCGAAGAATCCCGACATTGTTTATGTGGCCGTCATGGGACATCTTTTTTCTCACAACAGTGAACGCGGCGTTTTCAAAACTATTGACGGCGGAAAACACTGGAAAAAGGTACTTTATATCGATGATAATACCGGTGTCATCGATTTGGTTATGAATCCGGAAAATCCGGAAATTTTGTATGCTGCCGCTTACGAGAAAACCCGCTTACCATGGACTTTTCTTGCTACCGGAGCACACAGTGGCATTTACAAAACCTCCGATGGCGGGAAAAGCTGGGAAAAACTTACCCACGGTTTGCCTTCCGGCAAAATGGGACGTATTGGTTTGGCTGTTTTCCCAAAAAATCCGCAGATTCTCTATGCTGTGATAGAAATTCAAAAGTTTCTGCACGAAGCTGAAGAAGAAAAAACAATTGACACCCACATGAAACCTGTGGGCGAAGGTATCTGGAGCGACGTTTACAAAACAGTTGATGGTGGAAAACACTGGAACAAAACCAACAATGACACGCTGAACATTTCAGATAAAGCACCCTATTCTTTCAATCAGATTTTTGTTGACCCGGACAACGGACAACATATTTATGTGCTTTCAGAGACCATGCCCTATTCTTATGATGGCGGTAAAACATGGTATTGGATAAATTACAGTAATACCGGAATCCTGAAAAATGTCTTCGGCGATTTTCGTTGTATGTGGATTGATCCGGATGATCCCAATCACATGTTGATAGGCAGCGATGGCGGGCTTTACATCAGCTACGACAAGGGGATTACTGCCGATCATTATTTCAATATTCCACTCGGAGAAGTCTATAATATCTCCGCAGATATGGATAAGCCTTACAATGTTTACTGTGGATTGCAGGACCATGAAGTATGGAAAGGGCCAAGCAACAGTTTCAAAAAGGAAATCTCCGAAACCGATTGGGCTTTGGTTGGGAAATGGGATGGTATGTATTGCCCTGTGGACCAAACAGACAGCCGTTGGTTTTATGCTACCACACAATTTGGGGCACACATTCGTGTGGACCAGCAAAAAAGTCTCCGTACAAATATTGAACCCAAAACACCCAAAGGTCATCCGGCTTATCGTTTTGCGTGGGATCCGCCGCTTATCATCTCGCCGCACGACCATAACATGTTGTTTACTGGTGGTCAGATGTTGCTGCAATCCACTGACAAAGGTGATCACTGGAAGGAACTCAGCCCCGATCTTACCACCGACAATCCGGAAAAAATTCACGGGAAAGGCCATATGCATTTTTGCACGATCACCACTATTTCAGAATCGCCGATACAGGCCGGGCTTATTTGGCTTGGCACCGATGATGGCCGGGTATGGCTTACGCGCGATTTTGGCAAACACCGGGAGGAAATGACACAAGAAATTGCTAAGGCCGGAGGGCCTTCTGACCGTTAGGTAACGCGTGTTTTTGCTTCCAGCTTCTCCACAGGGACGGCTTATGTAGTAAAAAATGGTTTTAAGGAGGATGATTTCCGGCCCTATGTTTTCAGGACGACCGATTTTGGTAAAACATGGCAAAACATTTCATCCAATCTGCCGCAACAACCTGTAAATGTGATTGTCGAAGATCGGAAAAATTCTGCATTGTTGTTCATTGGAAATGATAAAGGCATCTTTTTCAGTCTGGATGACGGCAAATTCTGGAATCCGCTACGTGGAAATATGCCTGAAGTCCCTGTAAAAGACCTATTGATTCAGCCTCGCGAAAACGATCTGATTGCCGGAAGTTACGGCCGTGGCATGTGGATAACACCAATTAATGTTTTGCAGCAAATGCATCCCGAGGTTTTGAAAAAAGACCTCTGGTTGTTTGACATCCAGTCCAAGCCGGTGAAAAATTATGCACAGTCCGCTTTTTGGGGAAATAATCGTCTTATGGGCGACCGGCATATTTTCACTCCCAACGAACCCAACGGTCTCCGGTTGAATTATTATCTTGGAAAAACACGTCAGCAGCCGGTAGTTTTTAAAATTTATAATGCCTCCGGTAAACAGGTTGCTAAAATCAAAGGAGAAAATGCCAAAGGACTGCATCATGTTCAGTGGGATACACGCAATCAAAAACCGGGAAAATATCGCGTTTTGCTGATTTCGGGAAACGACACATTGGTAAAACAGGCACAGGTAGAACCGGCTTATGTCTTCTCGGTGCTGAACTATCATCCAAAAATAAAATGAATAGGTTTTGGAATAAAACAAACTTTGTGATTGTCAATTATAAAACAGAAGCTTTTTGGAAGAGGTAACAGAAAAATATGCAGGTGATGTGGCACTGGTAAAAGCTGCAAAAGCCGGAGACCAAAAAGCTTTTGAGCAGATTGTAGTCAAATACCAGAATATGGTGGCTAAAGTCATTATAGGGATGCTGGGCAACCGTGCCGATGCGGATGATGTGGGACAGGAGGCGTTCCTGCGATTTTACCGTTCCATGCATCAGTACAAGGGCGATGCTTCTCTGGGGACTTATCTTACCAGAATTGCTATTAATCTTTCGCTCAATGAACTGAAACGCAGAGCATCGCGCAAATGGTTGAGCCTTGAAGAAAAGCACGACAGCTTTCATGCCGACCGGCGTTCTTATTATCAAAGTGATGATACCGAAGTAGTGGAAAAAGCTTTGGAACAGCTGGACACAAAATACCGGACAGTGATTGTCCTGCGTATTATGCAGGGGTTTTCCACCAAAGAAACGGCAGAAATACTGGATTTGCCCATTGGCACTGTCTTATCACGGTTGGCCAGGGCGCAGGAAAAATTAAAACCAATATTACAAAAATTGGAAGGATAAACGTTATGAAACAGGAAAATGAGTTGTTATTGCGTTCGTTTGATGCACCGTTGAATAAAGAAGAACGCCGAAGCCTTGAAGAGGCCCTGGCACAATCGGAAGCATTGCGAAGAGAGAAAACAGAGGTGGATAACTTGCGTACACAAATTGCAAATTTTAATCCTGACTTCTCTTCCGGTTTTACTGAAAGGATTATGCAGCGTATCGCAAACGAAACAGGCTTTGCATTTCAAACCGTATTCCGTACCATTGCCTTTTCGGGGATGGCAGCGATTATCCTTGTCTTGCTAAGTGTCTATTATGTAGATGGCAGCCTGAACCTTAACAGCTTGCTCGGTATCAACGGCTATGCGCCTGATTTGGGACTTTTGAGCTTTTTTTAAACAAAAATATTGACATGAAAACAAAATTAAAGTACACTCTCGCTTTTGTTGCCGTTTTGCTCATTGGTTTTATTTTGGGGTTTTTGGTTAGTGGAAGGCTTATCCACAGCCGGGTAAACCGTATGCAAAAATATTACACAAAAAAAGGATTCCGTTATGAGTTCAGGCGTGTTTTGCATCCAACGCAAGAGCAGATAAAAAAGATGCAACCCGTGTTGCAAAATTATGCACAAAAAAACCGTAAGAACATGATGCTTTTTCGTGCGCAACAACAGCGACTGATGGAAAATCTTCATCACGACCTGAAACCTTTTCTTACACCGGAGCAAATTCATCGTCTCGAAATTATGGAAAAGCGGCGCATGCGTTTTATGAAAAACGGCACCGGGCCTCATCGTCCCATGCGCATGCGCCCGGCACAACAAAGAGATTGACATTTTCTTGACCTTATAGTTCAAACGTTTGCCTGGATATTTTCCCCATATCTTAAATTTTTGATACTTTCGTTTCAAAATTATTCACATGTCGTATACTTATAAATATCCCCGGCCTGCTGTAACAGTTGATATGCTGATTTTCAGGAAAACAAAAGAGAATTTGCAGCTTTTGCTCATTCAACGCGACCGCGAACCTTTTCAGGGATTTTGGGCTATCCCGGGAGGTTTTATGGATATGGATGAGACCCTTGAAGAAGCGGCTGACCGTGAGTTGCAGGAAGAAACAGGATTACAAAACATTGCGCTAACACAGTTGAAAGCATACAGTGCCATAGACCGCGACCCGCGCCACCGAACCGTTACTGTGGCTTTTGTGGGATTCCTTACGGACAATCAACAAATTAAAGCCGGGGATGATGCTCGAAATGCCCAATGGTTTTCTGTTAACAGGCTCCCTTCGCTTGCTTTTGACCACGGGCAGATTATTGCCGATGCCGTAGCAAAAATTCACACCTGAGAAAGTGCTTTAACACTCCGGTACTAAGTCTGTTACTCATCTCCTCTTACCTGTGAACAGTAGGATAAAAAATTATTTTTATATTTCGTTTTTCGGAATACAAAAGATGATATTTTTGCCGGCTTTTTAAATCATAAACCTAAAAATAACAGATTATGGCTTTCCTTCGCAAAGAAAAAGTATTCAGTAAGAAATGGCTTATTGATTACACCCTTATTATTGTAGGCTCGTTTATCCTTGCCTCCGGATTTGTTTTGTTTATCACGCCCTACAAAATTGTTCCGGGCGGCGTTTATGGCATTTCCATCGTATTGCACTATATTCTGGGAACGCCGGTTGGGCTTATGGCACTGGCTTTTGATATTCCACTGACACTTATTGGCCTCAAAATCCTCGGCCCACGCTTTGGAATGAAAACCGTCGTGGGATTTGTACTCACGGCATTTTTTAACGATGGACTAACCTATCTCTACGGCTATAGTCCACTGGTCCATGGTGATGCGCTGCTTTCTGCTATTTTTGGCGGGCTGTTTCTTGGTGTCGGGCTGGGCCTGATTTTCAAATCAAAAGCTACTTCCGGCGGAAGCGATATCATTGCTATGATTATAAGTAAATATACGCGTATGCCCGTGGGACAGCTGATGATTATGGTCGATTCAACAATCGTGCTGCTTGGGCTTATCGTGTTTAAAGACTGGAAAATTCCACTCTATTCGCTTATTGTCATCTTTATCACGGGGAAAGTCGTAGATACTATCCTCGAAGGATTAAATTATGATAAAGTACTTTTTATTATTTCTGATAAATATGAAGAGATTAGCGATAAAATTATCCATGATCTGAACCGGGGAGGAACTCTTTTCAACGGAAAAGGAATGTATAACAAAAGCGAAAAACAGGTGATCTTTACTGTGGTAAACCGGCGCGAAGTTACAATTCTTCATGAGTATATCCGGCGGGTAGATCCACACGCTTTTGTTACCGTATTGAGTTCCAATGAAATTCTTGGAGAAGGATTCAAACCTCTTGAGTCGAAGCTGACAGTTTAAAATTTTAAAATCGATATAAACGGTGTTATTCTTCAAGTGAAGACGCTTGAAGCGAGGATTAAGCGGGGACGTTTGAAGCGGGGAATAACTAAAGCTTTTCCTGAATATATTTTTCCAGTATACGGATGTCGTTGCTAAAACGGCGGATACCTTCCGATAGTTTTTCGTTGGCCATGGGATTTTCATTCATGTGCCATCGAAAAGTCATCTGATCCATGTTTACCTTTTCCATCTTTGATTGCGCTGCACTCTCCGGTGTAAGGGCAGGCTTCAACGGTTCGTTAGAATTTTCAAGCTCTTCGAGTAATTTGGGTGAAATGGTAAGCAGGTCGCAACCAGCCAACGCCATAATCTCCTCTTTATTTCGGAAACTGGCCCCCATAATCTCTGTTTTGTAATCAAACTTCTTGTAATAATGATAAATTTCATGCACCGACAGAACACCCGGGTCCTGTCCGGCAGGAATGTGGTCAACGCCCTTTTCCTTTTTATACCAGTCCAGGATACGGCCCACAAAAGGAGACACCAGCGTTACCTTAGCATCAGCACAAGCGATGGCTTGTGTGAGGCAGAAGAGTAAAGTCAGGTTGGTATGAATTCCGTCTCTTTCGAGTATTTCGGCAGCCTGGATACCTTCCCATGTGGCAGCTACTTTTATGAGCACCCTGTCGCGTGAGATTCCTTCCTTTTCGTACATACGAATCAACCCTTTGGCAAAAAATATTGTGTCGTAAATCCGAAACGAAAGCCGGGCATCAACTTCAGTGGAAACTCTTCCGGGAACAATTTTTAAAATCTCGGTTCCGAAATTTACAAAAGTCTTCTTTAACCCTTCCCGCAACTTCTTTTTTTCGTCTCCTTTTGTTTTTTTGGCATAATTTACGGCATCATCCATTAACCATTTGTATTTTGGCTTCAGGGCTGCCTGTAAAATCAACGACGGATTGGTGGTGGAATCCTGTGGTTTATATTTTTCAATAGATTGAAAATCACCGGTATCGGCAACTACGGTGGTATATTTCTTTAATTGCTCAAGTGTGTTCATAGGTTAACTTTTTTTCTCCAATCAAAGATAAACGAACTTCTTTAAAAACAGGAAAGTTTGTCATCTTTATCGTGAATAATTTTTTGATAACGAATAATATGGTAAATGAAAAGAGAAACCGACCGGAAAACTAAAACTCCGAGGTAAAATAAAACTGAATATCCGGATATTTCTCCTGTGCCATCTGCAACGAAAAAGGTGAGTCGGCGAGAAAAACTTCCCTGCCCTCTTTGTCTAAGGCAATTTGTCCCCGCTTGCGTGCTCTGAAATCTTCCAATTGTTCTTTGTTCTCGCTGATAAACCAGGCGGTTTTGTACAGTGTAATAGGCTCATAGCGACATTTGGCGTTGTATTCGTGCTCCAGCCGGTATTGGATGACTTCAAACTGTAAAGCCCCTACAGTTCCGATAATCTTTCGGTTACTTTGTTTTCCTGTGAAAAGCTGTGCTACGCCTTCGTCCATGAGTTGGTCAATACCCTTGGCAAGCTGTTTAGACCTCATGGGATCCGCATTCACCACATAGCGGAAAAGTTCCGGCGAGAAACTGGGTATTCCTTTAAAAAGTAAAACTTCCCCTTCGGTAAGGGTATCCCCGATTTTGAAATTACCGGTATCGTGCAAGCCCACAATGTCGCCGGGATAAACAGCTTCTACCACCGATTTCTTCTGTGCCATGAATGCAGTCGGGCTGGAAAATTTCAGCATTCGTTTTTGACGCACATGCAGGTAGTTGGTATTCCGCCTGAAGATTCCGGAAACCACCCGTACAAAAGCAATGCGATCGCGATGTTTTGGGTCCATGTTGGCATGGATTTTAAACACAAAGCCCGAAAAGGCCTCTTCATCAGGCTCTATAAATCGCTTGTCGCTTTCACGCCCCAGCGGTGCGGGTGCTATTTCAATAAAAACATCCAACAATTCTTTCACCCCAAAATTGTTCAGCGCACTACCGAAAAATACCGGTGAAATCTCTCCCGAAAGATAATCTTCTTTCTGAAACGATGGATAAACACCCTGCACCAGTTCCAGCTCTTCACGCAGAATTCCGGCGTCATCGCCAAGATAGTCCTCTAACTCAGGATTATCCAGGTCGTCAAACCGGATGCTCTCCCCGATGGTTTGCCGTCCGGGAGAAAACAGTTGAAGGTTTTTGTAATAAATATTGTAAACGCCTTTGAAAGTGCTTCCCATGCCAATGGGCCAGCTCAGCGGCGTAACTTTCAAATTTAACTTCTTTTCAATTTCGTCCAGCAACTCGAAAGCATCTTTGCCTGGGCGATCCAACTTATTGATAAACACCATAATGGGTGTTTTTCGCATTCGGCAGACTTTGACCAGCTTTTCGGTTTGAGGTTCCACGCCCTTGGCCACATCTATCACCACAATCACGCTGTCCACAGCCGTCAGTGTACGGAAAGTGTCTTCGGCAAAATCCTGGTGGCCGGGGGTGTCGAGGATGTTGATTTTTGTGTCGCGGTATTCAAAACCCATCACGGAAGTTGCCACAGAGATTCCTCGTTGCCGTTCAATTTCCATCCAGTCAGAGGTGGCAGTTTTTTGGATTTTATTGGATTTCACCGCGCCGGCAATCTGAATTGCACCTCCGTAAAGCAACAATTTCTCTGTCAATGTGGTTTTCCCGGCATCCGGATGACTGACAATGGCAAAGGTACGTCTGCGTGCTATCTCTTTTTTGTTAACCATGGGTGAAATTTGAGGGTGCAAAAGTAGAAAAAGCCGGGCAATAAACTAAAAAAGAATTTTTCGGGTACGTTTATCGACCTTTTAGGTTGACAAAGACATGAAAGGCCGGAAACAAAATCAGGTCAACTCCGAAACATTACCCACCACCAGCGTTTTCATGTTGTCGGGGTTAAGATATTTACCGGCGAGAACAAGCAAATCGTCCGGGGTGAGCTTCATCATCTGTTCCAGACTCTCTTTGTAAAAAGAAAAAGGAATTTTCAGCTCGGCGCTGTTTCTATACCTTTCGGCAAGCTGAAAGGCACCATCGAAGTTGCGTAGGTATGAACCATACACATAATTTTTCACAGTTTTCAGTTCGTCTTCACCGACCTTTTCCTCACACAACCGGCGCATTTGAAATTTGATTTCCTGCAATGCAGCGGATGTATGCCGGGCATTAACTTCGGTAGCTATACCAAAAATGCTGGCATGTCGATAGTTTTTCAGCATTGAAAATATGCCGTAAGTATAGCCCTTTTCTTCCCTGACGCTGCTCATAAGTCGTGAGCCGAAATAACCGCCAAGCACGGTGTTCAGCAGGTTAAGTCCGGGGAAATCGGGATGCAGATGAGCAATACTAAGCGCTCCTGTCCGCAAAGCCGACTGCAGCGCATTTTCTTTTTCAATAAACAGAGAATGCTTGGCTTCGGGAAGCACAAAATCTCTGTTTAGGGCTTCCGGTTGCTGTGTCGGTTTTGGGAAAGCCCCCATAATCCGGTTGAGGATTTGCAACACTGTTTTATCCACTTTTCCACTGACAATAACATAAAAATCACGGTAACGACGCTGGTAAAAATCCAGCAGACTATTACGGGTGAGTTTTCCAAAATCTTTGGCTTCCGCTATCTGTCCGTAAGCCGACTTCTCACCGAAAAGCAGTTTATTAAAAGCCTGTGAAGCAAGGAAACTTACCTTTTGAATATTGACCTGATATTCCTGCCTTTTCCGGTCGGTATAAATGGCAAGTTCCTCTTCGGGAAAGACAGCTTCCATAATCAATTCACCCATAAGCGGCAGCAGTCGGTCATAGTATTTTGTGAGACCGAACAGCGTGATACCTGCCGTATCTTTGGTAAGAAAATAATCGGTATAAGCACCGTGAAAATCCAGTATTTCGGCAATCTGAAATGAGGAGTAATGGCGGGTTCCCTCGGCGAGTAAGTCGTTGACAGCAGATGCCTGTAATTTTTGATCCTGAAAAGAGGTTCCGGCATCGAAAACCAAATCGAGGCGCGTAACCTCCTGATTTTTATCATGGATAAGGTAGGCCGAAGTTCCGTTATCCAACGTGATTTTCTCCGGAGTGGAAAGTCTCAGCATTTCAAAATCGGCCGGTTTTGGCATTGTTGTTCTGTCGGGGTTAATTATTTTATTCATAATTTCTTTCTGGCTTTGTAATACAACACATTTTTTTTGACGGGATTAAACAAGTGAGCAGCTGCCTCGCGAATGTCATCAGCCTGTACTTCCTGATAGCGTTCGGCTTCGCTGTTGAACAGCTTGGCATCACCGAGCATCTCATAGTAGCACAACGCCATGGCTTTGCCAGGCACCGAAATTTCAGAAAATACCAATGCGGCCTCTGCTTTGTTTTTCACTTTCTGCAACTCTTCTTCCCGGACATTTTCGATGGTCAGTTTGTTCAACTCCTTCATAATGGCTTTTTCGGCTTCGTCAAAAGTTACCTGCGGATAGAGCTTTCCGGTAACGAGAAACATGCCGCCATCCAAATCGCCGGAGAGGTAAGCATTGACTTCCGAAAGCAGCTGTTTCTCTTTGACGAGCTGTCGAAAAAGGCGCGAAGAGTTGCCGTTGGAGAGAACATCGCTAAGCAAATCACAAGCATAATAAGCTTTATCTGTCCGTTTCGGCATGTGCCAGGCCATGTAAAAAGCATCTTGCGGCACATCGCGTTCCACGGTAAGCGAACGAGCTTCTGTTTGTTCCGGCTCAAGCGGATAGCGATGCAGCAGCTCTTTCCCGGAAGGGATCTCGCCAAACCATTTTTCAGTTAGCTGCTTAATGTTTTCAGTATCCACATCACCAGCCACACAAAGAATGGCATTGCCGGGATTGTAATATTTTTTATAAAAAGCTTTTACGTCCTGCATGGTGGCTTTTTGGATGTGGCTAATGTCTTTCCCGATGGTGTTCCAGCGGTAGGGATGTTTTTTATAAACCAGCGGTTTCAGCAACAGATAAACATCGCCATATGGCTGATTCAGATAATTCTGTTTGAATTCTTCGATGACCACCTGCCGCTGTACCTCAAGGCTTTTCGGGCTGAAATTCAGAGATAACATGCGGTCAGATTCGAGCCAGAAAGCCATTTCCAGACTTGTTTTGGGCAGGGTCAGGTAATAGTTGGTAAAGTCGCTGTTGGTAAATGCATTGTTCTGACCGCCGGCTTTTTGCAAAGGTTTATCAAATTGCGGGATGTTTACCGAGCCGCCGAACATAAGATGCTCAAACAAATGAGCAAATCCGGTTTTGTCGGGAGATTCATCGCGCGAACCGACTTTGTACAAAATATTCATCGCCACTATGGGCGTGGTTTTGTCCTGATGAACCAGAACCTGCAAACCGTTGTGCAGGGTAAAACGATCGAAAGAGACCATATTAGGTTATTTTTATTCAAAATTTAAAAGTGCGCAAAGATATGGAAAGCGGTGGTAAACAAAAAAGCCCCACCGTGAGGCGGGGCATCAGAAAATGTTAATTTAACAAAAAATTATCAATCACTCACTTTACTTTTTTATTGTACTCGTCAGCAGTTTCTGCTGATAGCTTTTCATCCCCTTCAGAATGGCTGGCGGAATGTCATCAATGTAAGCTTCCTCTTTTTCCTTAAAAATTGATTTGTATTTTTCTTGTAAAAGATGCTGTTCGGCAATCTCCCGCGTGTTGAAGGGAATGTCGTTGATGCGTTTCTCCTGCTCACGCGAAAAAGTGGTTTTAACCAATTTATGAAACAAGGCTTCAGAAGCGATGGCTGCCGTGTTGAAAGGAATGTCATTTACATTTTCTTCTTCATCACTGCGAAGGAGGGTGTTTAGATATTCATCCTGATTTTTTTCAGGCTGAGCACTCAGAATACCGACCCCCGTAAAAAGGAGTATCAGTAAGACGGGAAAATATGTTTTTATGATTTTCATGATTTATTTTTTTAAGTTCTGACTTTATGGTAACCATAAACGTGCCATAAATTGTAAATAGCTGTAATAAAGTGTTTTAATGTATTTGTTTTGGGGAGAAAGCAGTGTTGTATTTGTTTGGTTACAGAACACTATTGTCCGGTAGCGAACAGTTCTGATGAAGGTCGGAAAGATGAATTTGGTTGTTAGCTGAAAATATTATTGGCAAAGGAGATCTCCTTTCTTTCTTGTGGTCAGGCGATTTCAAATTGTCCAACTCAAAGCGTACGGAGATTCTATTCGACTGAATAGAATTTTAAAAAAATTTCGTTTGGCGAAAGTTTAAGAGAACAATCCGAAATAAAAATCCAGCAGTTTTTGAGAAGCTTCATAAGGCGACAATTGCCGATTCAGAATTTGAGTTTTGTATTTTACCAATTGTTTTTTGATTTCCGGATGCCGGAAAAAATGATCATGAATGGTTTGGTGGATGGTCTCTTCAAACAGGTTGTAATCCTGGCTCTTGCGGTTTTCATCAAAAGAGCCGTTTCCTTTTGTCAGCCGGAGAAACTTTTCAATCTGCTGCCATACCAACGTCAGGTTTTCACCGTAGAGTGCAGAAGCGGTCATCACTGAGGGTTGCCAACCGTTGGGAATCGGCGGAAAAAGATGTAGGGCATTTTCATATTCGCGTTTGGCGAGGTTGGCTTTATTTTTATTTTCGCCATCTGCTTTGTTGATAATGATAAGGTCAGCCATCTCTATGATGCCGCGTTTTATTCCCTGCAATTCATCGCCACCGCCGGCCAGCATCAGCAGCAGGAAGAAGTCAACCATTTGGGCAACCGCGGTTTCTGACTGACCCACACCTACCGTTTCAACAAAAACAATATCGTAGCCGGCTGCTTCGCACAGGATCATGGCTTCACGTGTCTTGCGGGCCACACCGCCCAGCGTACCGGCGCTGGCCGAAGGACGGATAAAAGCCTGTTCGTTGATGCCCAGTTTTTCCATGCGTGTTTTGTCGCCAAGGATGCTGCCACGGCTGCGCATACTGCTCGGGTCGATGGTGAGTACAGCCACCCTATGCCCTTTTTCGATAAGATAAAGTCCGAAACTTTCGATAAAAGTGCTTTTCCCCACACCGGGAACGCCTGTAATGCCAAGGCGTAATGCTTTTCCCGAAAGGGGAAGGCACAACCGGATTAATTCGCCGGCAGTCTCGCGGTCTTCGGGCAGAGTGCTTTCTATTAGTGTAATAGCCCGGCTAAGCAAAGCACGGTCGCCGGTTTTGATGCCTTTGAAATACTCCCGTGGATTTATATGACTTTTTCTGAACTTATCCGGTTTTTGCTGCAGCAAAGGATTAACAGCTTCTGGTTTCTCCACGCCGGCATTTACCCTGATGGCACTTTTTTTATGTGATTTTCCATCTTCCATTTATGACTAACAAAAATACGAAAACTGGTGAAATGATAAAATCAGGATTTGTGAATTGTGGGGGGCATCCTGTTTTTATTAGTATGCCAGTTGATGAAAGATTGCAAATCCCGGTGTCCGGAACATACGGATTTGTAATCCGAATGAGCGAAGTTATCATTCATTATTCCATTTTTATCCCAGCCGTTTCAGCATATTTACCTCTTTGTCCGTAAGGAAACGCCACTTTCCGCGTGGAAGGTCTTTTTTGGTGAGGCCGGCGAGAAAGACACGGTCCAGCTTAATCACCTGGTAGCCGAGATGCTCAAAGATCCTGCGGACGATTCGGTTTCTACCGGAATGCAATTCTATTCCGATTTGTTTCTTATCCTCTGCGCCGGCTACATAAGCAATACTGTCAGGGGCTACTTTTCCATCTTCAAGATCCAGACCTCCGGCAATGCTGTACATATCGCTTTTGGTAAGGTTTTTATCAAGAAAGACATGATAGATCTTTTTGATATTAAATTTGGGATGCATCAGCTTTTTAGCCAGTTCACCATCGTTCGTAAACAACAACAGGCCCATTGTGTTACGGTCGAGTCTGCCCACAGGATAAATACGTTCCGGGCAGGCTTTTTCCACAAGATTCATTACTGTGCGCCGGTTAAACGGATCGTCGGAGGTAGTCAGAAAGCCTTTGGGTTTGTTGAGCAACAAGTAACGTGGCTTCTCCTGCTTCAGCGTTTGTCCGCCAAACTGTACTTTGTCACCGGGCATAACTTTGGTACCCAGGCGTGTAACTACTTCTCCGTTGATTTTTACCGCACCGCCTTCTATAAGCTGGTCGGCTGCGCGGCGCGAAGCTACTCCGGCATTAGCAAGATATTTATTCAGGCGAATGCCTTCGCCGGACTTTTCCTCTTTTCCTGCTTTTTTTTTCGGCTTTTCAGTTCTTTTCCACTGCTTCGGCCTGTCTGATTTTGAATAGGATTTCTTTTCTTTTTGTGGCCGTTGTGGTCTTTTCTTAGCTGTCATAATTTCCTTAAAATGAGGCTGCAAAATTAACGAATCATCCATAGCAGTTGCCATACTTTGCAGGATTTATTATATTTACCTGGTTTTTTTGACGGTGTAACCATGAAAAACGAATTCATCACCCTCGTTACCTTTGTTTGGGATGGTTATTATCGGAAATATTAAAAACTATGTAGATTTTTTTCAAACCAAGCTTTAAGCGTTGTACTTTTGTATTATGGAAGTTAAGACCGATTTGTTTTTAGGTGATTGCAGGGAAATATTAAAAGATATTCCTGAAAATAGTATAGACTTGATTTTTACATCGCCTCCTTACGCCGACCAAAGAAAAACCACTTATGGAGGAGTTCATCCCAATGATTATGTGGATTGGTTTCTGCCCATTGGAGAACAGTTATTGCGTGTTTTAAAACCGACCGGTACTTTTGTTTTAAATATCAAAGAAAAAGTTGTGAACGGGGAGCGAAGCACTTATGTCCTGGAACTTATTCTGGAAATGAAAAAACAGGGTTGGCTTTGGACAGAGGAATTTATCTGGCATAAAAAGAACAGCTATCCCGGTAAATGGCCCAACCGTTTCAGAGATTCATGGGAAAGACTTCTCCAATTTAATAAGAATAAAAAATTTAATATGTATCAGGAGGAAGTAATGGTTCCTATGGGAGATTGGGCAAAAAAGAGACTAAAGAAACTAAGTGATACGGATAAAAAAAGGGATGAATCCAAGGTAGGGAGCGGGTTTGGAAAAAACATTTCCAATTGGCTAAACAGAGAACTGGCTTATCCGACAAATGTGTTGCATCTTGCCACAGAATGTAACAACAAGAACCACAGCGCTGCTTTTCCTGAAGGCCTTCCGGAATGGTTTATTAAACTTTTTACCAAAGAGGGAGATACCGTACTTGACCCTTTTATGGGGTCCGGAACAACAAATCTTGTGGCAAAAAGAATGAAAAGGAATTCCATTGGAATTGAAATCATTCCCGATTATATTGAAATAGTTAAAAAAGAACTTCAGCCGGTTGAGCTTTATTTATTAGATCCAAAAGTAAAGTATGAAAAAACTAAATCTAAAAATCGTATCGGAGTACGTTGAAAAAAACATCGGGAATTTTCATAGTAAAAGGATATCAAGTCTTGATACTTTAAGTCTGTCAAAAGTTTTAAAAAGGAAAAATCCTTACCTTTTCAAGGCAAAATATGTACTTACAGCTGAACAAATTATTAAAGGATTGGTAGATGCCCACATTTCTTCAAATGAAGAAACTATTTTTGGAGACTGGTTAGAGGGATTGGCTATATTCATTAACGAATCTGTTTATGGTGGTTGGAAATCGGGAATTGTCGGCATCGACCTGGAATTTAATAATGAAGATAGACGATATATTGTTAATATTAAATCAGGCCCTAATTGGGGAAACAGCAGCCAGATAGCAAAAATGATTTCCGATTTTAAAACTGCCAAAAGAACTTTAAGAACAAGCAATTCGGGACTTAATATTATAGCTGTAAACGGCTGCTGTTACGGACACAACATTCATCTTGACAAAGGAGACTATTTTAAGTATTGCGGGCAGGTATTCTGGGAATTTATATCTGGTAATCCATATCTTTATACAGAGATTATCGAACCGTTGGGGTATAAAGCAAAAGAAAAGAACGATGAATTTATAGAATCTTATTCACATATGATTAACAAGTTTACAAGAGAATTTAGCACTCGTTTTTGTGATATCAACGGGGCCATTGACTGGGAGAAGTTAGTAATATTTAACTCGGGAATCGTTTTACCAAAAACCATTTAACTTCTTGTAAATTCGGCAAGAAGTATCATCCTTTCTCCATAAATATTTTAGTTCTAAGCAAACTCCATTTGGAATTTCTCCTTAAATTTATTATATTTACCTGATTTTTTGACCGGTATAGCTATGAAAAATGAATTCATCACCCTCGCCACGCTGACTTATATGCGGGCACAACTGCTGAGCGCACGGCTGGAGCAAAAAGGTATAGAGAGTTTTATGACAAATACCAACCGGATGAAAGAAGGTCCGGGCGGTGTTCAGGTAATCATCAATGCGGATGATTTGGAAAAGGCTGTTTCAGTTTGGGAGACTTTTAAATCGGCTTATGGCAAAGATAAGCAGGAGGCGGTGGACTTTATGCTTATTGCCCGGCGGATCTTAGTGCCGTATGACTTTACGCCACATGCCGAAAATGCTGCTTTGTACGCTTTGCAAATTGCTGCCAAAATGAAAGCCGATGTGCAATTATTAAATGTCTATTTTGATCCGGGTGTGGTTCCCTTTTCACAATTAGATAGTTTTAACGTTACTGTAAGTTTCGATGATGTAGGTTTTGAAGTGGAGAAGGAAACGGCCACCAACATGAAAGCTTTTTCCGAGAAGCTGAAAAAGATATTAAAACAACACAAAATCCGGGGGGTGAACGTGTTTTATGATATTGTGAAAGGTAATGCGGTTTCTACCATTCTGGCGTATATTAAATTATACAAACCAGGTATTGTGATTATGGGCACGCGGGGTAGTGAGCTGGAGGGGTTCAGGTCGTTTGGCAGCGTTACAGCCAAAGTGATAAAAAAAGCCGGCATTCCGATACTTGCCGTACCGAAAGATTTTTCTGCCGGCAACTTTAAAGCACCTGAAAGAGTACTGTATGCCACCAATCTCGACCGTTCCGATTACTGGGCGCTGAGCAAACTGGCCACATTCGTAAATCCTTTTAAATCGGATATTTATTGCGTCCATGTTTCGGAGGAAATTGACAAAAAAGAAGAGGTTTATATGCACAAGGTTAAAGCTTTTGTAACGGAGACGTTAAGCGTAAAGAACCTTGAATGTGGCCTGCTTGAGTGTCTTGACCCACAGCTTGGGCTGGAGGATTTTATCAAAGAAAAGAAAATTGACCTTGTTGCCATGACTACTCATCATCATAGCCTGATTTCACGCTTTTACACACCGAGTGTAACGCAAAAGTTTCTTTTCCAGACGACTATACCACTTTTGGTATTTCATGCTTTGAAATAATAACCTGAGTTCAGCTTTGAGCATTCATGCTTACCAGTCATTATTTTTCCAATTGAGCATTTTCTCCAAATATTTGTAATTTTGTGAAAACAAAAAGAGAGCCATGGCAAGTATTTTCACAAAAATCGTCAACGGAGAACTTCCTTCCTACAAAATAGCTGAAACGGAAGATTATTATGCTTTTCTCGATATTTTTCCACTGAAAAAGGGGCATACACTTATCATTCCAAAAAAAGAAGTGGATTATATTTTCGATTTGGAGGAACCTTTATACACAGGGCTGTTTGCTTTTGCTAAAAAGGTGGGCAAGGCTATCGAAACCGTCATCCCCTGTAAACGTATAGGAGTTGCCGTCATTGGGCTGGAGGTACCTCACGCACACATTCATCTCATTCCCCTGGATGGCCTTTACGACATAGACTTCAAACTCCCCAAACTCAAGCTTAAAGAAGCTGAATTTGAGGAGATTGCATTAAATATTAGAAATGCTTTTGAAAAGCTTTAGATTTCCCTGCTTCTCTATTTTAGAACAGGTATCCCAAACCGATATAAATGCCGTGTGTTCCGTCCTGAGCATCGAAGGTTTTGCCATAGTCAACAGAAACTATAAAGTTTTCATTCATGGCTATTTTCAGGCCGATGCCGGCACTGTTGTGTAATTTCTCAGCTCCCGATTTAAAATAATCCTCTTTTTTTACTCCTGCCGGAATATTGCTGGTATTCACGTCTGTTTTTTGAATAACCATACCGGTATCAAAAAACATGTTAGTGCCAAGATAGAAGTTTTGACTACCAATCATAAACTTTACAAATTTCCAGCGGAGTTCAAAGTTACCAAAAGCAATGCCATTACCTATAATACGATTACGAAGGATACCCCTCAGGCTTCCGCTTCCTCCCAAAACTTCGTTATAAGCCTTGGCAGAATGAGCATAGAAGAAAAGTGGTGACACATAAAACGGGCTTGTTCCGGCCAAGGTAAATTGAGCACCAAGACGATAGTCAAAAAAGAGCGTGTTTTTGGCCAGTGTGATGTATTGCCGTTGTGTAATAGAAAGCTTTAAGAATCCCGAATTCATGTTTGAAGTAAAACCGGGAGCAGCAGCCAGCACTGTTTCAAACCAAATTCCTTTGTTAGGATTTGCTTCGTTGTCGCGGCTGTCATATTCAAAAGCTGCTTTAAATACAGTGAAAACACCTCCATCTTTTTCACTTTGTGGGATAATTCCCCAGTCAATGTATTTATCATAAAGACCGGCAGTATCGGGGAGCATGTCCGAAGCATCTTTCCCTTTGTTTAATCTAGTGAGGTCCACCGGAAGAACTTTAATGCTATAAAACCCCACACCGGCTACCCAGTGCAACTTGTTGTTACTAAAATTACCGCGAAAGTCCACTTTTGCACGGAAGAACTTTCTTTTGTACCGGTAAAAAACTTTTGTTTTGTAAGTAGCTGCGTCCGGATCAGTCCATGTGCGTTTATAAACGGCATCATAACCATTAAATCCGTAAAAAGCATAAATCTGATCAGGCATGTAACTCAGGTCAGCATAAACACGAATCCCTTTAATCAGTTTCCTCGTATCGTAATTAACCCTGAAAATCCCACTACCTTTTGTATAATGACTCACTTCAACATACAGTGATCTAAAATAATTGGGATACAAACTACCATCACCATAATCATACAGGTTCATAAGAGCTCCATACTGAAAGCCCAAATCACTGTCAAATGAAACCACCGGTAAAGCTCCAAGATTCCATCCTTTTTTAACCTTATCGGTTTTGGTCGTTTTCTCTTTTTTAGACTTTTTACTTTCCTTCTTTCCGGTTTCCTGAGCCGTAACACTTAGTGTAAACAACAGCACAAAAAGAGAAATAAGAATACTTTTTGTAGTAAATTTTTTCATGGTAAATTATTTTTATTGATAATGAATTTTCTGAAAAATGACTCCTATAAAACAGTAATTCTCTTGTTTAAGAATTATTATGATATGAATCGTACAAATTTTTAATAAGCTGCTAATTTAAATTATATCTTCGTATTTCAAAACTTTTTAAAGATAAATTTGATTAAAACGGTAAATATCAGACCCTATTTTGCATTTTCCTCGTTTGTTTTCCTTCTTTTTTTGGTTTTTGCCACACAAAACAGGTTACATGCTCAGACGGAAAACGTCAATATTGTGGGTATTTATGGCCTGCTTATGAGCAGCGACACATCACGTCCAATCTCTGATGCTCAAATCTTTAGTCGCGATAATTATCTCGGTTGTTTTAGCGACACTGCCGGCCGGTTTTATATCACCGTAACGCGAAATGACTCCATTATGCTCTCCTCTTTGGGTTACGATACACGTATCATCCCCATTACCGACAGTATTTTGCAGTTGAAGCAACCCATTACTTTTTATATGGCAATTGATACGATTTTGATTCATGAAATTGTTATACACGCTTTTTGGGATTACGATACTTTCATTCAGATGATTATTCATATGACACCGGCCAAAAGCAGTTATGATATTTCGGAAGACCTGAATAAAAGACCGCTTTTGTATAGAGCGAGACAGGGAAGTTTTTCTCTGTTTAGTCCGATACAATCGTTATATGATCTACTTAACGAGAGGGCTGTCATTCAGCGAAGACTCATCCACAACCGCAAAATGTATAATCGCAAAATGATAAAGCTGGGACGACCTCAGGACACTATTCCCACCACGCTAGATTACATGCGGGATAAGATACGGCAATGACCAGGCTAAAATTATTGGCTATCCCTGTGCATAGGCAAGCGAAGCAATGCTCAACCTGATATGGGGAATTTCCAACAGTTTGTTACCACAAGCCTCCAATGTGGCGCCGGTGGTAATAACATCATCCACTAAAATCACATGTTTTCTCTCAAGACGCTCTCCTTTTTTAATCTCAAAAGTGTCTTTTACATTTTCCCAACGCTCATAACGCGATTTTTTTGTCTGCGAAGAGGTGTGAATTTTCCGGTATAGCACATCAGGAAAAACTCTGGCATTCATACGTGAAGCCATACCTTCGCCAATCATAAGGCTTTGATTATATCCGCGTTTGTGTTCTTTTCTCGGATGCAGGGGAACCGGAATGATAATGTCAGCAGTGCGGAATAATTCACTGCCATTCAGTTGGTTTCCAAACATCCTGCCGAGATAAAGACCGATTTCCTTATGGCCTTTGTATTTTAATTTGTGAATCAACTGCTGGGTTTCTCCTCCCTTGCTGAAAAAAAGAAATGAGGTAGCAGAGAAAAGAGGAAGCCGGCCGTTGAAGATATCCATAACCGGATTCTGAACTTCGTACTGAAAATTCGTACGTGCCAGCTTATAAAGACAAGTTGTACATAAAATTTATTCCTGCTGATGTAAGGTTTTTCCACACAGACGGCAGCTATTAGGGAAAAACAATCCCAGCAAATCGGAAGTCCATTTGATTAATTTGATTGTCACAAGATGAAAAAATATGATAGAAACTAAAAATACAGTTTCTGTTTATTCATGTCTAGATAACGGCTTACAGAGAGGAATGTGGAAAATCCCGTAACAGCCATGCCAAGCAATATAACAAACACGTAAACAAAACCTATCATCTTGGTACTCTCGATGGCTGCTAACTCCGGCATGTTTTCACGGGCGATGATCAAAACAGCTGTTAGTAAAGATAAAGCAATAACGGCGCTGTAAAACCCCTGTAACATACCTCTCCACACAAAAGGCCGGCGAATAAATCCCCGCGTGGCACCTACGAGTTGCATGCTCTTTATCACAAACCGTCTTGAATAAATGGTCAGCCTGATGCTGTTGTTCATTAATGTAACGGCAATTATCAGCAAAACAGCACTCAAAACCAACAAAACCAATGTGATCTTGCTCAGATTTTTATCAATCTCCTGCACCAACGATTTTTGGTAATAAACCTCCTTTATGAAAGGCTTTGCAAGGAGTTGCTTTTCAATTTTCGCAATACTGTCATTGTTAGCCCATTCAGCATTGAATCTCACGTCGATGGATGGAAGTAATGGATTATTTCCTTTTCTGAAAAAGTTCACAAAATTAGCTCCGAGACTTTTTTTCAAACGTTCAAGTGCTTCTTTCTTAGTTATGTATTCGGTGGTTTTAACGTAATTGCGTGTATCCAACTGTTTCTGCAAACGAATGACATCAGCTTCTTTAACACCGGGTTTTATAATGATTTCAAAACCAATGTTTTCCTTGATATAATTAGACAATATTTTGGCATGCACAATCAATAGACCAAGAAACCCCAGCGTGAACAACACCAGCATAATACTGACGAGCGAGGTAAAATATGCTGTGTTAATGCGCCTTTTGTAATATTGTTCTTCTTTTGCTACCATACGACCGGGCTAAATTAGTAATTTCCAAAGAATGTACAAACGGAAATTGTGAGGAAAATAAAGAATTATTGACATTACACAGTATCAGTGAGTTACTATTCGTTATTTTCAATATTTTAAAACTATTTAACAGTTATATTCATGTTTTTTTTGCTATTTTTGTCTCTTAATTTTTAAAACATTTTAAAGTAAAGACAGAATGAGAAAACACCTGATAAAATTCCCCCGGATAATGTTGATTATCCTGCTTGCCGGAATAACTTTTGGGGGACTTTCTTCTTGCCAAAGCAAGAAAAAACTGGCCAAAGAACAAGCTGCAGCAGCCTATAACACCAAAGTTCAGCAAGCTAAAAAGGACCTGATGGCTATGTTAAACTGTACTACCAACTGGACATTGGACTAACAATTTAAACGTTTGGACACTATTAAATCGTACAATATTGATGATCAGGATGTAAAAGACCTGATTGTAAAAGTAGGGGACAAGTTGAATACCGAAAAAGCAGAAGCTGTTCGAAAAGCGGAGGAGGAACGACTGAGAAAAGAAGAAGCCGCTAAAAAACAAGCTGAACGGGCAAAATTCAACATCATCAATGAAAAATTTGCAACTATTGCTCATGCCGGCTCTTATGATGAAGCGGACAAAGAGATAGAGCAGGTACTTCAACTTTTTGCCACACCAGATGTACCGGTGTTGATCATCATAGATCAGGTGGATGGCGTAAACGACTATGATCGTCCCACCACAGCCTCCCGTTTTTTGAACTATCTTAAAGATATAAAGTCGTACCACTTTGCAGTAGAATCTGTAAAAAGAAATACCGAAGGAAAAATTTCAGAATTAGAACTCATTAAAAAATAAGTGCAATGAAAAACATAACCTTTTCTATTTTTTTCCTGTTAGGAATACTCATGGTGTTACCGGCGACAGCACAAGAAACCCTTAACCCGAAAAGAAAACAGGCTATTGACAGCCTTGCGCTGGAGAAAGTTCGCGACCTGAGTAAATATATTACCACCATAGGCAGTAAAGATACGCCGTGGAGCGAGGCAAACCGTGTGATTGACCGTGCCGAAGAACTTTTTATGAAAGGATCTGAAATCGGCGTTTCTTCTTTACTTAGACCACAGATTAACTACTATGGTGTTCGTAAATACTTTGAACGCCTGATGCGTCTCAACTACAGCAAAGTTGAAATTGAATGGTATAAAATTGATTATGTAAGCGACCTGCAACGGCAGCCCGATGGTACTTATGTGGGTGTCATTACTGTTTTTCAGAAATTTAAAGGCTACAACAAAGAAGGCCAACTGGTTTATCAGGATACTACCAAAAAGGATATCACGGTTTACGTAAAACGCAAAGAAACACAAATTGGCGGGCGTATGATTGGATTTTGGGATGTGCTGCTCGGCGATATGCGCGTGAAAGAGACACAGAAATAAACATCTGAGCTAATTTATGATATCTGTTGGTTTCACAGGAAGCTGCCGTTTCGTGTAGTTTATTGTCGGAATTTGGAAGCATAGCAATTAAAATCGCTTTTTCCGGAACATTTGGGTTTTTTGAAGGTGATAGCATACCCCCTTTCTAAGGAAACACTGTTCCACATGAGAAGGGTATTCTTTTATTTGTTGTTGTATAGATTCATAGTACGGTCAGTGCCGAGAGTAACGAAGCTTTTAATGATTTCCACTGCTTTTTCCACACGGGGGATAAGCAGATCAGTTTAGGAGTGCGACCACTGTCCTAACACATAATCAATCTGATATCCTTTCGGAAAGTCATTTCCAATGCCCATGCGGAGGCGTGGAAAAACATTGGTTCCAAGTTTTTCAATAATATCTGTAAGCCCGTTATGACCGGCATCGCCTCCCTGTTTTTTCAGGCGCAACGTCCCCAACGGCAGTGCTATGTCATCAAGTACCACAAGCAGTTTGTCCAACGGGATTTTTTCTTTCGTAAGCCAGTATTTTACTGCTTTCCCACTGAGGTTCATATAGGTAGCTGGTTTTATGACTATAAGCATCCGGCCTTTGTATTTTGTTCGGGAAACAGAAGCGAGGCGTTCGGTTTCAAATTCTCCCCTGAGGTCTCCGGAAAGTGCATCGGCAACCACAAAACCGATATTGTGACGGGTATTGGCATACTCTGCTCCGATATTTCCCAGACATGCAATTAGATATTTCATGTGGCTGATTTATTTGCTTTATTTGGACAAAAATAAAGGGATAAAGCTTACGCCTTATCCCTTTATGAAAAAACTTATGAATTATTATTCTTCAGTAGTAGCTTCCGTTTCACTTTCTTCTTCCTCGGCAAGTTCTTCCTCGGCAAGTTCTGCCTCAGAAAGACCACGAGCGGCTTTCACGCTTATCACAACGGAATTGGCAGGATCAAGAAACTGAAGTTTCTCACCGGGAACTTCTTTTACTTTTATGGAGTTTCCAATATCCAGATCTGAGATGTTTAGTAAAATATGTTCAGGCATGTCTTCTACCAAACCTTTCACCCGTATTTTGCGTAATTTGAGCTGTAACCGTCCCCCCTTGATAACACCGGGAGATGTACCTTCCATTTGTACCGGAATAGCGAGTGTAACAGTTTTCCCTGGTGTAAGTTCCAGAAAATCAGCATGCAAGACAATATCTGATACCGGATGGTATTGAATATCCTGCAAAATAGTTTCGAAATTTTCTTTACCCAGCTCAATTTTAATGATAAAGATTTCCGGGGTAAAGATGATTTTCTTAAAATCTTTCTGGTCGAGAAAAAAGTGTTTCTGCTCTTTACCGCCATAGATTACACAAGGGACTTTTCCCTCATTTCTCAGCCTTTTAGCATCTTTTTTCCCTACGTTCTCGCGGAGAGAACCGCTCAATGATACTGTTTTCATGTTATAAAATTTAATAGTTATTTAATATTACTCCCTAAATTAAACAGGGAGCTAATGGATTCATAATTTTCAACGCGTTTAATTACTTCGGCAAAAAGAGTAGCCGTTGTAAGCACTTTTACTTTATTAAAATTCTCTGTGTTAGTAGGAATCGTATCGGTAACGATAACCTCTTCAAAAGGCGAATTGGCAAGTACTTCCCGTGCATTTCCCGAAAAAATAGCATGTGTGGCCATAGCTCTCACGCTATTGGCTCCTTTTTCCATAATCAGTTTACCGGCTTTTGTGATGGTTCCGGCTGTATCAATAATGTCATCAACCAGCACGACATCTTTTCCTTCCACATCGCCAATCAATTGCATTTTTTCTATCACATTTGGCTTAGAGCGCTGTTTATAGCAAATGGCAAAACCAGTGTTAAGGCCTTTGGCATACGAAGCTGCTCTGCGGGTTCCGCCCGTATCAGGTGAAGCCATCATCAGGTTAGGTAAATTCAAACTTCTCAAATATGGATGAAAAATCACCGAAGCATACAAATGATCTACCGGAACATCCAAAAAACCCTGAATTTGGTCGGCATGCAAATCAATGGTTATCAATCTGTTAATACCTGCGGTTGTCAAGAGATTAGTTATTAGTTTAGAGCCAATGGAAACCCGTGGTTTATCTTTTCTGTCCTGCCGGGCATAGCCAAAATAAGGAATTACCGCCACAATTTTCCTCGCTGAGGCTCTTTTAGCAGCATCAATCATCATAAGCAATTCCATAATATTATCAGCCGGAGGAAACGTTGACTGGACAATAAATACATCACGTCCGCGGATATTCTCTTCATAAGAAGTTTGAAACTCACCATCCGAAAAACAAATAACTTCTGATTTTCCGAGTTGGGTTTTATAAGCTTCTACTATTTTTTCCGCAAGATAACGACTTTGCCGTCCGGAAAAAATTTTAACTAAAGGCTCTTGCATGATGTATCGACTGGTTGAAAATACGGTGCAAAAGTAATATAAAATCAGATGTAAAACAGGTGCGATTTAATTTTTGTGAATTTTTTTAACATGTTATTTTAAAAGGAGTTGTAAAAAATCATATTGAATCTGACAGGGTTTTCGGATACCTATTGTTTCAGCATTACTTTCATATACACAGGATTGTGGTCGCTGTCAGCAAAATTCAAATCGATGGTTTTTACCTTGAGCAATTTTACGTTGGGTGAAAGAATAAAATAATCGATAGTGGTGGTTCCATTCTCGCCCCTGACAAATGATTTATAATTCTGCCGGTTGCTTGGAGCGGTGGGGTCGTAAGCCCATCTCCACGACGCAGGGAAGGTCTTGTTGCTCATTTGCACTTTTGTGGGAACAAAACGATTACCGTCAAATTTACCTGCCGGCCTGAAGTTTGGCGGATTGGCATTCCAGTCGCCTCCGGCAATCACATAATTTCCTTTTTTATATTCTTCCAACATTTTGTCTTTTAAGATATTCAGCTCTTTTATCCGTAACAAACTGTCGTAGATGTAGGCTGAGTTGTGGGTATTCATAATCACCAAGTCTTTGCCGTTGGCGAGAGGGAAACGGGTGAGAATAAAACAGCGGTCAAGAAGAAAAAGTTTGTTCGGCCACGGTGCTATCAGCGGGTAAGCATACCGTGTTGCTTCATCGTATGGGTAGTCAGTGAATGTCATTAATCCGCCTTTTACTGCGCCCAGCGGATTATACCACGGAACAGGTACAAAAGGACATTTGTAGTTGAAAGCGAATATGGCATGGCTTCCCTTTTTAGCCTTGGTAATTGCTTTTACTTCATTAATATCATAGGAGCGGTGCGAGTGCATATCCACTTCCTGAATAAACCAAAAGTCAATGGAGTCGTGCGAACTCACGAAATGTTTTATGCCATTCAGATATTTATCAACCATTTTTTTTGTTGGCCGTACTTTCTCACCGCCGTCATAAAAGAAATCCATCTCAGCACCAAGGCCGGCATATCCGATGTTCCAGGTCATTAGGTTGAAAGTGTCTTTATCTATTGGTTCAATGGTGGAATTACTTTCATTCATAAGGTTGACCACATGGGCAGGACGATAATCGGTAATGGAGATGTAAGCTACGAAACCCACAAACAAAATGACTATTGTCAGCAGAAAGTACAACAGAATCTTGAAAAACTTTTTCATGATGATAAATTTTTGTCCAAAGTACAAAAAAAATATTATACCAACGGAACCTCTTCCCAATTTCCATGGTTGAAAAACATCACTGCTTTTATTCCCGTTTCCATCAATCGTTTTTCGGCATAATCCATAAACGCATTTAGCTCATCGGGTTGATGGGCATCCGAAGAAATAAGTACCGGAATATTCCTCTCTTTAACCTGACGCAAAGTTTCATCATCGGGGAAAAGACGGTTTGAGCGTTTTTTATACAGGCCACGTGTGTTTACTTCAACCATAAGATCTTTTTCTGCGATAAGTTCCAGCGTTTCACTCACCAGCAGGCGATACCACTTCTCGTCTTCGCTGAAATAACGTCCGGCATTGTGCATTTTAACCTTATCCAAATGTGCCACAATCTCAAAGCGTTGGGTTTCTATCATTTGGTTAATTTGATAGTAGTACGTTTTAACCGCTTTTTTTATGTCGTTGCCGAAATATTTCCGCAGGCCGTCATCATATTTTTCTTTTAACGGACCATCGATAAACCAAAGGCCATCTCCGTGTTGCGGACGTACCAAATGCACCGAGCCGATGGCATAATCAAGATGTAATTTATCGCGCCATAAATCAAAATCATCAGACAACCCGGGAACAAAATCAAATTCCATGGCGCGGTATAGCGCAATTTGTCCGTGATATAATTCTTTCAGCCGTGCTGTTTCCCGTACATAAGTCTCGGCATTTTCTTTCTTTAGCGAAAATGTTGTGGGAAAAGGAAGGGGCGAATGTTCGGTAAACCCCATGGCGCGAAAACCGAGTTCCAGTGCTTTTTTGACATAGGCCTCCGGTTCGGCTTTACCATCCGAAAATGTACTGTGCTGATGCAGGTTGTAGTTTACCATTTATAATACCGTTTGCTTTGGATGTTTCTGCGAAGGTAAATCTTTTATCGGTATCTTTTATGGAATTAATGGTTGTATGTAAGATCGTTTTTCCTGGAAAAGAGTGGTCGGTTTTGTTTTTCAGCCCATGACAAAATAAACGGATTGTTTCGTAAAATCATATTTTTCAAATCCAACATTAGTGCCGGTTTCCAGCGGAAGACACTCAGCCTGAATAATTCGGTTAGATGGCCCTACATCCACAAACTGCAGATAAATGAATCCCACCCTTGTGGATGCTTCTGGCTTTGCAGAAAAGTGAATTAAAGTAACAACTTCAATAGAAAAATTATAATTTTTCTCATATACAGCAAACTTTGTAGAACAAAAACAGGTGTTATTTTCCATGTTGGCTACTTATGTTCTGAATTTCCCATTCTTTTGTTAATTTCGCAGCTTGAAAATATTGAGACCGTTTGGACTGCTGGTTATTGATTTTCAAAAAGATAACAAAAGAAAAGATTCTTAGAATATGGCATACAATCATCAGGAAATAGAGAAAAAGTGGCAGCAATACTGGCGTGAGCATAAGACTTTTAAAGCAGAAAACAATTTTGACCTGCCCAAGTACTATGTGCTCGATATGTTTCCTTATCCTTCGGGAGCCGGCTTGCATGTAGGCCACCCGCTGGGATACATTGCGTCTGATATTTATGCACGTTACAAAAGACATCAGGGCTTTAACGTGCTGCATCCCATGGGTTTCGATGCTTACGGACTGCCGGCCGAACAGTATGCCATTCAAACGGGTACCCATCCCGAAATTACCACGGAGAAAAATATTAAACGCTACCGCGAACAGCTGGATCAAATTGGTTTTTCGTTCGACTGGGATCGCGAAGTGCGTACTTCCGACCCGTCCTATTACAAATGGACACAATGGACATTTATTCAGCTTTTTAAATCGTGGTACAACAAAAAAACCGATAAAGCCGAACCGCTGGCGGATTTGATAAAGCAATTTGAAACGACTGGCAACGCCGGGGTGGAAGCTGCCTGTGATGAAGTGGAGATATTTTCGGCTGCGCAATGGAAACAGATGAACGAAAATCAACAGCAGGAATTGCTTATGCATTACCGGCTGGCTTATCTTTCGGAAACTATGGTCAACTGGTGCCCGGCTTTGGGTACCGTGCTGGCCAACGATGAGGTGAAAGAGGGTTTGTCTGAACGCGGCGGCTATCCGGTGGAACGCAAGCTGATGAAACAGTGGTCGCTGCGCATCACGGCATATGCCCAACGGTTACTTGATGGACTCGAAAAGGTAGATTGGCCGGATTCGATGAGAGAAATGCAACGCAACTGGATTGGCCGCAGCGAAGGTGCTTCGTTGTCGTTTCAGCTAACAGGAGAAGTATCCGGATTGGGCGGTATTGAAGTCTTTACCACTCGTCCCGACACGTTGTTTGGCGCTACCTACATGGTGCTGGCTCCCGAACATGAACTGGTGGAAAAAATTACTACTCCGGAACAAAAAGCGGAGGTGGAGGCTTATGTGAAATGGGCCAAAAATCGTTCGGAACGTGAGCGCATGACCGAAGTGAAAAAGGTAACCGGAAAATTTACCGGTGCTTATGCCATAAACCCGCTGACCGGAAAAGAAATCCCGGTTTGGGTAGCCGATTATGTGTTGTCAGGATATGGAACCGGCGCTATTATGGCCGTGCCGGCCCATGACAGCCGCGACTTTGCCTTTGCCCGTCATTTTGAACTTCCCATTGTGCAGGTAGTTGCTGCCGAAGGCGAAACTGCTTCTGACCCGGCCGAATGGGAAGCATCATACGATGCCAAAGAGGGCGTTTTAATTCATTCGGGTTTCTTAAACGGGCTGCCGGTGAAACAGGCTATTCGTGCCGCTATTGACAAGCTGGAAGAGATGGGGATTGGTACGGGAAAAGTTAATTACCGTCTGCGAGATGCTATTTTCAGCCGCCAGCGATACTGGGGCGAGCCTTTCCCCATTTATTACAAAGACGGTATGCCTTATCCGTTGCCGGAAGAAGAGCTTCCGCTGAAGCTTCCGGAGGTGGACAAATACCTGCCTACCGAAACGGGAGAACCGCCACTGGCACGCGCCAAAAACTGGAAGACTAAAGAGGGCTATCCTTTGGAAACCAATACGATGCCCGGGTTTGCCGGCTCCAGTGCTTATTATCTCCGCTACATGGATCCACACAATGATAAGGAATACTTCTCCAAAGATGCTAACCGTTACTGGCGTAATGTGGATCTGTATATCGGTGGCGACGAACATGCTGCCGGCCACCTTATATATTCACGTTTTTGGAATAAATTTCTGTTCGATTTGGGACTAACCTGTGAGAACGAGCCATTCCAAAAGCTGATAAACCAGGGAAAAATTCAGGGCCGCTCCAGTTTTGTGTACCGCATTCAGGGAACCAACCGGTTTGTGTCGTACAACCTGCGCAAGCAGTACAAAACGCAGGCTTTACATGCAGATATTAACCTGGTGGACAACGATATATTGGATATCGAAGCTTTTAAAAAATGGCTGCCTGAATTTGCCGATGCCGAATTTATTCCGGAGGATGGGAAATACATTTGTGGTTATGAAGTGGAAAAAATGTCCAAGTCGAAACACAACGTACAGAATCCCGATGATTTGATTGAAAAATATGGTGCAGATACCTTGCGGCTGTATGAGATGTTTCTGGGTCCCATCGAGCAGGACAAACCCTGGGACACCAAAGGCATTGAAGGCGTTTTTCGTTTTCTTAATAAGCTGTGGCGGCTCTATTTTTCAGAGGATAATTCGCTACGGGTTACCGATGAAAAAGCTGGAGAAGCCGAGCTAAAAGTATTACATAAAACCATCAAAAAAATCCGCAGCGACATTGAACGGTTTTCTTTCAATACAGGCGTCAGTGCTTTTATGATTTGTGCCAATGAGCTGACCGACCTGAAATGCCACAAACGGGAAGTTTTGGAACCGTTGGCCGTGTTGCTGGAGCCTTATGCACCGCACCTCGCAGAAGAGCTGTGGCAAAAACTGGGTCATAACGAGAGTGTTAGCAGGGTGGACTTCCCGAAATATGATGAAAAATATTTGAGAGAAGACAGTTTTGCTTATCCGGTGTCGTTTAACGGTAAGATGCGTTTCAAACTAAAGCTTCCGGTAGAGATGCCCAAAGAGGAGATAGAAAAAGTCGTGCTGGCCGCCGAAGAGGCCCAGCGCTGGTTGGAAGGCAAAACCGTTCGGAAAATCATCGTAGTTCCCAAACGCATTGTGAATGTGGTGGTGGGGTAACAAAGTGCCTAAAGTATGAAGTGCTTGAAGTGCCTAAAGTTTTACCTGATTTTCGTAAAAAAACTTTGCTTATTCGGATTTGTAACCCGAATGTTTTGGAACAGGCGATTTAAAATCGCCATGCTAACAAAGGTCGGGATTACAAATCCCCACCAGCAATGATTATTTTGCAAAAATATGAACGTTCTCAGAAGCATTTTACTTGATTTTTGTAGAAAGACAAACGTGTTTTGACGAATTATCGTGAAAAGACAATTGTCTTTTTACAATAATTCGGGATTTTCCAAATATGTTTTGTATATTTGCCTGAAAAACAGCAAACATAATGAAACGGCAAATTACAGATTATTTATTACAATGGAAAGACAGTAAAAACAGAAAACCACTCATTGTAAGAGGGGCCAGGCAGGTAGGTAAAACTTTCACCATTGAAGCATTTGGAAAGGATAACTTTGACCATTATGTGAGAGTTAACTTTGAAGAAACACCTGAATTAAAAACTATTTTTCAGACGAATAACGTAGGCGAAATCATAGAGTCTATTGAACTATTCACAGGGGCTAAGATATCTGAAGGAAATTCTTTGCTTTTCCTTGACGAAATTCAGGCCTGCCCGAAAGCGATAACCGTATTGCGCTATTTTTATGAAAAAATGCCGCAACTTCATATCATTTCGGCCGGTTCGTTATTAGACCATCAGCTGAGCAGGTTAAAGTTTACAATGCCTGTTGGCCGTGTCGAATTTGCCTATATGTATCCCATGAACTTTTATGAATTTCTGTCAGCCATTGATGAGGAACAACTTGTAAAATATCTTGAAAATTTTTCGTTAGAAAAAAATATCCCTTTGCTTATACACAACAAGCTTTTGGGATTAATCAGGATTTATTACTTTATCGGCGGCATGCCGGAGTCGGTAAAAGTATATCGTCAGGCGCAGAATTTATCTGAAGTAGAGAAAGTCCACGAAAGTATTTTGAAATCACTGGAATTTGACTTTGGAAAATACGGCACCCGGCTTGAACAGAACTTGTTGATTAAAGTATTACGATATATCCCAAAAGGAATAGGAAAAAAACTAAAATATGTAAATATTGATCCGGTGTCCCGTTCCGAATATGTCAAAGAGGCATTACAATTATTAGAAAAAAGCAGAATTGTTCACCTGATTAAAAGCACAAACGCCATCCTTCCTCCTTTGGAATACGGTGTGAATGAAAAAACATCGAAAGCACTGTTTTTAGACATCGGCTTAGCCAATCATCTTTTAAAGTTTCGTCTTTTGGATATCGAACAATTGATTACGACCAATGAGGGTAGCCTTGCCGAACAATTTACCGGGCAACAACTCCTTTCATTTTCACCTTTTTATGTAGATAAACAATTGTATTACTGGAACAGGGAAAAACGAAATTCTGAAGCGGAAATCGATTATTTGATTGAGGTAAACGGGAAGATTGTTCCCATTGAAGTAAAAGCCGGAAAAACCGGCACATTAAAATCTTTACACGTTTTCATGGCGGAAAAAGAAAAACAGGTTGCTTTGCGCGTGAATACCGGGTTACCATCAACTGTTCAGGTCGGGACTACCGTTAAAGTAAACAACAAGCTCCGAAAGGTAAATTACCGGTTACTATCTCTGCCTCTGTATTTGATAAATGAAAAGGTTGTTGCCAATCTTCTTGGATCTTAATCCAACTTGAATCTTAATCCCCCGAATTTTAGAATCACAGGGTCAGAAAGGTTGTTTGCCTGAAACACTGGCTTTACGCTGATGAGATGGCTTCGGTAGTAAGTTTCTCTTGTGCTCCATTTCCGGTATTTGTTTCGCTGAGTCTGTTTAAAGGCAGGTTTAAAGTCCCGTAGGGATGACTCAATTCATTGACCATGAATTTATTCATGGGTATGAAATGGAGCATCTGCTTGTACCGGAAGGCGAATTTATGAGCTGAGTGGATATAAAACTACTTCAAGCGTGGAGGCTTGAAGCGGGGGGGCTAAGAAAACTATATATTTTCACTCGTGGGGTATAAAAAATGTCAAGGTCGAGGCGGACACAGTGTTGACAATAAGGAGTCCGCGACATTATTGTCGGGATGACTGATTGGCAACACAAGTCCAATAGCTTGTTACCTCAGGCGAGAAAGAGATTGGCGTTTTCTTACAGCCACTACTTGGAGAATATATCCTTAATTACATAATCATTTGAAATTCCGAACTTAAGTGCTTTTGCCTGCTGATACCCGCAGTTTTGCAAGCCATACATGGCTTCAATGGTTCGCAGGATGTTTACATGCGTAATGCCTTTTCCTTCCGCATAATTACCGGGTTTAATATGGGCACCGGCGAACAGGGTGGGTATTCTATTCCGGACAGATTGTTTTTTGCTTGCCGGATTTGTAAAGCCCCAGTAATGTGCCTTATCCGAATTTTCGTCAAAAGTAATGATTAGCAGGCTGTTATGTGTCTTTGCCCATTGGTAATAGTCGTTTAGATCATCTTTAAGCCACTTATCTCCGTCTTGAACACTTTTGGGAGGTCTTCCATTGTGCATATCATGAATGAGGTTTGGAACAACAATACTTACTGTCGGAAGTTTATCAAAGTCTTTGGGAAATTGTTTAAACTGAAGGTTGGAAGAGGATGCAATAGTTTTGCCGTTAGGAATATTTGCAAAACTTACCCACGGGACATGTTTCCTTGCATAATAGCCATACATGGAAACAGTATCTCCGATTGCCGGCAGGCTTTCAGAGTAACCTTTAAAAGTGTATCCTTTTTTTATAAGTTGTTCTGCTAAATTACAGGTTTTAAAAGGATAATTTTTATTATTTGATCTTGTCGGTATAATATCGAGATGTCCTACATCCTGATCATTGCCGGAAAGAAGCCAGAAATAATTACCTTCACTAAAATGTTCTTCTGCATACATTTGCGTAAAGTTTGCGCCCTCTTTTCTCAGAACATTATTAATGTATGGTTCGGCAGGATTTCCGATAATCTGATCGTAATTTTTATTCTCTTCTATGACAATGACGATATGGCTATACGCGGGAAGTTTTATCGATTGTTTGTGTGATTTCTCTTTTGGAGATTGTGTTAAACCCAAAGAAAAAATAAGGGCGAGTGTGGTCATTAAAATATTTTTCATGATTTCCTCAAAATAATAAATATTAAACTGTTAAAACTCAAAAAGTTATTCAAGAATAACAATAGAATCCTTTTGTTTCAAAAGTAGCAATTTTTATTAAACTTCTGGCGTGCGTTTGCAACACGTGCTATTACGAAATGTGATTTTAAATCACCAGGCTAACAGAAGTCGGGATTGCAAATCCCGACCAGCAGGGGATCGCTGCGGTCAGTATCATCATATTCTTTACAAAAAACGTATCTTTACACTTTGAAACGGAAATAGTCAATTTCGGCTTTTAACTTTTTAAGCTTGACAAAGATGCACAATACAAAAGAAAAAATACTGGCGGTTGCCACAAAAATTTTTAGCCGATATGGTTTTTACAAGACCTCAATGGATGAAATTGCCCGAATATCGCACAAAGCAAAAGGCTCGCTTTACTATCATTTTGCCAGCAAAGAGGAGCTTTTCACCGAAGTGGTATCCCGCGAAATTGAGCATATGAAAAAGGAGTTGTCGGTGATTGTTACCGATACGAATCTAAATGCAAAGGAGAAATTAAAAAAATACCTCTTCACCCGTATGGCTGTTTTGAAACAGGCTGCAAATTACCATGAAACGTTAAAAGCTGACTTTTTTGAGCATTTTGAATTCATCGACAAGCTCCGTAGTGAAATGGATCATTGGGAGAAAGTTCAGTTGCGGTTCATCATCAATCAGGGTATTGAGGAAAGCGTGTTTGAAAATAGAGAAAAAAGCACCGGAGTGTTGCTCGATGTATTCATTATGGTGTTGAAAGGGCTTGAAATTCCGTTTTTTCTTCAGGATAAATATGACGAGCTACAGCCGCATTTCGATGATTTACTCAATATCATCATTAAAGGAATGTCACCGGATTAATCCGGAAAAGCATAAAAAAAGTCCGGCGTATGCCGGACTTTTTGCTTAGTGCCCGTTCACTTTTACGAAATTTTAATCTGCTTGGTGAGCTTGGTTTCTTCTTCTTTCTTCGGCAGGACTATGTCCAGAATACCATTTCTGTAATCGGCTTTAATCTTGTCAATATCAACGGATTTGGGCAAAGTGAACGAACGGCTGAAGCTGTTGTAAACGAACTCTCTGCGCGTGTAGCTATCCTCTTTTTCTTTTTTCTCATCTCTGGTTTCAGCAGAGATAGTCAGCTGGTAGTTGTCTAGGTTAATTTTAAAATCGTCTTTCTTCATGCCCGGAGCAGCCAATTCCAGCACAAATTTGTCTTTTTCTTCTTTGATGTTTACAGCAGGAATGTCACCACTGTTTTCATCAACGCGACCCAAAAAGTTTCTTTCAATGTTTTCGAGCAGGTCGGTAAATGTCGGATACTGATTGAATTTTACTAAGTTCATGGTTTAATCCTCCTTTTAGTTTGATTTATACTTAAATTTATTATCAAATTTCGATTTACGTTTTTCAAATCCTGTACCATTAAAAAAACACAATGATAAAATGAATAGATTGCGCCATTATGTCGGTCAAACTTATAATTGACTGTCATTTTGGCTGTTAGCCATGTCGATTTTACTTTTGCAGGATAGATTGCGTATCTTTGCCTGAAAAAACAAAGTCATTGGATAAAATCATAAACAGTCTTCGTCCTTCGCGTATTATTATCCCCATTCTTATCGGAGTGGGGGTGAGCGGCTGGTTATTGTACCGCAACTTTAACGCAGAGGCTTTTTCTTTTGTTCAGTTTACCTGGCATACGCTGCTTTTTCTTGTGATTGCTTTTTCGATGATGTTTGTACGCGATGTGGCTTACATGTACCGCCTTATCGTTCTTACCGATTACAGGATAAACTGGAGGCAGGCTTTTAATATTATCATGCTCTGGGAGTTTAGTTCCGCAGTCTCTCCTTCAGTGGTGGGTGGAACCGGACCGGCTATTTTTTTCCTTTACAAAGAGGGTATTAGCGGTGGAAAAAGTACTGCAGTCGTACTAACAGCCATTTTTCTCGATGAGCTTTTCTTTATCATCTCTGTGCCAATAGTCTATTTCTTCTATGGTAACAATATCTTTCCGCCTGAGACACAGCATTATTCTGAGATTATTTATGGATTTTATATTGGTTTTGGTGTTATCCTCGTTTACACCTTTTTTCTTGCTTATGCTTTGTTTATAAATCCTTATTTGTTCAAATCTTTTATCTCCTGGATTTTTCTTTTTCCGTTGCTGAAAAAATGGCGGATGGGTGCGCGCAAATGGGCCAATCAGCTGATTCAGACTTCCAAAATTATTAAGAAAAAACCGTTTTCTTATTGGTTTAAAAGTGGTTTGGCCACGATTATCTCATGGACAGGAAGATATTGGGTGGTGAACTTTCTTTTTATGGCTTTTTTTGAACAGTCGAAAAATTTCTACGACCAGTTCCTGATTTATGGCCGCCAGCTTAGCATGTGGATTATTCTGCTGGTGAGTCCCACACCCGGTGGCAGCGGTATTGCCGAATATATTTTTACCAATTTTCTCGGCGACCTCATTCCCGATAAAGCGTGGATCACCACACTCGCCATCTTCTGGAGGTTGATTTCGTACTATCCTTACCTGTTTGCCGGCGTTATCATTTTGCCCATCTGGATACGGCATGTTTATAAAAAATCAAAAAAGTATAAAGTAGTCAAATAGAGTTTGCTGAATATATCCATTGGCCAAGGCATAACTTATGCATAAAAATTATGGCATCGATCAGCGAAAGAAATAAATGAGGCGGGCTTTCAAATTGACAGCAACCTTTTTTCCGTACAAGCATAATTCTTATACTGTACTTTCAAATATGAAATTCGCTGAAGGAATACAACCCCATTTTTTACCTCCTGATGCATGGGACTATTCAGGCTGTCTTCATCAAAGAAAAATCCCGACCTTTCGACCGGGATTTCTTTTGCGGAGAGTAAGGGATTCGAACCCTTGGTACCCTCGCGGGTACAACGGTTTTCGAGACCGCCCCGTTCGACCACTCCGGCAACTCTCCGGGCGCAAAATTAGAAAAATAAAAGTTTTACCCTACATAAATAAAAAAATATATTAAAACGGCTGAGCCTGATTAATTCACAAATTGATCTATTGCGAAGCCAAACTGCTTTGATTAAGGGCTTATTACGAAATAAGTTCTCTGAATCAGGCGAAATTATTTTGTTCGATAACGAGGTAAAAAATGCAGGCATAGCAAAACTACGGCGAGGCTTTTTAACAAAGTTAGCGGGCAAAAGAATGAGTATAAACGGAGTAGTTATTTCGTAACAAGCCCTAAAGGCAATACTCAATTCCAATTTTAGAAATAGCTATAGATATTCTTGCGAGTCAAAAATCTGCGCTCACCTTTACTCTTCGTATCTTGACTTCTCTTGACGAAAAACTTATGAATTATTCAGGTTAGAATCTACAAGGTAGTAACCCGAATTCGATACAAGCTTTCGGTGGTGTAAATCTTATGTCGAATTCATGCTGGAAACAAAAATAAATAAGTCGGATATTTTCTTTTTGCGTTCACATATCTTAGTTTCCACTTCATCTGGACAGGCTTCGAACCTGGACTCTTCTGATTCAGAGTCAGACGTGTTACCACTTACACCATCGTGGCAATGCGGGCGCAAAATTAGAAAAATTCTTTAAATCTCTTCATGTCCCAATCATTATTTTTGTCTTAAGATATTACGGCTAAGGCTAATTCCTAATTTAATGCGCTACCTTTTCAATTTGATTGGATAACACGTAATCTATTTAAAATATTTTTTCATTTTTGGAAAATCCCGGAGGGATTGAATATGATTCACCATGGGCGAAACCCGTGGATGATAAACCGTCTTTCCACAGAATCCTGAAGGGATTCAATAAGATAAAACCTGAGAAACATATTTAATCCAATTCAAACTCCCATCTTTAAACAACTTCAATAAAAGATTTCATAGATATGCGTATGTGTCTTTTGTTTAACCCCTTCAGGGTTATGAGATTTTCTCTTCCTTTTTCCCCGCAATGTGTACGGAGCTATTCATATTTATCCCCTCCAGGGATGTCCTTATGGTAACCAGATTCTATGGGAAATGTTTCCTTGCAGCAATAAATATTTCTACAAATAATTGTTCTTTCGATTATTTTTCAGTGCATTAAAATAGGGATTAGCCTACAGCTGGTGTCTATTTCCCTTTATGATAAGACTTCTGAAAATGAGCTTCTTAAGACTGTCGAACAGATAAGCTGATAGTAACCTTATTCATAGTCAAAACTAATTACCAATAAGAACTCTCAGGATGAACGCCTGGATATTGAGCAGGTTTCAAACAAGCAGGAACATATTTAATCAAAATTAAGAAAACAGCAGCCCGGAGGCTGTTTATTTTGTTAATTTTGTAAACGGAAATCAATCATTAAAATAGAAAATATTATGTCAGTAAAAATCTCAGACAAAATTAAACCCGGCGTGGTAACCGGCGACGATGTCCAATATATTTTTAAAATAGCCAAGGAGCAGAATTTTGCTATTCCTGCCGTCAATGTGGTAGGCTCTAACTCTATTAATGCGGCTATGGAAGCTGCAAAAGAGGTGAACTCCCCTATCATTATTCAGTTTTCCAATGGTGGCGGCGCTTTTCTTGCCGGTAAAGCCATTTCCAATGAAAATGAAAAGGCTGCCATTGCCGGATGTATTGCCGGAGCACAGCAGGTTCATCAACTTGCTGAAATGTATGGCATTCCGGTTATTCTACATACCGATCATTGCGCTAAAAAACTGCTACCATGGGTAGAAGGATTGTTAGATGCCGGCGAAAAATATTTTGAGGTGCATGGCAAACCGCTTTTCAGCTCGCACATGCTGGATTTATCGGTGGAACCGTTAGAGGAGAATATTGCCACCTCCAAACGATTTCTTGAGAGAATGTCGAAAATGGGCATGACCCTCGAAATAGAGTTGGGTATCACCGGCGGTGAAGAAGATGGTGTGGACAATTCGGATATCGAAAATTCCCGCCTTTACACGCAACCGGAAGAGGTAGATCATGCTTACGAAGAGTTGTTGTCAGTTAGCCCTCGGTTTACCATTGCCGCAGCATTCGGAAATGTGCACGGCGTTTACAAACCCGGAAATGTGAAACTGGAACCGGTTATTTTGCACAATTCACAGAAATATATTCAGGAAAAACATCATCTCGAAGAAAATCCGGTGAACTTTGTTTTCCACGGCGGCTCGGGTTCTGAACCTGAGAAAATAAAAGAAGCCGTTTCCTACGGTGTGGTAAAGATGAACATTGATACGGATACGCAGTGGGCTTTTTGGGATGGCGTTCGTGGTTACGAAGCCAAAAATCACGACTATCTGCAAAGTCAGATTGGCAATCCCGAAGGTGCCGATGTTCCCAACAAAAAGTATTACGACCCGCGCAAATGGTTGCGTGCCGGTGAAGAGTCGATGAAAGAAAGATTAGTTCGGGCCTTCACCGACCTGAATTGTCTGAACAGATATTAATGTTACAAAACCGGAGGGTACGGGATGAGGATTTTCATTCCGCACCCTTTTTTATTTAAAATGCTGCACTACCCGCCTAAAATATTGATAGCTTTTGGCGAGACTTTCCCCGAGAGAGATGGCGCTTTCCAGCAATGGCTGTTGCAAAACGGTTATCCGGAGCTGGCAGCATTGAGCAGCGCTATTCGTGGGAGTTATGAGGCTGCCGACTGGCTTCTGAAAAACAATTTTCCACAATTTGCTGCTTTGGACGGGGCCATTGACAAACAGCCCAAAGCCTATGCCTGGCTACGGAAATATCATTTTGATTTTCTTGTGATCTTTGCCGATGCAGTAAACCAGCGTCCGGACGCGGAAAAATGGTTACGGGAAAACAATGTCTCCATATTTTTAATACTGGCTGAGAAAATCCGGAATTTTCGCGACAGCCAGACTTATGATTATCATAAACTGCACTTCTAAGAAAAAATAACAGCTGTAGGATGGGGCTTTTAAAGAAAAAGGACCTTACTTTGAATTGACAGTTAGTAATAATTAAATTATCTTTGTAAATTGAAGCATAAAGACTGGATAAAATGGCAAGGAATAAACTTATAGCGCCTTTTTTGAAGTGGGTCGGAGGCAAGACAAATAAAGCGATAAAGAACAGATAAGATCAAAATGGATTTGTAACAACTTAAACAATCAGAATTTTCAATGGGTTTTAAGTAATTTTGATATAAAGGGGAAAGATACAAACAAAAACTTTTTTGATGATTTATTTGCAAATTTTGATACTATGAAAGTGAAAGCTTAGAGAAGCATAAATCCAAATTCAAGTAAAAGATAAAAAATTATTATAATAATTTTGGTATAGCCCTAAAAAGGATTGTTATCAGCACTCAATCTTTTCCTTTTAAAAAAAAGAAATAGGAGTTTAAACAATTGTTACCGTTGTTTATACAAAAGTTGCTTAAATGAATTTAGCATTCGATACAGATAAAGTAAATAATTATACGAGTAACTCTCAAATTGCTCGTGTTTTAACTGAAGATTGGGTTAAATCCAATAGTTATTGCCCTAATTGTGGAGAAAATCATTTAAACGAATTTAAAAATAATAAGCCGGTTGCAGACTTCTATTGCAAATCTTGCTCTGAACAATTTGAATTAAAAAGTAAAAACGGATTAAAAATAGGTAATAAAATAGTTAACGGAGCGTATTCTACAATGATTGACAGAATTAATTCAGATGAGAATCCCCACTTTTTTTTCTTAACTTATGATAAAATAAAATGGCAAGTCAATAACTTCATCATTATTCCTAAATACTATTTCACTCCTGAAATAATTATTAAAAGGGAACCTTTAGGTATAAATGCAATAAGGAAAGGATGGGTTGGTTGTAACATTAATATTACAAAAGTGCCTGAAAATGGAAGGATTTTTCTAGTCAAAAATTCAGAAATTATTTCAAAAGAAAAAGTGCTGTCTAAATGGAAAGGAACAGAATTTTTAAGGACTAAAAAAGGAAAAAGCAAAGGTTGGATTTTAGATATAATGAATTGCGTAGAGGCAATTCAAAAAGACACATTTTCTTTAAATGAACTCTATTCTTTTGAAAATCAGTTGAGACTTAAATACCCCAACAATAACTATATCAAAGATAAAATCAGACAGCAACTTCAATTTTTAAGAGATAATGGATTAATAGAGTTTAAAAGCAGAGGAATATACAAAAAGATTAAACTTTAGAAATAACTGAATTTAAAATCAAAGAATTATTATCAAAATTATTGAAAAATATTTTTTTCTCATTTTCAAAAAAATACTAAAAGGAACAGATATCATTGTCTGCTGTCGTTTCTGTCTTCCTTTTTTATTATGTCAATGCCATTCACCAGAATAGTCGATGGCTACATTGGTCTTGGGTTCTGTGGAATAATATTCATTAGAATTATAATTCCATCCCATGGTTGTGGAGCCGCCACCGCTTTGGGTGGTGATAACATACCGGTTGGCGACATATCCGATATGGGCAGCCTGCGCGCCGGGAGAAGGCTGGTCGCCGCCGCTGGGATCAACAGGTATCCAGCCATAATTGGGAAGATAGACTTCTACCCACCGGTGAAAAACATCGTCGATGGCGCGGTTGTCTCCTCTTTTGGCAATAGTGCCTACGTAACGGGCCGGAATACCGGCGGCACGGCACATGCCGATAAATACAAACGAATATTCGGAACACGAGCCGTTGCCGCGCGCCAGCACGGTGGGTGCCGTATTCCACCCGCCCACACGTTTGTAATAAAGATGAGCAATCACATAGTTGAAAATCTTCCGCATTTTCCAATAAAGATTGGTTTCGCTGCCCACGGCTTTGGCCACTGCGTTTGTAATAACAGGACTGTGAATATCGTATTTGGCATTGTTCTGTAAATAGCGTTTTTTTACCGTTGCCGGAATTTGGTTTTCTCCACCCACATCGTCGGGATAAATAAAATAGCGTACATCGTAGGTCGTAATTTTATATTCAACTACGGCTTCCCGTTTTTGACCGGGGGCAAGATTTTTCCAAACAAAATGAGCTGTTTTCTGTCCCCATTGGTCGGTGGCAATGTCGGAAACGTCCGGTGAATAGATGAATTTGCTGTCAAGTTGCTGGTTAGGACGGTTTTCGGGCAAGGCAATCTGCACATCCATGCGAAGTAGTTTCCCCGGGCCGAAATTGGTAGTCAGATGGCGGTAAGTAATGGTTTCATGCGAAGGGTTGAACCGGATATATTTTTCGTGATCCACTTTTAGTTTGTATATTTTTTTGCTTTCAAAATCCACATTCCACAGATTTTTGCCATCCCAGGTGAGGCCGCGGGAATATTTCCCAGGCGCATCGGTAATCAAAATGACATTGCCGGTAGTCGGATTTACGCGGTAAATTTTGTCTTGCATCCGGTCTGAAATCCAGAGGTATTCGCCGTCAAAGGTAAGGCCCTGCGGCGCATTGGCAGGTGAAGGGAACTCTTTGATGGTCGTTCCGTCTTCCGGGTCAAACTGTATTAGTTTCCGGTGAAGATTGTCCACACACCACAGATAATGTCCATCCCAGGCGAGGCAGGCAGGAGAAGGTGTGGGGGCAGGAATGGTTTGTAAAATATGTCCGGTTTTGGGATCAATTTTATATATTTTGCCGTTGTGGTATTCATCGCCTTGCGAAATAAGCCCTTTGCTGTCGGCGTTCCATAAGTATTTTCCATCGAATGCCAGCCCCATGGGATAGTATGCGGGTGAGGAAATACTGCGGAGGATTTTTCCCTGTGTGTTGAGTTCGTAAATCCTGTCGGTTTGGAAATCGGATACCCAAAGATGTTGCCCGTCCCAGGTGAGGCCGGAAGGATAATTTGCGGGTGTGTTGAAGGATTGTTCTATCTGGCCGGTGTAGGCGAAAAGTACTGCCGGTAAAATGACGAAAAGAAAGAGAGAAAACTTTTTCATGATGGCTTGTGTTTTTGAATTGGGGAACAAAGTTACGGAAGAAAATGGTCAAATGATAGTCAGGTAGTTGTCAGACGATGGTCATTTGTTAAATTTGTGATTTATTTTCTCCTTTTGTCTTTTTTATTGCGGGAGGGATGGAAGTGGCAGCCCGGAACACCAAAGCGGCATGGAGGCTGGCGGAGGCAGAGCGACCACAGGAAGCTCCTGAAAACGTCATAGCCGACACCGCTTGGGTGTGAGGACTATAACGAACAGCCCGGTTCGGTTTGCGTCGGCCCGTGCGTGGGAACCGAAGCTGCCCAAATAATCCTGAAAATTAAAATAATCAAGAAAATCATGCTTCATTTCGCTGAAATTTAGTTCTTTTGCAAGTTCATTTAAAAGCGTGTGTTGTGAAAAGAACAGAAATCAAATATTTGCTGGAACGCACTGATTTTGGGGCGGATGTGAATGTAAAAGGCTGGGTGCGAACGAAACGTGGCAGTAAGAATGTGGCGTTTATCGCGTTGAATGACGGCTCGACCATCAAAAATGTGCAGATTGTGGTGGAGATAAACGAGGAGGCCGAAAAGATGTTGGAACGTGTCCATACGGGTGCGGCTCTTTCGGTGGACGGTGTGCTGACAGAGTCGTTGGGCAGCGGCCAAAAGGTGGAGGTTCATGCGAAAAATATTGAGGTGCTCGGCGAGGCTAATCCGGACGAATATCCGCTGCAACCTAAAAAGCACAGCCTGGAGTTTCTGCGTGAGAAGGCCTATTTGCGTTATCGTACCAGTACTTTCAGCGCTATTGCCCGCGTACGGCATGCCATGATTTTTGCTGTTCACAATTTTTTTAATGAACGGAACTTTTATAACATACACACACCGATTATTACGGGTTCGGATGCGGAAGGTGCCGGTGAAATGTTTCAGGTTACCACGCTGAATATGGAAAACGTCCCTAAAACGGATGACGGAAAAGTGGATTACAAAAAAGATTTTTTTGGCAAGTCGGCGAACCTTACAGTTTCGGGACAGCTTGAAGGAGAGCTGGCAGCATTGGCTTTATCCAAAATTTACACTTTCGGGCCTACTTTTCGTGCGGAGAATTCCAACACTACACGGCACCTTGCCGAGTTTTGGATGATTGAGCCGGAGGTGGCTTTTTACGATTTAGATGACAACATGGATCTGGCAGAGGATATTCTGAAATATGTGATTCGTTATGCATTGGAACATTGCATGGATGACTTGCAGTTTCTCAGCAAACGCCAGCAGGACGAAGAGAAAAACAAAAAGGCTGATGAGCGTTCCATGGAGCTGATCGAAAAGTTGCAATTTGTTCTTGCGGAAGATTTCGTGCGACTTCCTTATACAGAAGCCATACGAATTTTGATGAACTCGAAACCTAACAAAAAGAAACGTTTTCAATACGTTATTGAAGGCTGGGGTGCTGATTTGCAGTCGGAACACGAGCGTTATCTTGTGGAAAAACATTTCAAACGTCCGGTGATTTTGACGGACTATCCGGCCAGCATAAAGGCTTTTTATATGAAACAGAATGAGGATGGTAAAACGGTACGTGCCATGGACGTTTTGTTTCCTCAGATTGGAGAGATTATCGGCGGTTCGCAGCGTGAGGAAGACTACGATAAACTATATTCCCGTATTAAGGCATTAGATATTCCGGAATCGTCCATGTGGTGGTATCTTGAAACACGGAAATTCGGGTCGGTACCGCATTCGGGTTTCGGTCTTGGTTTTGAAAGGCTGATTCTCTTTTTGACGGGCATGACCAACATCCGCGATGTCATTCCTTTTCCGAGGACACCGCAGAATCTGGAATTTTAAAATTTTCAGTTGGGGTAAGGAAATAAAAAGATTTTTTATACTTTTGCGCCCGCATTGCCCGATGGTGTAATTGGCAACACGTCTGACTCTGAATCAGAAGAGTCCAGGTTCGAACCCTGGTCGGGCAACAAAAACCTCTGCGATAGCGGAGGTTTTGTTGTTTAGCAGGGTGAGAAGCCTGTCCCGATGAGGCGATAGCGGGTATCGGGAAACCCTGGTCGGGCAACAGAAACCTCTGCGAAAGTGGAGGTTTTGTTGTTTAGCAGGGTGAGAAGCCTGTCCCGATGA
>JAJRQN010000042.1 GCA_024280235.1 Bacteroidota bacterium | reverse complement strand
TCTTTCAGGCAGCTAAAGCAAAAGCAAGAGGCTATAAAAAAACAGAAACAATTAAAGCTATTATTTATTTGCTTACTGCTAAACTCGACTTCTCTCAGGTTAATCATTATTGTTCTACCCACTCACTTTTATAAAGAACCAGGTCTGTAATAGACACAAGCCTGAAGAATTCCCAAAATGTTTTTGATACGCTATCACACTTGGCTCATCAAGATTTAATTGCTGCTGAGTAGTAACGATAAAATTAAACATTTTTCAACTTAACCAGTGGTCTGAATTTTGGGGAGTATTATACAAAGCAGATAAATCAAAAGTTTGCCTTACAAAAATAAGAACCCGATTAAAAACAAAAAAGTAAAAACCCGTGCCCCTTAAAATTTTCTTTCAAAAAAATGGTATGCTTTTCGATTGAAATAAACACCTTGAGCACCATCGTAATCCTTCTAATCTGGATAATGATACTATTATTTTGGAGTAAGAATTTCATTCTGTTTATATTTTGAACCTATGCACTTCCAGTGCATAGTGGTTTTGTAACTTATTTCTTCACTATCTAATTTCCAACTTTCTTTATAATCCTAAAAAATAATGATGCGTTTGCCCTGATCACTGGCGTTACTCTTTTTGTAATTATAATGTGTAGATTTGTATAACAAGAGCCGTATGATGCGAGAGTATCACGTACGGTTCTGTGAGAGGCTTAGGGTAAAACTCCCTTTGCCTACTCGACGCCCAACCGTTCGAAATATATGGATACATCTTCACTTCACAAAATCCAAATATGACGCACTTCTGAATTTTTCAGCAAACCCTGTTTTGTCGTTTTTTACCCAAGTCAAAGAAACAAGTAACCATTAATCCCTATTTTCTGTACGTAAGAAGCCCAATAAATAAAAAAAGCAGCCTTTCGGAATTTTTATTCCGAAAGGCTGCTTTTTTGTGGTAGTAAATACAGGATTTACTTCCGTGGGTACTGAGTTTCTATTTTGTTGCAGCTGCTCCGGCCGTTGTGGCTTCTACGCGGTCAGGTTGCGGAACGGCTTTATGAATTGTCATTTCGTCAATCAGACGGGTGTCGCCGGCATATTTGTCGATAATAAACAGCACATAACGAATGTCCACCACAATGGTGCGTTGCAACTTGGGGATATAAGCAATATCGCCGCTCATGGCTTCCCAGTTACCGTCAAAAGCCAGCCCGATGAGTTCGCCTTTGCCATTGATAACCGGACTTCCTGAGTTTCCACCGGTAATATCATTTGTGGTCAGAAAATCGACATCTTGTTGTCCGTTTTCTCCGTAAGGGCCATAATCCTTGGTTTCATATAATTCTTTCAGTTTTTTAGGTACAATAAACTCGGGATTTGTCGAATCTTCTTTCTGCATAACACCGTATAAATGTGTCTGATACAAGTCGTGAATGGCATCCCGCGGATAGTATCCTTCTACTTTACCATAGCTGTAACGCAGGGTGGAGTTGGCATCGGGATAAAAGACTTTGTCGGGTTGCATTTTCATGATACCTTCCATAAACAGCCGTTTGCCTTTGGCAAGATTGCCGGCAGCAGCCCGGTAGCCGGAGGAAGCATCCATCAGCTTGGCCATGTAGGCTTGCGAAAGGATATAAGCCGGGTCTTTTTCTATCTCTTTCAGAGTGGGATTGGCAAGGAATGCTTTGGCTTTGGCCTCAGTACTAAAATGTGATTTTTCAAAAACATAATTGGCAAAAGCACCAAAATTGTTCTTGTATTTTTTCATCATTTTGTCAAGGTATTCGGGATGTAAATTTTCCGGAACTTTTTCAAAAAACATCTTTGTCATGGCAGCAAAAACATCGCGGTCGGTGGGCATGTCATAATCTTTATAAGCTTTTTGGAGTTTTTCGGCCAAAGTTGCTGCCATCTTTTTAGCACGTTCCATCTTTTTAGCTTTCTGCGCCTTGTCCTTGGTTTCTTTTACCTGTTTGAGTATCCCTTCGATGCTACCGAATTTTTGTGCAAAGCTTAATAATTCAGCTCCCTGCATACCGGTAATGCTGGCATAAATCAGTGGTTCTATGGTTTTAGATTCCGAAGCAAAAGCATCGGTCATATCTTTCAGTGCCGTGCCGTATTTGGCCTGACGCTCCGGATTTTCGCTCACCCATTTGGCAAATTGCTCATCAAAAGCTTTTTTCTTTGCAATAACATGTTGTTTTTTGACACCACGCATCTGGCCGATAAAATATTTCCAGCTATTGGCAATCATAGCGTAGTTGGAAGCGTATTTAAGCTGTACGGCCGGGTTGGCTGACATGTGTTTTTTCCAGACTTCAAGTTTTTTACCGAAAGCTTCAATCAAAGGCGGGAAATAATGCTGCATTCTGAACTCCAGTTCGGGAGCGGTCATATAGCGATTGGTACTTCCGGGAAAGCCCCAAACCATGGCAAAATCGCCTTCTTTTACGCCGTCAAGTGAAATAGGCAGATGATATTTCGGTTTCAGTGGAATGTTCTTTATGGAATAAGTTGCGGGAGAGCCATCCGGAGCCGTGTAAATGCGGAAAATAGTAAAATCGCCTGTTTGACGAGGCCACATCCAGTTGTCGGTATCGCCACCAAATTTCCCAATCGAAGAGGGCGGAGCGCCTACGAGACGTACATCGCGGTAAACGATATAAACCAGCATGTAATATTTGTTGCCTTCAAAGTAAGGTTTGATAACCACATTGTATTTGCCGCTATCCGCATTGGCTTTTTTCAGCCGGCTGATGATAGGACGAACAATGGCGGAACGTTGCTGGCTGGTCATGGTATCGGAAAGAAACGGAACGATGCTGTCAGTAACATCAGCCATGCGTACCAAAATGGAAGCCGTAAGTCCTTTGTCGGGCAGCTCTTCCTTTTTGCTCATGGCCCAGAACCCATCTTTCAGATAGTCGTGTTTCACGGAGCTGTGTTTCTGAACAGATTCAAAACCACAATGGTGATTTGTGAACAGTAATCCCTGGTCGGAGACAATTTCGGAGGTGCAGAAGAAACCTTGCGGATTAGGACTGTTAGAGAGGCCGGCAATGGCATCTTTCAGGCTGGAATGGTTTACACTATAGATTTGTTCGGGAGTGAGTTTCAGACCCATACGCTGCATGGCAGCAAAATTTTGTCGCAGCAGCATGGGAATCCACATACCTTCGTGCGCTTTTAACTGGAAACCGCTGAAAAACAGAACAGCTGCCAGAAAGTAGGAAAATTTTTTCATTTTGTTTTTAATTGGTAAGACATTTTTAAAATCGACACAAATGTACATAAATTGTTCCGAAAAACAGAACATACTATAAAACAAATCGTTGCATTAATTACTAAAGAAACAACAGGAGAGGAGTGTTCGTTTTCGGACGGTAATCTTCGCGAAACGAACAGCCCTTGTGAATTTGTGAAACTGCTCACTAAGTAAAGAAAATTTACTCGGGAAAAAGATCAAAATTTTATTTTGGCACTTTTATCTTGGTCCCTTTTTTGAGTCCGGAAAGTACCTGAATATTAATGCCATCCGAAAGTCCGGTTTTTATTATCTGCTTTTTGAAAACCTGCGGGGCAGTTTCCACTTCCACGTAAGTGGTCGAATCGCCTTCAAACAGCAGCAATCCTTCCTGTACAGCCAGAACACTGTCGGCGCGTTGCAGCACAATGTCGGCATTGGCACTGTATCCCGACCGGATAAAATCACTTTTTTTCAGCTTTACATCTGCTTGAATTTCAAATTGAACGGCCCCGTTTTCTTCCACACCTTTGGGAGCAATCTTTGTGAGTACGGCATCGAAGCGGGCATTGTCAATGGCACCAATGGTGAGAATCAGCGGCATTCCCACCTTGATTTTTCCCACTTCGGTTTCATCAATTTTTCCTTTGAAAATCATATCGTTCATATCGGCAACGGTGGCAATGGTCGTCCCGGCATTGAAATTGTTGGCTTCGATGACCTGGTTGCCAATCTCCACGGGAATATCCAGCACCATTCCCGAAATGGTAGAGCGTACGAGTGTGTTGGTGGGAGCACCTTTCTTTTTGATTTGTCCCTCTTTGATCAGCTGCAGATTTTCCCGGGCTGTCTGCAACTCTTCCTGAGCGATACTATATTTGGTCTCAACTGCATCAAAATCCGATTGGGCAATTACGCCTTTTACTAACAGTTCATGCTGGCGGTCGTAATTACGTTTGGCCTCTTTCAGGTTGATTTTTGCCTGATCCACACGCGAAACGGCATTGTTCAGGTTTATCATGTTGGGGATAATTCTGATTTTGGCAATCAGGTCGCCCTTTTTTACCATTTGCCCTTCCTGCACGTAGAGTGCAGAGATGATCCCCGAAACCACCGGCTTAATATCGATTTCTTTCCGCGGAACCACCGAACCGGTTGCTACCGTCTTTTTAATAATATTGGTAATAAACGGGGTTTCTGTTTTGTAAATCACCGGTTTCTCTTTCGATTTGTTCCACAGGTAATAAAGTGTATAACCGAAAATGCCTAAAATGATAAAAATTACCAGAATTTTAAAAAATGTTTTCATGCTCAATTGTATTTACTATTTCTATTTTAAAATTTATTTTGTTCATCTTTATTTTTCCTGTTTGTCAGTCGAAAAACTTAAACTGACCGGAATTTAAAATCCCTTTTCTCATTGACATTCGGATTCATGGCCAGAGGCAAGACTCGGTACAAATCCGAATGAGCTTATATTCATCATTCGTCTCTCAATGCTTCTACCGGTTTGATACTTACGGCACGCTTTGCCGGAATCATTCCCGCGAAGATGCCGGAAATAACCAACACGCCCAGAGCGGTCAGTGCCACATGGAAATTTACCTCCGGATGCAGGAAAAACTGCGAACTGGCACCGCTTTTTACCATAATTTTATCAATGAGCGAAAGCAGACTGACACCTACTACCAAACCCACATAACCTGCTACGGTTGTAAGTGTTACAGATTCCAAAATGATTTGCGAAATAATATTCATCGGCGTAGCACCCAAAGCGCGTTTTACACCAATTTCGCGTGTACGTTCTTTCACAATGATTAGCATAATGTTTGATACCCCGATAATGCCGGCCAGCAGCGTCCCAATGCCGACTATCCATATCAGTCCGTTGATACCGGTAAAAAGGCCTTTCATTTTATTAAATTCTTTCTCCACATTAAAGTGTCCGATGGCTTGTGTGTCTTTGGGATTTATGTGGTGGATTTTTTTCATAAGGGCCAACACTTTTGCCTCAGCCACGGAGGCAGATACATTGTCTTGCGAAGTGATGGCAAACCAAAAAACCTTATTTCCGTAGTTAAAAGTGCGTTGCATACTGGAGAAAGGCAGGAAAATACTGTTGTTATCACGGTCAGCCCGTCCTCCTTTTTTCTTTGATTTAAAGGTGCCGAT
>JAJRQN010000041.1 GCA_024280235.1 Bacteroidota bacterium | reverse complement strand
GTTTCATCTTCGGGGTTTCTAATAGCTCGTAGCTTAAGATTTTTCAACCTCCAGTAAAAATCGCCCTTGTTACTTCCGACAAAGGTAATAATCATTCCCTTTTGTGTCAAGTTGCTCGTCATGAGTGTTTCATCTGTTTATCTTCCCATTATATTTTTTTACCCTCATCGATATGGATTTTTTGAAAATATTTCATTTTGAAAATTTTGTTTTTTCTTTCTTTGATGCAAAATTAGATTAATTCTTGCAAAACAATTATATAACTGTTAATTATTTCACCATATTTTCCAAACTCTTTTCTAAAGTAGTGTAGAGATCAGCAAGAATTGCCAAAAAGGTCCAATGTTACGACCAATTTATTTTTAAGGTTTGGAGTAAAATAAGAATTATCCAGTATATTTGTTCCGAAATTATTTATTCAAATACATAATTATGGAAAATCTGGACACCCTCGGAACACATGCTTCCGAATTTATCAAAATGCTTTCGGGATATGCCACGCAATATGGTTTAAAACTTCTTGGTGCCATCATCGTATTAATCATCGGCCTTTGGATTGTTAAAATTCTTGTTAGAAGCAGCCAACAGCTCATGAATAAAAGCAAAATTGATGCTTCACTGAGTTCCTTCCTGAAGAGTATGATTGCCATTCTGCTAAAGATATTGCTGATTATCAGCGTTATGAGCATGATGGGCATACAAATGACCTCATTTATTGCATTGTTGGGTGCAGCAGGACTTGCTGTCGGCATGGCTTTATCAGGAACTTTACAAAATTTTGCCGGTGGTGTGATGATTCTCATTTTTAAGCCATTCAAAGTAGGCGATTTTATTAATGCGCAAGGCCATTCGGGTTCGGTAAAAGAGATACAAATTTTCGTTACCATACTCACAACACCTGATAACAAAACAATTATTATTCCCAACGGCCCTTTGTCCAACGGTTCGTTGACCAACTTTAGCGCGCAATCTAAACGTCGGGTGGACTGGAGTTTTGGTATTGCCTACGGCGATGATTTTGACAAAGCCAAAGAAATGTTGCTTGGAATGATGAAAGAAGACAAGCGCATTCTATCAAAACCCGAACCTTTTGTGGCTTTGGGCGAACTGGCCGACAGTTCTGTGAACCTTACCGTGAGAGCATGGGTAAAAGCCGCCGATTATTGGGACGTCTATTTCGAAATGAATGAGAAATTCTATAAAAACGCTGACAAACACAACCTGAGCATTCCCTTTCCACAAATGGATGTTCACCTGGACAAAGATTAAGTCTCCTGCCTGAATCTTTCGTTTTGTAGTGAACAAAGTACTTCTGTCGGATAATACAGTCGTTAAAAAAATATCCTATTTTAGCACGTTGGATTTATGTTCTATGCTAAAAACGGGAAATATGAAGAAACTGTGGCAAATCAGAATGAAAATTCTCCTGCTTCCACTGCTTCTGTTGTTTTCTTTTCCACTTTTTGCCCAGTTCTACAACGGTACAAATATGACGTTTGGTAAAAACCGTGTACAATACAAAGAGTTTCTCTGGACCTATTACAAATTTCCCGATTTCGACATCTATTTCTACCGCAACGGTCGCCCGTTGGCCAATTTTATCTCTGAATATGCTGCGGAACAAATTCCAAAAATGGAAAACAAAATGGGAGTCAATCTCGACAGAAAAATCAAATTTATCGTTTTCAATACACTCAACGACATGAAGCAGACCAATATTGGGTTAATACATGACGGCAGCTCTGTGGAAGAAGGCGGATTGAACACAGTATTACAGTTCAAAGCACTTTTATATTTCGACGGAGACTATCCCGATTTTGAAACAGAAATCCAAAAAGGAATTGCCGGAATTTTATATAACCAAATGGCGACAGGGACGCAGAGCATGATGCGGCAAATGCTAACGACCTCTTCCAAAGTGGATGTTCCCCAATGGTTTGAAAAAGGTTACATATCATACGTCAGTGAAGACTGGAATGCGTATTTTGATAACCGCCTGCGCGACGGTATTCTGGGTGATCGCTTCAAACGCTTAGACGATTTGGAAAAAGGAGATGCCATTTGCGTAGGCCATTCGTTCTGGCGGTTTATTGCCATAAAATACGGAAAAAATACCGTGAACAATATTATCCGTATGACAGCCATTGCAAGCAGCATGGACAAAGGCTTCCGAAATGTAATTGGCCTGAAGTACAAGCAGGTACGAAAAGAGTGGCAACAGTTTTACGAAAAAGAGTACAAATCGTATGCGGATAAAAACAATCTCCCGCAAAACCCGTTACAGATAAAAAGTAAAAGCAGCGTACGACTTCAACAGCCCATACCCGGCCCAACAGGGACCAACCTGGCCTATGTGAGTAACCTTTCGGGAAAATATAAAATTATGCTTTACAATTTCCGCACTCACAAAAGCCTGAAAATTTTTAAAAAAGGACAGGTCATTGAAACACCGGTAGATTATCGTTACCCGCTCCTTGCCTGGCATCCGGGAGGGCAGGTGCTGGCATTTGTTATTGAGGTAAAGGGGCTACCCTGGCTTTACTTTTACAATATCCGCAAAAAAAGAATTACCAGGCTGCTGCTGACAGATGTTCAGAAAGTACTGAGTATGTCTTACTCCGAAGATGGCAGGCTCATTGTTATGTCGGCAATTCAAAACGGAAACTCAGATTTATTTATCTTTAATGTGGCAGCACGTTCTTTTGAGAAACTCACCAATGATGTAGCTTCGGATTTACATCCTGTTTTTTTGTATCACGACCGTCAGATACTATTCAGCTCCAACCGGATAAATGACACGCTGGATGTGAGAACAAAAGAGGGCGACAGCTTGTTTTCGCAACATTTCGACCTGTTTTTGTACGATTATCGCCACAACAACCCTGTGTTGAAACAGCTCACACATACACCTGATTGGGACGAAACACAACCCGAAGCGTACGGGCAAAGGACTTTTCGCTATTTGAGTGATGCAAGCGGTATTTTCAACGCCTCATTAGGAATAGTGGACAGTACAGTAAGTTCTGTTGACACCACTATTCATTACAGGTATTTCATTCATACAAAACCTGTTAGCAACTATTCAAGAAATATTACCGAACAACATATCAGCACCAACGCCGGAAAAATAGCAGAATTGATTTTAGACAATAACAAATGGAAGATATTTGTACGGAACATCACCGGTTTTGAAGAAACGCCCGAGGTAAAGCCGCAAATCACTCCGTTTATGGCTGCAAAGTTGAAAGCATTGGAAAAATCGCATACACTATCTTCGGAAAATACGACAGTTGTTATTTCCACAAACTCATTACAGAGCAAACAAAGTTGGCATCGCAAGCATTTCAGGATGCTTTATCTTGATAAAAATGATAAGGAAATTGTTGCAGGAAGTTCTTCAAAAAAGTACAAAGGTTTGTATAACGGTCTTTATGGAGAAATGCCCGGTGCCGGCAATTATCGGGATAAAAACGGTCATTTCATTTTCCCAAAAAGGAGAAACTACTACACAGAATATGCACTAAACGGGATGGTTACACAATTTAACTACAACTACCTGAGCACCTATTATCAACCTTATACAGGAGGAGTACCGACAGACAATACACCCATTAATCTCGGATACAAACTGGGGATTTCCGACCTGATGGAAGACCATCGTATCATTGGAGGAATACGAATAAACTCCAATTTTATCGACAATGAATACACGCTTAGTTATGCCAATTACAAAAAGCGACTGAATCGTGAAATTTTGTTTCACCGGAATACAGTTACGCAAAACAGTCGCTATTTTCTTGGAAAGGTTCACTCACATGAGTTGTATTATATCATGTCATGGCCATTTAATGAAAATCTTAGTCTTCGTGGTATTGCACATTTTCGTAGCAACATGTACGTGCTGACGGCCACCGATCCCATCTCACTGAATACTCCCACACGATTTGAGAACTGGGTTGGATTTACTACCTCTCTTGTTTATGATGGGACAAAAAAGCTGGGTCTCAACCTCTACACAGGATCACGATGGAAAGTCTTTGTTGAATACAACCAGCTGTTAGACAAAGGAAATCACAACCTGTTTGTAGCCGGATTTGACTACCGCTATTATTACAGGATTTATCGGAAATTTATCCTTGCCGCACGTCTTGCAGGCAGTTCATCTGGTGGTTCCGACCGGCTGATTTACTTTATGGGAGGAGTGGACAACTGGCTCAACCCAAAATATAATATGACTACTCCGATTGACCCAAACCATCACTATGCTTACCGGGCACTGGCAGTGAACATGCGTGGTTTCCCAAAAAACATCCGTAACGGAAGCTCATTTCTGCTACTTAACACCGAACTGCGTATGCCACTTTTTCAAATGTTTTCGGAAACTCCTGTCAGCTCCAAATTACTGCGAAATTTTCAGGTAGTTACTTTTGCCGATGTGGGAACCGCCTGGACAGGACTGACACCTTATTCCAAAGGAAACGCACTTTTTACCAACGTCATCAACAGCGGGCCTGTTCATGCTGTTGTTCAAACACAAAGAGACCCCATTGTTGAAGGATTCGGCTTTGGTGTCCGGTTAAATCTTTTCGGATATTTCCTACGTACGGACGTCGCCTGGGGTGTTGAAAATGGTGTTATTACACCAAAACCAATTTGGTACTGGTCATTTAACCTTGACTTTTAAATTTCTAAAAATGCAGAAAATGACATTCACAATTATTATTATCCTCATCTTTATCGGATTAGTCGCCGGCATTTTCAGCGGGCTGATTGGCATTGGCGGCGCTATTGTCATTATTCCATCGCTAATTTTTCTCCTTGGAATGAATCAGTATGAAGCGCAGGGAACAAGCCTTGCTGTAATGTTACCCCCCATTGGGTTACTCGCCGCCTACAATTATTACAAGGCAGGAGCTTTAAATTGGAAATATGCGCTGATTATCGCCGCAGCATTTCTCATTGGAGGATATTTTGGCTCAAAGCTCACATTACACATTCCCGAAATTATTTTGAGAAAAGTTTTGGCTGTCATCCTTGTCCTTATTGCACTCAAGCTGTTTCTGTCAAAATGACCCGGATAAGTTCGTTTTTTACACAAAAAATTGTGCCAAAAAAATTTTTTATTATTATTCACAGACTTATCTCCTCCTAAGCATTTAAGCCTCTGTATTTTATTTTTTATTCACGATGCCATGTTAATAAGATTTTACCTGAACATGTTTATTTGTATTGTACATTGCACAAGTTTCACAAAAAGCCTCTTTAGGATTCATCATATTAGAAATTAATAAGTTATAAAATATTTTAATTAGCGTTATTACGATTATGGAAAACGATTTGCTCTTTAAGTTTGAAAATGAATCAGATAACAATTCATCACTAAAAACAGAGAATACCGGGCAGGAAAAAGGATTTTATGACAAGGTACTTGAAGAGAGAAAAAAGAATGAAACGACAAGTGAACGAAAATTGAATATGACCGTAGCTAAATTGAATTTGAAGAGTTCTGCATTTGCAGAAAACATATCCAAACCTTTACCGGAAAGTCATGAAAAACCTTATTCGTATGATGAAGTGATGGAAGCTGCTACAGAATATTTTGGTGGAGATCAACTCGCTGCCGGAGTCTGGGCTAATAAATATGCACTGAAAGACAGTGCAGGAAACATTTATGAAAAAACTCCCGACCAGATGCACCGGCGCATTGCACGCGAAATTGCCCGTATCGAACAAAAATACACAAATCCTCTGTCAGAAGAAGAAATTTACGAAGTACTTCGTAAGTTTAAATACATCATTCCTGCCGGAAGCCCCATGGCCGGTATTGGTAACAAACACCAGATTTCTTCTCTGTCAAATTGCTTTGTTATTGGCAATGAGGGTGATTCGGATTCCTATGGCGGCATCATGAAAATAGACCAGGAACAGGTACAGCTTATGAAACGGCGCGGAGGTGTGGGCCACGACCTGACACACATCCGACCAGGTGGAAGTCCGGTAAAGAACACAGCGCTCACCTCCACCGGAGTAGTTCCTTTTATGGAACGCTATTCAAACTCCACGCGCGAAGTGGCTCAGGACGGCCGGCGCGGAGCACTCATGCTGAGTATCGGCATAAAACATCCCGATTCTGAATCATTTATCGATGCAAAAATGGAACAGGGAAAAGTTACCGGTGCCAACATTTCCGTAAAACTCGATGATGAGTTTATGCAGGCTGTTAAAAATAATGCCTCCTACACTCAACAATACCCCATCCATTCACAGGAACCCAAATACAAAAAAGAAATTGTTGCCCGCGACCTGTGGCAAAAAATTGTACACAACGCATGGGCTTCTGCCGAACCGGGAATTTTATTTTGGGACACAGTCATCCGCGAATCTATCCCCTACTGTTATGCCGACAAAGGCTTCCGGACGGTTTCGACCAATCCCTGCGGCGAAATCCCGCTTTGCCCTTACGATTCATGCCGCCTGCTGGCCATAAACCTATACAGCTATGTGGAAAATCCGTTTACCGATAAAGCATATTTCAATGGTGATTTATTCAGCAAACATGTCCACATTGCCCATCGTATGATGGATGATATTGTGGATCTCGAGGTGGAAAAAGTGGATGCTATTCTTGCTAAAATCAATGCAGACCCCGAATCGGAAGAGATAAAATATACAGAACGCCGGCTTTGGGAGAAAATTCGTGAAAAATCGTTGCAGGGACGCCGCACAGGTATTGGCATCACTGCCGAAGGCGATATGCTCGCCGCTCTCAACTTCAGATATGGCTCAGACAACGCCATTAACTTTTCCGTAGAAGTCCACCGTCTTTTGGCACTTGAGGTTTACAGTAGTTCCGTTGACCTTGCGGAAGAACGGGGAAGCTTCCCCATTTATGAAACGGAACGCGAACTTAACAACCCGTTTATCAAGCGCATTAAAGAAAATGCCCCCAATCTGTATGAGAAAATGAAACGGGTGGGACGGCGCAATATTTCCATGCTGACCATTGCTCCAACCGGAAGCGTAAGTATCTGTACACAAACAACTTCGGGTATTGAACCCGTGTTTATGGTTTCGTACAAGCGGCGGCGTAAAGTAAATCCTGGCGATCAAAATACAACCGTTAGCTTTGTGGATGAAGTAGGAGATGCCTGGGAAGAATTCAACGTATTCCATCCCAAATTTGAAGTGTGGCTGAAACTTAACAACTACAATGTGGCTGAAGTGAGAAATCTTCCGGAAAAACAGCTTCAGGAAATTATTAAAAAATCACCTTACTACAAAGCTACTTCCTCCGATATTGATTGGGTCAGCAAAGTAAAAATGCAGGGGGAAATACAAAAATGGATAGATCACTCCATTAGTGTAACCGTGAACATTCCCGAGAATGTCTCCGAAGATATGGTCAGCGATATCTACATGACAGCATGGGAAAGCGGGTGCAAAGGCATGACCATATACCGCGAAGGTTCCCGTTCGGGAGTGTTGGTAAGTAACAAAAAAAAGGAAAATGCATTTAAAGAAACCAGCGCTCCTCCCCGGCCCAAAGTATTAGAAGCCGAAGTTCTTCGGTTTCAAAATAACTATGAGAAATGGCTTGCTGTAGTAGGCATACTCGATGGCCGGCCTTATGAAATTTTTACCGGAAAGCCGATGACTTCTACTTACCACCGGCCATTGAAAAAGGCTAGGTCATTAAAAGTAAGAAAAAAGGCGAACATTCACGCTATGATTTCCAATTTGCGGACAAGCAGGGTTACAAGACTACCATTGAAGGTCTTTCACGTTCTTTCGACAAAACCTATTGGAATTATGCCCGGCTTATTTCAGGCCTCCTCCGGCATGGCATGCCACTGGCTTATGTTATAAATCTTGTGGGCAATCTCAACGTGGAAGAAGACAACATCAACACATGGAAAAACGGTGTGGTCAGAGCTTTGAAACGTTACATGCAGGATGGTGAAAAAGCAGTGGACAAAATCTGTCCCGAATGCGGGGAGGAAGCCCTCGTTTATCAGGATGGCTGCCTCACATGCAACGCCTGCGGCTATTCCAAATGCGGATAGTCCAGATAAAAAATTATCAATTGTCAAAATAACGCCTGAGGTTCAAAACTTTTCGAACTTCAGGCATTGTTGTTTTTCAATAATTCTTAATTACTATCAGCACAAAAACTCCATATTTTAGAAGGTGGTTGTCAGAAAGTTAGTATCGAGACGAGTACAACCTGAAAATCAGGAACTTACTTTTGTAATTGAAAGGGTTGAATATAAGTTCAACAGCTTGTCTCGCCTCAGGCGAAAGAGATTGACATTTTCTGGCAGACCTTAATTAAAGACATGCAGTAAATTGCCATCATATGCTGCATGATACTCAATCAACGGGTATTTGCCTGTTCCCTGAAATAGAGAACCATCCAGCAGCTGATAGGAGTTTCCGGAACATGTGTCTTTTACAAACGGATAGTACTTCCCTACAATAAGTTGTGTACACTGGTTGCCGGTACAGCATTTGTCAGGGTTGTTTGGCGGAAGGCGGTCATAAGCTTTGAAAACATTCTGACTCTCGCGATAGATAATTACGCCCCGCGATCCTGCTCCGATATAGGCGCCATGATCGCCGTTGGCCACGTATATCCAACCGCCAACAGCATTTAATCCCTGATAAAAAGTAGAATTCGGATCAATATCAATCCGGATAATAGCACGAGGGTCATTCGGGTTGATATTCGTTTTGTTACACGACCCCAATATTATCCCTGTCAGTACAGCTGCAAAAAACAACAAACGTTTCATCTTTTTCATGGCGTTGCAATAATAACAAAAAAATCGAAATGAAAATTGTCCACATCTCACATATTAATAATCGGGGAAACCTAATTTAAACAAAACTACCGTTAACTTTCTCCTTATAATTTGGAATTATTCTTTTTTATATGATATCAACGTGTATTACAACATTTTAACAGAAAGATTCAGCAACAGTATTTTTTATGTGACATTTATCACATTATAACTTTATTCGAGGGAATATTTTTACCGAAGTATTTTTCCGAAGTCATTAGAAGCCTCGGTGCTTTCTATTGAGAACTTCAATACAGAAAGTATTTTTAAATTTATCATTAACACATTCTTCAAAGTTATGAAAAGAGAATTATCATGTGTAGAAAAGAAATTCAAAAAAGAATCTTTTCTTAAGAAAAACGGTCTTTCACTTGTGGGAGGGTTCGTTTTCTTTCTTTTCTTAGTGTCCGGTCCGGGAACAGCCATGGCTATTCCAAGTTTTGCACGACAAACAGGTCTGTCATGTGCTGCCTGCCATACGGTATTTCCGGAGCTTACTTCCTTTGGGAGACAGTTTAAACTCAACGGGTATACGCTTACAGGAATTAAAACCATTAACGAGACAAAAACAAATAAAGAGGGAAAGAAAAGTAAGCTTCTCAAGTTGTTAAGTATTTCTCCTCTTTCTGCCATGTTTCAAACCGGCATTACCCATGTCAGTAAAGACATCCCCGGAACACAAAATAACAATGTTGAATTTCCACAACAATTGAGCTTGTTTTACGGTGGCCAAATTGCCCCGCACCTCGGTACATTTATTCAGATTACAATGGATGCTTCCGGAACGTTTGGAATGGATAATACCGACATTCGTTATGCAAACAGCACAAAAGGGAAAATTCCTTTCACTTATGGGTTTACACTGAACAACAACCCAACTGTACAGGATGTTTGGAATACAACCCCGGCGTGGGGATTTCCTTATACTTCATCAGGTGTCGCTCCTACTCCGGGCACCGGTCCTATCATCAACGATCTCGGCGGAATGGTAGCAGGCTTAGGTGGTTATGGATTAATAAATCACCTTATTTACTTAGAATTTACTGCTTACGGAACTGCACAACTTGGCATTAACATGCCTCCCGATGCCTCCGCCACAGGTGTTGTTAAAGGAATAGCTCCCTACTGGAGAATTGCCATCCAACATCAATGGACTAAATCTTATCTCGAAGTTGGTACATTCGGCATGTCCACAAACATGTATCCTGCAGGGGTTACAGGAAAAACAGATCAATTTACGGATATCGGCTTTGACCTGCAATATGAGTATCCTTTTGCCAAAGGACAGTTTACCCTGCACACTTCATATATCAATGAAAAGCAGACACTGAACGCCTCTAACGCATCCGGCGACAGCCAAAATCTTGATAATAAATTAAATCAGTTTAAAATTGATGGAAGCCTGTTTTTAAATACCGGGGTAAACTTCACTCTGGGATATTTTAATACCACCGGAACCGCCGACAACATTTTGTATGCACCGGCAGATATGGATGGGAGCCGGGCAGGAGTCCCCAACAGTAGCGGCATTCTTGCTCAGTTAGATTATTTGCCATGGAAAAACACTAAAATATCTTTACAGTATGTAGCATACAGTAAATTTAACGGAGCTAAAACGGATTATGACGGTGCAGGTCGTAACGCTTCCGATAATAACTCTATTTATCTTCAGTTGTGGTTTTTATTCTAACAAACTGATGGTCTGATACTTTTGGGAATTTTATTCCGTGTATAAAGTTGCTTGAAACCCGTACAAGGAAGCTTTGGCTTTACTGTACGGGTTTCTCTTTTGGCAAATCTCTTCTAACTCTCCCGAAAAAAAGAAATCCGGTTTATCAGCTTGTTCCATGACGAGGCAAGAGATAGTACGTACAAATGTTATTTAATCGTCATCATCATCATCCGGAGCAGCTTTCTCATTCACAAAGGCACTATGAACCGGAGCAGGAACAACAGAATTGGCCCCTCTTACAGCTTTCCAGATAATCTTATTATATTCTCCATCCGGAATGGCATCCGCATGTGAAAAGTTCAGTTTCTCCGACAATTTGGCGCCATACGAATAACGCGTATTCAGCTTATTCATATCAATATCCGGTTTAATGGCAGTGTAACTTTTTACATCAGCTGTGTCGGTAATAGAATGCAATATGGGATGAGCGGCAAGATCATATTGAGTCATCGGCGGAAGTCCCAGAATAAGCTCCATGGTTTTGAGAACACCCGAAGTGGAATACATGGTATGATCCACAAAATGACGTTTTACATAAGGCCCTATGACAAGCAATACCGACCGGTGCGCATCCACATGGTCGGGGCCGTTTTGCGCATCGTCTTCCACCACAAAAAGAATACTGCTTTTCCAGATTTTGCTGTGTGAAATTTTGTCCACAATCAGACCCAAAGCATAATCGTTGCGCGCAACATAAGCCTGTGGCGTGGGTTTTCCGGGACGCGTACCCCAGCAGTGGTCATTGGGCAACCGTATTAAATTAAAAGCGGGAACTTCTCCAACATCCACCAAGCTGTCAAAATCGTGCGCCCACAATTTGTAACGTGTCAGATCGGGAAAAGAGAGGTTGAAACCCGGATAGGTCTTACAGGTGTATGGAACCAAAATAGAATCACGGGGATAAAAAGGCCCTTTCAGCTTCCGGTTAAAATTCATAAACTCACCGTAGTTTCGAAAAGTTTTCCCATGCGACAGTACATCGTTCCAAATGTATCCGGACGAAGGCGCGGCAGCAGGAACACCACCCTCAAAATCATAGGTTGCTCCCCTGCGCCCATAGTTTACCGGCCACAACTTTTCCACATAATCGGTAGCATAAGCTGCGGTTGACCAGTTGTGTCCATCAGCGCTGATTTCGGCATCAACATAAAAATTATCGTATAAAGTGTAAATGGTTGCAAGCTTATGCGCATTGGGCGTATTTTCCCTGCCAAAAAGACAAAGCGTAGAATCTCCGTTCCCTTCGGTCATATCGCCTAAAACCTGATCGTAGGATCTGTTTTCACGAATAATATAAAAAACATGTTTGATTTGGGTGCTTGCTTTACCGTTATGCGTGCCGGAGATAACCGTCTCATTGTATTCTTCTTTGACTTTTTTTATGAATGGCGTGTTGTCATAGACTTTCTTGCTCATTGCTGCCAGCAATCCGGCATCCGGAAAATTAACAACTGAAAGCGTTCCTTTAAACATGGTTCCGGTGTAGTTTTCCATCCAGTTTTTAGGTCGTCTTTTATCGGGAACAGGGCCATTGGGATTGGCTCGCGAGGCAATTCCTTTACCATTGGCAACCACAATTTTTCCCGATTTCAGATACCGCACTGCCGTGGGATACCATCCCACCGGAATAAAACCGAGATTTCTGGCATGGCCGGACTTTCTCACATCAAAAACTGCGAGATAATTATTATCCGCATTGGCAATCAACAGTTTTTCGCCATTGGCCGATAAATCCAGTGCATCAGGCGTGCTGCCGAAAGGCGCATTGGGAATCAACGCAGTATGTAAAGTCTCACTCACTTCTTTGTTTGCCAAATCCAATACGGTAATACTGTTATTATTGGCATTGGCTACAAAAAGCCGACTGTCATCAGGACTGATTACCATGTCGTTGGGATGGTCGCCGGTTCTATATCGATGTGTAATAGCAAAATTGTTCAAATTAATTTCAACTACGGTGGCTTTTCCCCAAATAGAAATATAAGCATAAGTTTGGGCATGGTTGATGATTACATCGTAACATTTACCGGGCATTTTCACTTTCTTAATCACCTTTTTGCTTTTCAGGTCAACAACATAAAGCATGTTACTTTTCTGCGAAACCGCCAAAAGGTGATTTTTCTTTTTGTCGAAAGCCAGGCCGGTGAGCGAAATATCTCCTTTGGGAAATTTTTCTCCAATCACCAGCGTATCGGCAGGTGTAAGCTTTCCTTTATTAAAGCGGAAGACATAAACAACGTTGTTGTTCCCTCCGGAAACATACAATTGCCTGTCGTGCTGACCAAAAGTAAGACCGACCCATGTGTTGCTGACGACATATCGTTGCACTTCCTTTAATGTTTTCAGGTTAATCACTGACAGTGAGTTAACCCCCATCCCACTGTTAGAAGTAATGGCATACCGTTGGTTTTTTGTAACCACCATATTCAATGGTAACTCGCCAATGGGAATTTGCTTTCCGGCAGGAGTCAGCCTCCAGCCATTGGGCAAAAGTGTATATTTTTGATATTTTCCGGGGAGTTCGACCGAATCCGGAGTATTTTGAGCTTGTAACATGCCGGTAATCAAAAATACCGACAAAAACAACCAAAATGATTTTTTGTTTAAAAAATAATTCTTCATTACTGTAAGCTTTAAAAATACAAAGATACAGATATTGGGAGTAATTTTCGTTATGACCCTACAGGAAAAGAAATCGGATCCATATTGGCAACTTCCATGTGCCGTTTACGAAAGTTCCGAACACCTGAAAAAGCTTAACTATTTTAAAATTTGCTTCAGTTTATTTTGGCTTACTTTTCGTCGCCATACATAGCTACTCCGTGGAAGCCTTCGGAAGTAGCATAGGCACGAAACATACCCGGGGTATTGAACGTCATGGTAAAATGGCCGGTTCGGTCCACAGCGATGAGGCCACCATTACCTCCCTGTTTTTTCAGTTTGATGAGGATAAGATAATTAGCGGCTTCTTTCAGGCTAAGGCCTGAATATTTCATCAGCGCACCAATGTCGAAGGCTACCACATTGCGAATAAAAAACTCTCCATGTCCCGTACACGACACAGCACATGTAGCATCGTCGGCATATGTGCCGGCACCGATAATGGGAGAGTCCCCCACACGTCCATACATTTTGTAGGTCATTCCGCCTGTGGATGTTCCGGCAGCAAGGTTTCCCCTCTTATCCAGAGCCACGGCACCAACAGTTCCATGTTTTTCGCCTTGCGATTTTTTGTCTTTAACCATCAAATATGATTTCCAGCGTTTTTCTGTAAAGAAATAGCTGCTGTCTTCCATTTGCAGGCCCTGCTTTTTTGCAAAAAGCTCAGCCCCTTTGGAGATGAGCAAAACGTGCGAAGTATGTTCCATTACCGCCCGAGCTGCTAAAATAGGATTTTTGATGGTATGTACATTTGCCACTGCTCCTGCCATAAGATTTTTACCATCCATAATGGATGCATCCATTTCGTTTTCTCCTCTTGCGTTAAATACAGAACCTTTGCCAGCATTAAAAAGTGGTGAATCTTCCATCAGCGTTATACATTTTGTTACCGCATCCAAAGCCGAGCCTCCCCGTTTTAGAATAAGCACACCCGAATCAATAACCTGTTGCAGTTTGTCGTGATACTTTTTCTCCTTTTCAGGTGTCATAAACTTTTTTTCGATTACTCCTGCACCTCCCTGAATGACAAGCACATACTTTCCCTTGATTTTTTCATTTCGAGGGGTTGCCCGTTGGCAGGAAGAGAATGCCAGCAAAGTAAATGAAATGAATCCAAGAAGATATTTTTTCATAATACATTTAATTATCAGCAGTTTATTAGTGTGCAGAGGGCTGGTTCATAAGGGGTAAGAACAGGCTTTTGAAATCATAGATGCCAAACATTTGAGCCGAAGTCATTAAAACGACAACCACAATGACCCATTTGACAAAAACCACCCCCTTTTTTACAGCCATTCTTGAAGCTACCAAAGCACCAATCATATTGCCAAGGGCCATTATCAGGCCATATTTCCAGTTTATTTCGTGATTATAATAAAAAATAGCAAGTGTAAAAGGAGCATAAGCCAGAATAATCAATACTTTGATAGCATTTGCTTTTACGAGATCGTAGCCGGCGCCGAGCACAATGCCGGCCAGCAGGAAATATCCCACACCCATATGAATGAATCCGGCATAAATACCGATAAAAAAGAAAATGACATATGTACTCCAACGAATAGGTTTTTCTCTCACCTCGGCTTTACCATAAATATATTGTTGCGGTTTGAATACAATAATCAGCAGCATCACCAACATAATGATGCCGATAGCTTTCTCGAAAATTGCTTCGTTGATGTCAACAGCAACCCATGCGCCTACGAGGGAGCCAAGAATAGCCGGAACAGAGAGATAAAGTGCTTTCCGTTGTTCCAAAACCTTTTGCTGTTTAAAACTTGATACAGCCACAAGATTTTGCAAAGCGATGGCCACCCTGTTTGTCCCGTTTGCCACAGTGGCCGGTAGTCCCAGCATAATCAATATGGACAATGAAATAATACTTCCACCGCCGGCCAGCGTGTTGATAAATCCCACCAAAACACCTGAAAGTACTAATACGGAAAATTCAACAATACTCATTGTTATTTTTTGATTATAAAATCATGCAGAATCTTAAATAATTCTTTGGGGTTAAATGGTTTAGCAATAAATCCATCCATTCCTGCTTCTTTTGTTTTTTTACGGTCAGACTCCATCGCGTTGGCTGTAAGTGCCACAATATAAGCGGGGTGTCTTCTTTTCTCTTTTTCAAACTGCCTGATTTTCCGCGTAGCCTCAAGGCCATCCATAACAGGCATTTGGATATCCATCAAAACCAAATCGTATGGGTTCGTTTTATATTTTTCCAAACCTTCTTTACCATTGTTAGCCACTTCAAGTTTACAGCCGGTTTTTTCAAAGATCACTTTATTAATTTTCTGGTTAATCAGGTTGTCTTCAACCATAAGTATTCTGAATTTTTGCAGCTGCTCGATAATCTTCGATTTATCAAAAGTCGTTTCTACAGCTTTTTCAGCTTTCAAAGGGATAACAAACCAAAAAACAGACCCTTTCCCTTTAGTACTTTTCACGCCTATCCTGCCATGCATAATCTCTACCATCCGTTTGGAGATAGCCAGCCCCAATCCTGTTCCTTCGTAATTTTTAGTAGTCGAAATATCCACTTGCGAAAAGCTTTCAAAGATTCTGTTTAAGTGAACATCTTTAACTCCTATGCCGGTATCTTCCACCTCAAACCGTACTGAAAGCTGACTGTTTTTTAAGGCCTTCTGGGGTTTAATAACCAGTGTAACATGACCTTCGCTTGTAAATTTTATTGCATTGTTCAGTAGGTTTCGTAACACAATATGCAGGGAACTTTTGTCTCCGATAAAAGGCCCGTTTAGTTTCGGATCTGTTTTTATCTGAAATTCAATTCCTTTCTGTTCTGCTTCATTTTGAAATTCCTCTTTTATCTGCTCCAGAAGTCGGGACAGCGAAAATTTTCCCGTTTGAGATTTATATTTTCCCGTTTCGATAGCAGAAAATTTAAAAATATCTTCGACCATACCCATCAGATGTCTTGCTGAATGCAACAGTGTATTCAGATAATCTTCCTGATTTTTTTGAAGATTTGTCTGACTTAGAATTTCCGCCATGCCAACGATGCCATTGAGAGGTGTCCTTATTTCGTGGCTCATATTAGTAAGAAACAGGTCTTTGATACGAACACCTTCTTCGGCCATATCACGGGCATGTTTGAGTTGTTGTTCGTGATTTTTCTGACTGCTGATATCCCAGGAAATGCCTATCAGCCCGATAATCTCTCCATCTTTGTTACGCACGGGAGCAATATTGGTATGCACCCATATTTTTTTTCTGTTTTGCTCCACCAGTTCTTCCACATTATAGAAGAAACTGCCTTTTCTAATTACCTCTTTTTCAAGTTTGTGATATGTTCCCTCAGGTAAATAATGAACAAAGACCTCCTTAAGTGTTTTCCCAATGACCTCCGCACGAGAAAGTCCTGAGAACTCAATAAATGCTTTGTTTATAATTTGATAACGGAGATTACTGTCTTTGAAATAGACCAAAGCGGGAATAGTATCCAAAAGAATGTTCAGCATTTCAGCTTGGTTTTCCTGTTTTTGCAGTGCGCTTTTTAAATCTTCGGAAGTCTTGGTAAGCAGCGAGTTAACAACATTCTTATCTTTTAAAGCCCGTTGTAATTTAAAATCAATAATATCAGCTTCCATAGACAGGCGGTCTAATTCTTCCTGCATTTCAAGTTTTAGCCGGGTAATGTCTTCCACTTCGTTGATGCGGGATAGCTGATTAGTCAAATGTTGAATAATTTTTTGCATAAAGCCTTACTTCCTCTTTTCCCTTATCAAAGCTAGTGTAAAAGTTTGGTTAGAGAAGATACAGTTTCCCTTTTCATTGTTGCCTATCTCACCATAAGTAAAAAACCCAACCAGCGGTTTTCTCCATTTTATGGAAGCCAGCTTTATTTCGGTAGATATCAACGGGCCGAGCGTAATATGGCGGGCAATACAGGAAAACAGCAGCAGCAAATCTGCTTTCTGGTGTTTACCGTGATAAGAAATAATCTTCTCCCGGGTATTTTCCATTATTTCAAATCCGGGTGAAGTGGAAAAGAAAACTGTAGCATCCTGCGAAACCGTACCGGCAAAAATCAGGCTGCGTTGCTCCTTATCAATGCCTGTAACAGCCCTCAAAACGGAAGTTCCATCATGATTTTTTACCATAAAAGGATATTCTATCCCGATGCCTGGAAGATCATCTTCTTTCACATTCAAATAGTTCATATACATGTCGAGAGCAGGCAGTCCGTTAATCTCAAAAACAGTGTTTCCCACAGCACGATTGACAGTAAATTCTGCTCCGAGACTTATCCACCCGCTGCTAATCATACCCGATAATTCAATTTTATTCTGGTCAAAAACCAGTACCATGGCTCCATCATCGGAAATAGTCTCATCAGTAAAAAGAAAAGTCTTCTCAAAAAGCGCATCATCTCCGGCAAGGCCACCAAACATAACAAACTGATTTCCTGTTTTGCTAAGAACTCCTTCCATCAATGCCTGGCCATCTGTAAGAATTCCACTGGCGCCAACAATAGCTGAAGAATGCTTAAAAGAATTCATTATTTTATCTCCAAGGGCCTGCCCCAGTGCATAGGAAGAAAGTTTACCGCGGTTTAAAAAGTGTAACCTGAAGCTCGAAAAGGGAATATCTGTTAGAATAACAACAGCAGACTTATCGCCTATGTATGATGTTCCGGTGTCAAACAAAATCTCTCCACCGGTGCTGCTCCCAAACAAGGTAATCTGCTGTTCTCTGAAAATATCCACAAGAAGTGGAAAAGAAAATTCGACTGATACAAAAGCAAAAGCCAACGTCGGTTTAAATTCAATCGTATTTAGTGCATGTTTGAATTTTGTCTTAAAATCACTAAACGACACGGAAACAAATGTATGTGTTGAAATCATTATGGCGACATCGATGGTATAAAGCAAAGATATAAAATCTTTTGATTTAGCACACAATGTACATTTTATGGAAAATAAGACAAAAAAACAGGATCTGTATTCTATTTTTTTAGTGCATCCCAACCTTGAGCTTTTAATTCAACAGACTGATTATCAGGCGTTATAAGCCTATTACCTTCTGCTTCTTCCGTCATATAACCAATAACACTTATTCCGGGTATTTCTTTTATCTTTTCATAATCTTTTTGTGCTATAGTGAAGAGTAACTCATAATCTTCGCCTCCATTCAATGCAGCAAGAGATGGAATCAATTTAAACTCACGAGCAGTATCGAAAGTATTCTGGTCAATGGGAATTCTCTCTTCATAAATCGCTACGCCCGTACCCGAAGATTTTGCAATATGCAACGCTTCGGAAGCCAGCCCATCAGAAATATCCATCATAGCTGTGGGAACAACTCCTTTTTCATTTAACTTTTCCACCATATCGATACGGGCTTCCGGTTTGAGTTGCCTTTCCAGAATATATTCTTTACCGGCCATTTCAGGCTGCATATCGGGATTGGCCTGAAAAACTTTTTTCTCACGTTCCAACAACAGCAATCCGATATAGGCACCGCCCAAATCACCCGTAACACACAATATATCACCAGGTTTAGCTCCTTTACGGTAAGTGATTTTATCTTTTGCCACTTCCCCTGTTACCGTTACGGAAATAAACAACCCGTGAAGACTGCTGCTGGTATCACCACCCACAAAATCGACGTGGTAACGATCACATGCTTTCTTGATACCGGCATAAAATTCATCCAGTGCTTCCAGTGTATATTTTGACGAAATACCTAATCCCACAACTATTTGCAACGGAATACCGTTCATAGCAGCCATATCTGAAAAATTGACGATGGCAGATTTGTAACCGAGATGCATCAATGGAGTATATGACATATCAAAATGAACTCCTTCGATAAGCAAATCATTGGAAAGAAGCGTGTATTTTTCATTGCTGTAATTTAGTACGGCAGCATCATCCCCCACTCCGGTAACCGTCGATTTCTGCGTCAGTTTTATATCTTTTGTCAGATGGTCTATCAGTCCGAATTCGCCCAGCTCGGCAATGCTGGTAAGTTTTGTTTCGCCCATAATGATTTTTTTTGCAAAAGTAATAAATCAAGGCATTGCCAAACGGGAGAAAATTCTGCTGAATTTTCAGGGAAAGCCCGTTTATCTGTTTTTCATAAAAGATAAATTGTATTTTTGTTTTTTAAGTGTGAATACACAAACAAAACCCTACAGCAATATGTATGAATATTTCAGCGGAAAATTAGTAGAAAAAAACCCGACATATGTTATCATTGACAATCAGGGAATAGGTTATCTGATCAATATATCACTCAACACTTTTGAAAAAATCAAAGACAGGGAATCAGTAAAATTATATGTTCATTTTGTGGTTCGCGAAGATGCACAGATTTTGTTTGGCTTTGCCGACGAAACAGAACGCACTTTGTTCAGAGCACTCATTTCTGTTTCGGGAGTAGGAGCCAATACGGCACGGCTGGTTCTCTCATCGCTATCCACAGAGGAAGCTTACAATGCTATTTCGGCAGGCGATGCTACTATTTTGCAGAGCGTGAAGGGAATTGGTGCCAAAACAGCCCAGCGTATTGTGATTGACCTGAAAGACAAACTTATAAAACAGGGATTTTCTTCTGATAAAGTTGGCATTTCTCACAATACTATGAAAAATGAAGCGTTATCAGGATTGTTAATCCTCGGTTTTAACAAAACTACAGCCTCAAAAGTACTGGACAGAGTACTGAAAAAATCGACTTTTAACAGTGTTGAGGCTTTGATAAAAGAGACTTTAAAAAATTTATAGATACAAAAAGTGCCTTTATCGGCACATATTAGCTAAAAAAAATAAGTTGAGGGATATTAATTTTTACTTCTCGGGAAAACTGTTTTTCGTGTTGACTGTAACGGCAATTGTCATACTGACAGGTCATTCTGTTTTTGCACAAACAGCAGACTCCACTCTGGTTGACACCCTTCACAACCAATTGATTTACCCTTTTCGGGATGTTACCGGGAATCCTTATCTCGACACGCTAAACCAAAGCCCGCTTTTTCTTAAAGACCCGAACAACATAAAGCAGGAGATTATCTACAACCCTAAAACCAATTCGTACGAATTTGTTACCAAAGTGGGAGATTTTGAATACCGTACACCTACGACTTTGGATTTTGAAGATTACCAGAACCTCCAAATGAAAAGAAGTATTGAAAAATATTGGCAGCAAAGTACACAGACAACAGGGACAAATAAAGGAAAGCGCCTCATTCCGAAGCTTTACATCAAAGGAAAAGCTTTTGAGCAGATTTTCGGCAGCAACGCCATCGACATCAGGCCCCAGGGGTCAGCAGAAATAAGTTTTGGCGTACTCTCCAACTTTCGTGATGACCCATCGCTGGATGTTCGACAACGACACACCACCAATTTTGATTTCAACGAGAAAATCCAAATGAACGTAACAGCCAAAATAGGGACAAAACTCACCTTTAAAGCTGCTTACAATACCGAATCTTCCTTTAATTTCGAAAATCAGCTAAAATTGAGATATACCGGTACCAAAGATGACATCATCCAGAGTATTGAAGCCGGTAATGTTAGTCTTCCACTAAACTCCACCCTGATTACCGGAGCACAAAGTCTTTTTGGTGTTAAGACCAAACTGCAGTTTGGTAAAACCTCCGTTACGGCTGTTTTTTCGCAACAGCAAAGTGAGACAAAAAACATTACCGTCCAAAACGGCGCCCAACAAAACAGCTTCAAGCTGACACCACTGGACTATGAAGACAACCGGCACTTCTTTATCAGTCAGTTTTTCCGCGATCATTATGAAAAAGCGCTGAGTACACTACCCATAATCTCGTCTGATGTAAACATAACCAAAATAGAAGTTTGGGTTACCAACATCGGGCCTGCAACGGAAGAAAATCGCAATATCATTGCTTTTACCGACCTCGCCGAAGGAAAACAAAAAGAGATTTTCAACAAATATGTCCATGCGTTACCCAACGGGGTCATTCCCACCAACAACTCCAACGACCTGATTCAGCGGATGGATACAGCTCAGCTGCGCAACATCAATTCGGTGTCCACTTACCTTACCGGCGACCCGCTCGGCATTGGGAGAAACAACTATTTTGTTTCCGGTCAGGATTTTGTGAAACTCGAAACTGCACGCCGGCTGAAACCTTCGGAATATACTGTCAATAAGAAACTGGGCTTCATATCCCTGAATACGACACTAAATCAGGACCAGGTGTTGGCAGTTGCCGTTCAATACACCGTCATTGGACACGACAGTGTTTTCCAGATTGGATAATTTTCAGATCAGGGCATTGCATCCCCTAAAAATCTAATCGTTAAACTACTAAAAAGCAATACATTAAACACACATATGCCCATGTGGAATTTGATGATGAAAAATGTCTATTCCATTGGTGCTTATCAGGTACAATCTAAGGGATTTATCTTAAACATATTATATTCCGGCAACAACCGCGACGTCCCTACAGGCTATTTCACCGAAGGGCCTGCCGGCGTGAAAGGAGTTCCTTTGATTCATTTATTGGGGCTGGATAATTTGGACCAGCAGTTGAATCCGATTCCCGGAGGAGATGGTTTTTTCGATTTTATCGATGGAGCAGCCACACAGGGAGGAACTTTCCAGGCCAGCAACGGACGTCTGTTTTTTACCGTGCTGGAACCTTTTGGAGAATATATTCGTGATTCGGTATTTCCTAATAATCCCGACCTTGCCAACAAATATTCTTTTGATTCGTTATACACACTCACAAAAACAGGCGCAGAACAGTTTCCGGACAAAAACAAATACATCCTCGAAGGTTATTACAAGTCTCATTCAGGCTCTACCATCAGCCTGAATGCCATGAATGTGCCACCCGGCTCGGTAAAAGTTACTGCCGGCGGTGTTCCGTTGACCGAAAATGTAGATTACACCGTGGACTACACCATGGGGCAGGTTACAATTCTGAATCAGGGTATCCTAAATTCCGGAACACCCATTCACGTTTCACTCGAAAGCAACTCCATGTTCAATTTGCAACAAAAACGAATGATGGGAGTGCATGTGGACCACGAGTTTAACAAACATTTTCATTTGGGAGGAACCATTTTAAATCTGCACGAACGACCGCTTACACAAAAAGTCAACTATGGCGAAGACCCCATTTCCAACACCATCTGGGGCCTGGACATGGCATACAGTAACAAGTCGCGATGGCTTAGTAAAATTTTCGGAAGTTTGCCGGGGACGAATCCAAGAGTTGCTTCCAAAATCAACTTCAATGCCGAAATAGCCCAGTTTATACCAGGCCATTCCAAAACAGTAGGGAAAACAGGCACCAGCTATATCGATGATTTTGAAGGTGCAAAATCCACCATCGACCTTATGAATGTCAGCTCTTGGTTCCTTGCCAGCACACCTCAGGGACAGCCCAATCTTTTTCCGGAGGCCTACTCACACAGCGGCCTCGATTACGGGAAAAACAGAGCCAAGTTTGCCTGGTATGTCATCGACCCAACCATTTTTTATGATACCCGTGGAGTTTACCGGCCAAAAAACATCTCCAAAGATGAAATCTCCAAAAACTCCACGCGACAAGTGCTGGAGACAGAGGTCTTCCCCAACAAAGACATTCCCAACGGAACTGTTACCAATATTCCGGTGCTGAATCTCGCATTTTACCCTTCGGAAAGAGGCCCATACAACTACGATGTGAAACCTACTCCGTACTCCGCCGGTATGAATTCCGATGGTAGTCTTGCACGCCCCGAAACGCGGTGGGGAGGCGTCATGCGTAGCTTGGAAACCACTGATTTTCAGGCTGCCAATATCCAGTATATCGAGTTCTGGATGATGGACCCGTTTACGGAAGACCCCAACAATAGCGGGCAATTGTATATCGATCTCGGCGATGTATCGGAAGATCTATTGCGGGATGGCAGGAAAAGCTACGAAAACGGACTTCCTACTTCCGCCAAAGTTACTGATGTGGATACCACAATTTGGGGACGAGTTCCCACTAAACAGGCGTTAGTCGAGTCTTTTAGCAACATACCCGGATCACGTAAGTATCAGGATGTGGGATACGATGGCTTGGGAGATAAAGCTGAGGATTCTTTTTTCAGACAAAATTTCCTAAAAATTATCAACGATCGTTACGGTACAGGTTCCGAAGCTTATAAAAAAGCTGAAAAAGACCCATCCGGAGATGATTATCACTATTACCGTGGCACGGATTACGACAACAATCCAAAATATTCGAGCATCTCGGAACGGTACAAAAACTACAATAATTCAGAAGGGAACTCGCCTACTGATGCTGAAAATCCGGAAGCCTACAAAACCAGCGCGACAAACCTGCCCAATCAGGAAGACCTTAATCACGACAACACGCTTAATGAGTCGGAACGCTACTTTCAGTACCGGATAAATCTGGATCCGACACAAATGAAAGTGGGTAAAAATTATATTACGGACATACATGACGCGGGAAACATCCGCCTCCCTAACGGCCACGTTACGAGTGTAAAATGGTATCAGTTTAAAATTCCTGTACAGATGCCAACGAAGGTGGTGGGAAACATTGATAACTTCCAGTCTATCCGCTTTATGCGAATGTTTATGAAGGGATTCGCAAAACCGATAATATGCCGGTTTGCCACCTTTGGACTGGTTAGAGGTGAGTGGCGGAACTACATGCATTCTTTACTTGCACAAGGCGAATACCTTCCCGGGGATGCGGGAAACCAAACCAAATTTGTAGTTTCTACTGTGAATGTTGAGGAAAACTCCAACCGGATTCCCATTCCCTATGTGATCCCTCCCGGCATTGAAAGAGAAGTGAATTTTGGTACCACCAATTATGTCAGACTGAACGAACAGTCGTTACAATTTACCGTGGCCAATCTGAAAGATGGCGATGCACGCGGTGCTTACAAAAACACGAGTTTCGACTTCCGGCAGTACAAAAAAATAAAAATGTATGTACATGCTGAAAAACTACTGGCCAACGAAGACCTCAAAGATGGAGACCTCACCGTTTTCATACGTCTGGGGTCTGATTTCACTCAAAATTATTATGAATATGAAATGCCGCTGAAAGTTACTCCCTGGTACACCTCTTCTGCCGACCCTAATGCCATCTGGCCGGAACAAAACCGGATGGTACTGGTGCTGGAAAAACTGATAAAAGCCAAACAGGAACGAAATGTGGCCATGCGTGATCCCAATTCTGATGTCAGGCTGAACAGACCGTTTGTTACCTACGATGGCGGAAATAAAATTACCGTGGTGGGAAATCCCAGTTTTAGTGATGTGAAAGGAATTTTAATAGGAGTACGAAATCCCAAGCGAAAAGGTACCAACCTTGCCGATGATGGACAAAAGAAAGATGCAATTGTCTGGGTTGATGAATTACGACTTACTGATTTTAATAAAAAACCAGGATGGGCCGGAACCGGTAGATTCGAGGCAAACCTCTCCGATCTTGGTCGCGTAATGATCAATGGAACATATAGTTCGGCAGGCTTTGGAACCCTCGACCAAAAACTGAATGTCATACCTCAGGACAACATTGTGAATTACACTAT
>JAJRQN010000040.1 GCA_024280235.1 Bacteroidota bacterium | reverse complement strand
TATTTCAAATCTCCGTTCGTAAAATCCAGGGCGAGATTCATGGCTTCATCCACTACAACACCTACATAGACATTAATACCCTGATTATAGAGAATTTCGATGGCTTTAGGTCCAATGCCTCCCACAAGAATATCTGTAACCTTGCGTTCAACAAGCCATCGCGGGATAGTTCCTTCGGCATGTGGCGGAGGTTCCAGGCGGTATTCTTTCACAATTTTACCATCTTCTATCTCAAAAAAAGCAAATTCACGACTGTGACCAAAATGTTCCGCGAGATAGCTTTTTTCCAATAGCATAGCCAAAATTTTTTTCGACATAATTTTATCTTTTTCGTTTATTTAATATTATTTGATAATGTTCGGAATCTTCCCTCACCATACGGATATTGCAATGGGGACAAAGCAAACTGCCACAGGGGATACCCGGAGCATGTTTTATTTTATAATCGCACCCGGGACAGATACAAAAGCCGGCTACTCCCCTGCCCCCGTGAAATCTACCGCCACCATGTCCGGCACCACGGCCATGCTCCGAAAATCTATTGACAACCTGTTGCAAAGGTATTGTCTGCTCTTCGCCACATACAGGGCAACTTTTTACTTTCCCGCCTGATTTGAGTTTAAAAATCGTACCACAATTTTCACATCTGTACCAGTCCGCCTGAAAATCAACATGACCTCCTTCGATGGAAATACGCTTGTTTTCGACAAATGCTTTGGCTACTTTTTTTCGAGCCGAATCATACACACGTGTAAATGTGGGCCTTGAAATATGCATCCTTTTAGATGCTTCGAGTTGCGTAAGACATTCATAATCCGCCAGTTTTATTGACTCATACTCCTCAAAAAGCAAAATAACCGTGTCCTCCAAGGCGGAAGAATAATCTCCACTTTCAGGCACAAAACCTGAAACCGATGGTGGCTCGCTGAGAATTCTTCTTCTTTTGGGTCGTGGTGACATAATTTATTATTATCCGGATGCAAATATATTGAACATTTGTTCAATGTTATCCCTGTTTCAAACAAAAAGATGAGTTTTCCCTCACTCTTTCTCTACATTTGCTCATAAAACTTCAAATTTTTCACAACCAATAAGAATTTTTCGTAAAATTGTATGCAACAATTTACTATGAAGAACTCTTTTGTCATCGGTCTGCTCATTCTTCTTGCGGGTTATTTTAATTTTCTAAATGCACAGGAGGCAAAAGGAGCAAAATTTTTTTTGAGAATAGGGTTTTATAATGCGGAGAACTATTTCGACATCTATGCAGATACGAGCATAAATTACAATGAATTCAACCCGGGCGGCGACCGCAACTGGTCAGCGCAGCGATATGTAACAAAACGCCGGCATGTTTTCAAAGTGATAACGGCTATGGGTGGCTGGCACGGCATGGACATCATGGCATTTTCAGAGATTGAAAACCGGTTTGTACTGGAAGATCTGTTGAAAAACAGTCCGCTCAGCAACAAAAAATACGGTATTATTCATTTTGAATCGCCCGACCATCGCGGCATTGATGTGGGACTTATTTACCGGAAGGCAACTTTTAGCCCCATTTTCTCTAAAGCCATCCATGTACATGATATTGCAGATGACGATTTAAGAACACGGGACATTCTGTACGTGAAAGGGAGAGCGGGAAACGACACTCTGAATCTTTTTATCAACCATTGGCCATCACGTTACGGCGGGCTAATGGCAACCGTGTCAAAGAGATTGCTGGCGGCTAAATTTCTTCGCCATGCAGTGGATTCAATTTGTAAAAAACATCCTCATGCCTACATACTGATCCTTGGCGATTTTAACGAAACCATTACCGACAAAGGCCTGCAATGGGTTGTCCGGCAAAAAGGCAGCTGTTCTCTCTCAACGCTCCCTCCGCACTTTGACTACGAAAAGGCAAAAGGCAGTATTAAAAGTTCTACGGGATGGGCAATTTTTGACAGAATACTCTGTTCAAAAAATCTCCTGAACAATAATTCTCCCGTTTTGGTAGTTGGCAAAAGCTTTCATATCTTTGATGCACCATTTCTTTTGGAAAAAGATGAAAAAAACATGGGAATAAAACCAAACCGTACATACATTGGATTCACCTATCATGGCGGATTTAGCGACCATCTTCCTGTATATGTTGATATTATGTTTCAAAATACAGGCAACCCATGAAAAAGAAATGGCTAATTACGACTGTAATCCTTTTACCGGTATTGCTGATAGCAGGAATATATGCCACCCGCAACGATTGGACTGCCTACGCTTTGCGGCGAATGGTAAGCTCACAATCAGCAGGACAAATTACCCTGGATTTCAGTAAAGTAGAAGTTGGTGTTTTTTCCAAAACACTGACCATCTTCAAACCGGAACTAACCTTCAGGAAATTCTATTTTAACAAAGCACAGGGAACAACTTTAAACAGAGCCAAATTTCAGAAACTTACGCTCAATAACATTTCTCTGGGCGACTTCCTATGGCACAAACGGTTCCTCTGTAACAACCTCACCATTGAGAAACCGGCATTTATCCTAAAGCACAGCCATTCATCTGTCAAGACAAAAGCCTCTTCCTTCGACCCTGCTTCTCTGATTAATGTCTTGCAAAACCATGAGATTACCCATCTCAAATTCCAGTTTCTGATTCATCATTCGCAAATAAACTTTGGAAATATACGGATAGGTGAAAAAAATAAAAAAGGCTTCTACGGAAGTGCCCTTTACAACATGTCCATCGAAGACCTCGGTACCATTAGGACAACAGGAGATACCCTTCGCCCGTTAAGTTTTAAAAAATTTACACTTTCTGTCAGAGCTTTTCATCGCTTTTCGGATGCAGATGGAATGGATATTAAACTTGATTCCGCTTTTTACACCTCTCAAAACAGCTCTCTTTTTCTCAATGGCTTGCAAGTTACTTCATCTGACAATAAAAAAATAAAAGCACCGGCAACCAAACTTTATCTGCGATGGGCAAAAATATCGGGACTGAAAACCGAAAAACTGAAGAAAACAGGAGAAAAAGTTTTACAACTCAACAATATAAGAATCGTTGGCGGCAGCTATACCTACAGATTTCGTTCTAAAAAAAAGAAAAAAAAGTCAGTTTCAAAAGTACTCAACAGTCTCTTGTCCACGTATAATATTTTTTCGCTGGACAGCCTGAGCATAAGCCATATTCATCTTTTTGAAATAGGCAAAAATCAGGATACACTCCTGCACATCAGGCGGTTGAACCTTGAGATGAATAAAATATGGACAACAAAGATGATTCTGACAAATCCCATAAAAAATCTGCATTACCAAAAACTTCTCGCCTCATATCAGGCTATGTCTTATGGAGATGATAAAAAGCCGTTGTACTTACGTAGCGGAGAAGGTCGCTACATTTCAGGGAAAAAGCAACTCACCATTCACAATATAACGGTAAAAACACGATGCAAAGCAGATACCGCACAGTCCGTTACATTCAGTGCCCGGAAGTTTTCTATTGACAGCCTTTCGGAAGATGAGTTTCGAAAAGGAGAAACCCAACGTCTCAATGTCAGCATGGTCTCTCCCCATATTTTCTGGAAAACAGATAGTGCCTGCTCTAAAAAATCTGTAATCCTTCCTGCAATATTCAACACCCTTAAAATTGAGAAAATCAACTTCTCAGGTGGAAGCTTCAATTATAATTCAAACCAAAATTCTTCTCTCGCTGTATCTGGAATAGATTTCTTTGCCAACGGGCTGTATGGAACCAGATTGAGTGGGATAAATGCCTCAATATTATACGATTCGTTGTATTTTAAATCCAAAAAATGCCGGCTTAATGCTACAAATACCGGACAGCGGCTGGAAACGGGAAAAATTCTTTGGAGAAATCATCTCCTTAAAATTTCAGCACTACGCTTTGTTCAGTCCCGACCGGAAAAACAGGACACCCTGAGCATACAATCTGTAACATTGACAAAGCCAAAGCTCAATCCGCTTGTTTTTGACCAAACACTCGTTGCAAGAGGAGCTTATCTATACAAAGCCGCTTTTAGCCTAAGCCATCAGGACAGCACCCACCTTCGGACAGATACCCTTGCTGTAAAGCACTGGAACCACTTTGTAAAACTTCCGTTTAAAACAAACATTACATACGTCCGCGTGAAAAAAAGCCGGTTTAACATGATATCAAGACGACCAGGCAATAACTTCAGCATCCGCAGCCGGGTCGACCTGAAACTTTATGGATTGAAAATTGGTTATGACACAACACAACTTATATCACAACCCAAACGCTGGCAGGCAACATTGCATGAAACAAGCATTAAACAAAATAATCTGACGGCCCGTTTGGGGAAAACAAGTCTAAACAGTCTTTTAGGTACACTGCAAGTACAAAATTTAGTGCTCCGACAGTCAAAAGACAAGAACCTGCAATTTCGAATACACATTCCTGACATCAGCCTGCAATCGATGAACTATCTGACGCTGCTGCACAGCGACAGCCTTGTTTTCGGAAAAGCCATCCTGCAACGGGGAGGTGGAAATATTCGGTTAATAAATTTCAAAAAAGACAGTACAAATAAAAGAATCAACAGGTGGAGTTTTGTTTACGACAGCATCATGCTGAATAACACCGGATTAAAGATGAGCATTGGTAATAAAGAAAACCTGAAAGTTATCCACATCAACAACCTGAATTTGCTTTATCATCCCGAATTGCTTCACCCAAATATTTTATCGAAGGCACCTGTAAACTTAATGAAGGAATGGGATTTTACGATAAGAAAAGTTGCCTATGAGGACTCCCTGAGAAGATTTCATATTGTGGCGGACAGAGTTGCCGCTCAATCCGGCAGAAGCAGGATAAACATTAAAAGAATTACTGGAACAAACTTTTCTTCATCCCTGCTTCAGCCGAAGACACGAAATATCTACACCTATTTTCTCCTATACAATATGTCGTTAGACGGCATCCATATTAGCAACGGCAAAGACAAAGCACTCCGAATAAAAAGCTGGTATATTCCGGGGATGTGGGTGAACATCATTAATAATGACACCATTAAAAAGAGAAAGCCGGTATCTTTTCTGAGTAGTAATTTCTTTAGCGACTATACCCACTTGCTGGGCAGCATCCATGTGGACAGCAGCATTTTTAAGAATGTAAATTTCAGCTACCAGTATGATAAAATGAGTAAGCTTGTAAACATCAAAGGCATTCATATTTCCACAAACAATATTCAACTGGGAGAAGGGGCTTTGGGAAACAACTCGGATGCGCTGTTTGGGAGCATGTTTGTCAACCTCAACGACCGTGCCATTATCAGTGGCGACAGTCTCTATTCATTTCGCACGAAAGACATTCGCATAAACCTTGCAGACCGGAAAATAAATCTTGACTCAATAACTATTGTTCCCCGATATGGCCGGAAGGATTTTTTTGCCAGAGTAGGATATCAAACCGACCGCATTACACTTTATGGCAAAAGTGCTGTCTTAGATAATTTTAATCCGGAAGACTTGCTGAACAACCATTTCATTCATTTTGGCAATCTCCGGTTAAACAATCTGAGTCTTCGCTTTGAACGCGACATGCATTATCCGCGAAGAGAAAACATTGTCAAACCCATGCCCATCGACATGCTGGCAATGGTTCCTTACAAATTCAGAATTGACAGCGTACATCTTAACAACAGTATGATTTCCTATTTTGAATATGAAGTAATTTCAAAAAATCCGGGGATATTTTTTATTGATAACTTTAATGTCCTGGCTGAAAATGTAACCAATAATCTGACAAAAAGAGATTCCAACCTGGTATTAAAATTTCATGGATATGGCAAGCTGATGAAACAGTCCAAATTGGATTTCACATTGGTCATGCCCTATTTTGCTCCACACCGGCAGTGGTGGTTTTCAGCTGAAGCCGGACAAATTGATCTCACACAGTTTAATCTGTTAACGGAAAATGTTCTCGGCATAACCGTTCATTCCGGAATAGGCAGCTTGGATGTCCCCATGATTACAGGCAATGATACTGCTGCGAGAGGAAACGTCAATTTTTTATATAAGAAGTTGAAACTTCGACTTTACAACAGGAAAAAGTCACAGAAAAGCAAAAAATTTTACAGCCCTTTTGCCAACTTCATGATGAACAGCATCATAATTAAGAGTAACAATCCGCCATTTTTAGGCCATACAAAAAAGGGCATTGTCTATTTTGAACGAGTTCCATACAAGTCATTTATAGGCTACCTATGGAAAAGTAATCTGAGCGGAATTCTTTCCACACTTGGGTTTAACAATAAACAACAGCGAGAAGGCAAACGCGAAGAGAAAAAACAGACAAAGATCGAAAAGAAGAACAAGCCGAATCCGAAAAAAAAGGAGTAACGAGCGTATAATAGCTTGTCGAATATGATAAAAATACATTTTAGATTTTCACAGGCAGACTTTTGACTGCGAAAGCAGTTCAATAATTTCGTCTAATGTCAAAACCTTATGTGGTTTTACCCTTTCGATTGCTGCCCTTGGCATAGCCGGACTTTCGGCATCATCGGGATGCTGCACAACGGTAAGCCCTCCTTTTCTTTTCACAGCAAACAAGCCATTGGCACCATCAGCGTTAGCACCGGTAAGGATAATACCCATAAGATGTGCACCATATACATCGGCAGCAGTTTCAAAAAGCACATCAATAGAGGGACGCGAATAGTTTACTTTTTCTTCCATAGAAAGCGACAGGGTGCCATCAGATTCTACAAGCAGATGATAGTCAGGCGGCGCAATATAGACTCTGCCAGGCAGGATTACCTCCTTTTCATCGACTTCTTTTACAAGCAGAGGAGAAAGATTGTTGAACATTCGTGTCATGTAATTATCCGACTGCGGACTCATGTGCTGAACAATCAAAACAGGGCAGGGAAAAGTGGCGGGCAGTGCTGGTAAAAGCTTTTTAAGAGCGACAAGCCCCCCTGCCGAAGCCCCAACAACCACGGCTTTTATTTTCCATTTTTCAGTCATGCTTTTTCTTAAATATTTTTTGTTTGGCATCTACCGTCTTATACTTCTTTTCTTCGTCAGAAAACATCAAAGACTCTTTCGTCCCGAGCGCAAGAAAACCGCCTGTAATCAGACTTTTATGTAGTAATTTTAGCACTTCGTTTTGCAGGTTACGATTAAAATATATGAGCACATTACGGCAAACAATCATATTGACCTCCGCAAAAACGCCATCAGTAACCAGGTTATGCTCAGCAAAAACAATATTTTTTTTTAAATTTTTATCAAAAATAACCAATTCGTCATTGGCATGGTAATAGTCTGAGAACGATTCTTTTCCTCCCGCTTTCTGGTAGTTGGTAGTATACTCTTTGATATTACGAATAGAAAAGATCCCTTTTCCTGCCTGCTGAATTACATCCGGATTGAAGTCGGTAGCATAAATCTGTGTACGTTCCAGGAGACCTTCTTCTTTCAGCATGATGGCAAAAGAGTAAACTTCTTCACCGGAAGCACATCCGGCATGCCAGATTTTAAGATACGGATACGTTTTCAGAATGGGAAGCACATTCTCACGAACACTTCTGTAAAACTCAGGGTTACGAAACATTTCGGTAACATTGATAGAAAGTGTCCGTACCAAACGTTCAAAATTATTTCTATCGTGAAGGATTTTATCCTGAAGTTCGGAGATGCTCTTCACCCCCTCCTGTACCATCTGATGTTTTACTCTCCGCTTGACGTGTGCGCGGCTATAGTTTCTGAAATCGTAACCATATTGCAAAAAGACGGCTTGCAACAAAAGTTCCAGTTCAATATTTTCGATTGTTGAGAAATCCCTATGCTCCATAGCCACCGGCAGTTTCATTATTTATAAAGCCAAACGCGAAGCATCGAAATAAGTTTTTCCTTTTCCACCGGTTTAGAAAGATATTCGTTAGCACCGGCAGCAATACATTTCTCACGATCTCCTTTCATAGCCTTGGCGGTAAGAGCAATAATAGGCAGTTTCGCAAACTGTTTTTCCTTTCGGATAATTTCCATTGCTTCATAGCCGTTCATTTCGGGCATCATAATATCCATCAACACAAGATCAATAGTGTCGGCATTCTCTTTAAGTTTTGTAATGGCTTCTCTACCATTCTTCCCGACAATTACTTTCATATCATAGTTTTCAAGCAAACTTGAAAGTGCAAAAACATTACGCATGTCATCATCAACGAGCAGAATAGTCTTGTCTTTCAAAACATTATCTCCATGCATTTTGTTAACCATCTTTTTCTTAACACCGGTAAAGTCAGATTCCACCTGGTGTAGAAAGAGAGTTGTTTCGTCCAGCAGCCGCTCGAAAGAGTGGGCACCTTTCAGAATAATGCTGCCCCCATATCTTTTCAGTGTCTCATCTTCTTTACGGCTGAGTTCACGCGCAGTATAAATTATGACAGGAACTTTGTCCACCCCCTCTTCTTTATGAATTTTCTCAAGTACGTCGAAACCACTTAGGTCTTTTAGACCGAGGTCAAGAACCATGCAATCAAATTTCTCACTTTTTAGCAGATCAACGGCTTTCTCGCCAGATTCGGTAGAGGTAATTTCGATGTTGTCATCTTTGAGCAATTTTTCAATACTTTTCCTCGTAATTTCCTCATCTTCAACAATTAGTAGTTTTTTAAGCGGTTTTGCATTAATTTGTTTTATTTTATCAAAAACGGCATCAACCTGTTCTTTGGTAACCGGTTTAGAGATAAAGCCAATGGCACCTTTTTTCAGCAGCTCGATATCAAAATCGCCGGCAGAAATAATATGCACAGGAATGGCTCTGGTTTTAAGGTTGGATTTGAGGTGGTCTATCACTTCCTGGCCATCAATACCAGGCAATCCCAGGTCAAGGATAATGGCATCAGGAGCATAGTAATCGGCATGATAAAGTCCTGTTTCGCCATCCAGTGCAATAATTGCTTTATAATTGTGTTCATGGGCAAGATCTTTGAGTACGCGGGCAAAATTGATATCATCTTCGATAATCAATATTTTTTTATCACCACTCTTCAGATTTCCACGGTCATCGTCTATCGAAGGTATTTCGGCAGGCGCACTGGGTATCTCAGGTTGTACTTCTACTTCTGCCGTTTGTTCCGAAGAGGTTTCTGTGCTCTCAGCCACTTCAACCTGCGACGGTTTCTCTGTACTTTCAAATTTCCAGGGCAGGTATAGTGTAAAAGCTGTGCCCTTATTTTCCACACTCTCAAGTCCTACGACGCCGCCAAGCAGAGTAGCAAAGCTACGTGAGATACTCAACCCCAATCCTGTTCCGCCATATTTCCGGCTGGTAGTTCCATCAGCTTGTTTAAAAGCCTCAAAGATAACCTTTTGTTTTTCTTTAGGGATGCCAATACCCGAATCAGCAACTGTCAGAGCGAGTGCATCGTCCACATTCATTCCCAATGATTTGAGCAACTTTGAATCTTTACAACGGCTCATTTTAAAAGCAATACTTCCTTTATCTGTAAACTTTATAGCATTGGATATCAAATTCTTAATCACCTGTTCAACACGCTGTACATCCGTTTCGATAAATTCGGGGAGGTTATCTTCTTTCTGAACAATAAGTTTCAATCCTTTTTCCTCAATTACGGGTTTAAAGCTTGTTTCCACAAAAGAGCCGAGATCATTCAGGTAAAGCCTAGCGAGGTTCACTTCAACTTTACCGGATTCCACTTTGGAGAGGTCCAGAATGTCGTTAATAAGATTTAGTAAGTCTATTCCGGATGAGTTGATGGTAAGGGCAAATTCCCGTTCTTTTTTACTCAAATTATTATTCTTATTTTCCCCCATCAGCTGTGAAAGGACGATGATACTGTTGAGAGGAGTACGAAGTTCATGCGACATGTTGGCAAGAAATTCCGATTTATAACGGCTTGCCATTTCAAGGTCTTTGGCTTTCTTTTCTATCTCTTTTCGTGCTTCTTCCAGTTCTTTATTTTTACGTTTAATTGCATCGCGTTGAATCTCAAGCGCTTTGGTACGCTCTTCCAGTTCTTCGTTAGTAACTTTCAGTTCTTCCTGCTGTGTTTGCAGATTTTCTTCGGAACGTTTCAGAGCTTCGGTCTGTTCCTGCAGCTCTTCATTTGCCTGCCGCAGTTCTTCCTGCTGTACTTCGAGGATCTTGGCTTGTTCCTGAGTCTGTTCAAGAAGCCGGCGAACTTTCAAATGTGAATTTAGCGTAATGACGGCGAGAGCCAGATCCTGAACAGCCAAATCCATAAAACTAAGCTGAAGCCTGTTAAAGTTCTTCACCGATCCTAATTCAATAATACCGACAACCTGATTTTCAAATGAGAAAGGGACAACGGCAAGCATTCTGGGCGATTTTTTTTCCAGTCCCATGTCAATCAGCGGAACATTTTCATCCCTGCCACCCGTAATAACAAGGCGTTTCTTATCATTAAACACCTGGCCAACAATTCCTTCTCCCGGTTTGTATGATTTTTTGACAGACATATCATCCTCCGAGACAGCGTAGGTTCCCGTAAGTTTCAATTGTTTTTCGTTTTCATCAAAAAGATAAATCAGTCCAACCTGTGCATCGAGATAAGTGGAAAAGAACTTAATAATTTCGGTACTTAGTTCATTAATATTATTCTTCCCTTTCAGGACTCCATCGAGTTCGTTAAGGCCTGATTTGAGCCAATCTTCGTTATGAAACTTTTCAGCATTTTTTCTCAGTGTCTCTGTCATCTTAAAAAGAGCCTTACCAAGTGTATCATTTTCACCGAGTGGGGCAATCAGTGTATCGTAATCGCCACCGGCAATTTGGTCGGCCTGTTCCACTACTTTCCTAAAACTAAAAACCATTTTATTAATGGATTGCGCCAGTACATCTTCTTTTCCCCGTTCTTCAACCTGCCTGCTAAAGTCGCCTTTTGCCACCAGGCGAGCAATATCGGAATAGGTTTTCAGGGCCACTACAAGCTGGTTAAAGGTATCTTTCATTTCACCAATCTCATTTTTGGGAGCTTTTATATCTTTCTGAACAAGTTTTCCGGTCGAAATTTCCTTACCCCAGGAAGAAAGTAGTTTAATAGGATTTACAAACCATCGGGTTACCAGGATGGAGATAAGCACAACCACAAGAATGGTTATCAGGAAACTTATCTTTGCGATATCCGATAATCGGCGGGCAAAAGCGAAAGCCTCCTGATGTGAAATTTCTTCAATTAAGGCCCAGTGGACACCATATTTCTCCAATTCATTCAGGTTGCGGTAAATACCCAAAACATAATACCCTTTGCCTGTGGCATCGTATGTTGTTACCCGTTCTTCGTTTAGTTCATTAGTTTTCAGATAGGCTTTGTCATCACGGTGTTGCAGAAAGTCCTTCCATTCCAGTGTTTTCTTATTAATTATTTTTTTTCGTAATATTTCAGACTTATCTCCAAAGCGTGTGGAAGAGCGCAAATAAAGGTCAGAGCCAATGAGAAAAGCCTGTCCTGACTTCCCGTATCCGGCCTCCTGCTGAATCATTCCGTTGATAGCCTGCATAGTTATCTGAAGAGCAAACACACCAATAACTTTATGGTTTTGATCGGTAACAGACTGGACAAAAAATCCCGAAATGATGCCCATACTCGGGGCATAACGTTCCAAATCTGAGAAAAGCATTTTATGCAGGTTAAGACTTTTTTTCACTGTTCTGGAGAAGCGGGTATCACGCCTTTCGCCATGAAAGATATTGGTTCCCAGATCACTCTCTTCACGCGTGCTGAAAAGGACATTCCCTTTGGTATCAATAAAAAGAAAATCATAGAAATTCTGCAAACGCAAAGAAGGTTTAATCTCCGGAAAAAGCGGCTTTGTAAGAGTTGCCCACTGTTTACTTTTGATAAAATCTCCCACATCCATCTTGCTCTTTCGGAAATCTTTCACAAGTTTTTCGAACTGCTGTTTTTTCTGAACAGAACTAATATTGATTTCAAGAAAATCGCTGGCCTCATTAAAAAAGGTATAAATATATTTCAAACGCAGTTGGGAGGAGGCATTCAGAGATTTCTCAGCAACAATAGTCAATCCCTGATAAGCAGTTAGGAAATTGATAAAACTAACAGCAGCAAGCGGGACAAAAGAGATGGCCAGAAACCATATAAACAATGACTTTCCCACACCAATATTACGCCAGGTACGAAGTGAATACTTTAGCCGTTCCCACTTACTTGCTTCGTTATAGTCGATAAAACCTTTTTTGTCAGTCATTATTTGCAGGATTACAGTTTATCTTTTTGTATAAGTTTCGACCATATTGTACAGCTCTTCCGGATTGACAGGTTTAGAGAGATAGTTATCCATACCGGCAGCAATACATTGTTCTTTATCGCCTTTCATGGCATGAGCTGTCATTGCAATGATTGGAATATGAATGTTTTGTCCTGATTCATCTATTCTGATTTGCCTTGTTGCTTCAAAGCCATCCATGATTGGCATCTGTACGTCCATAAGTACGAGCGAAAAACGTCCGGGATGTTTTTCTAATGTATCCACAGCTTGTTTTCCATTTTCCACAACTTCCACACTCCATCCTTTGCGTTCGAGAAACTGGGTAATCACTTTTCGGTTTATCACCTGATCCTCGGCCACCAATATTTCCGTACCATCGCCAAAAGGGAGGCTTATTTGAGCATCGGAGTTTCTTGTTTCAACTTCAGCTTCTGTTTTCTTTACTGCCTCTGTCATTCGCGATTGTGTGGTTTCTCCCTGAAAATATTCTCTCAGGTCGCGCTGCAAAACAGGTTTATTCAGAAATTCGTACTTCTCTAATTTTTTCAAACGATTTATTTCAGCATTTACCTTTTGCTTATAAAGAAATACCAGTCGTGTTCCTGCCTTGCCGACAGCGTGTTCAATTTGACTTATCACTTCGTCAATATTTGTCTCGTAACTGTTGAAATCCAAAAAGACAACATCAAAAGGATTTTCATTCAAAAGTTCTACAGCTTCCGCCGAAGTATTGGCAAATGCTTTTTCAATTTTCCAAAAATCAACGATTGTACCAAAAGAATGTTTCAGGTCTGGATAATCGGAAACAAGTAGAACACGATTATTTTTTAATGGCGGATCTGCATCTAAAATTGCGGGATTACAGGTATTATCTCCGGTAATCAGGTTTATGGTAAAAAAGAATTTACTTCCTTTATTTTCTTCGCTTTCAACCTCTATTTTGCCTCCCATCAGGTCTACAAGCATTCTGGCAATATTAAGCCCCAACCCTGTTCCGCCATGCTTTCGCGTAGTCGATACTTCTGCCTGAGTGTATTTTTCAAACAGCAACTCCTGTTTTTCCTTTGGAATGCCAACGCCGGTATCTTCTACACAAAAACGCAGCCGGATTTGTTCTTCAACCAGGTCAATAAGCTCAACCCGCAAACCCACTTTCCCTTTATCAGTAAACTTTACTGCATTATTAAGTAAATTAGTAAGTATCTGTCGGATACGCAATTGATCACCAATTAGAACATCGGGGATATCAGGCGACATGTCAACGACGAGGTCCACATCCTTATTTTGGGCAAAGACGTTGATAATTTTAAATACTTTATCCAACATTTCGCGGATACTAAAGTCTGCCTCTTCCAGATCCAGTTTTCCCGCTTCAATCTTTGATATATCCAGAATGTCATTGATAATTTCCAACAGATTTTGACCGGAATTCTTTATATCAAAAAAGCGTTCGGCCTGCAGTGGACTCAAATCTTTATCAAGCAAACCCAATTCGGCAATACCGATAATGCCGTTGAGGGGCGTCCGGATTTCATGACTCATGGACGCGAGAAAAATACTTTTAGCTTTAGTAGCCTCTTCAGCAAGTATCTTTGCGTCGTGAAGTTGTTCGACTGTTTCCTGAAGTTTTGCAGCCGTATGTTCAAGGCTCTCTTTGTATTTGAAAAGCTCAATAAAAGCAGAAATTTTACTTTTTAATATTTCGAGGTCAAGAGGTTTGTACAGATAATCAACGGCTCCTGTTTCGTAACCTTTAAAGATGTGCTTTCTTTGTTTGCTGATGGCGGTAACGAAGATTATCGGGATATGTTTGGTGCGTTCACTGCTACGCATGATTTCAGCCGTCTCAAAACCATCCATTCCCGGCATCTGGACATCCATAAGCACCAGTGCCACATTATATTCCAGCAACAGCCCCAGGGCTTCGTTTCCCGACCTGGCTTTAATAATATTCAGCTGCGAACTTTCCAGTATCCCTTCAAGTGTCAACAAATTTTCAGGACGATCATCAACGATGAGAATATCGTATTTTTTTTCCATTGTCTTAAACAGTTATATATTTCAAAAGCGGCCACTCAGACCTTCATAAGCAAAAATAAGCAAATTTCAAATATCCGGTAAACGATTATACCTTAAATCCACAAAACTCTTTTTGTTGCATGGCTAAACGGCACGCTATTATCGGCAATACCCTCCAGCATCTTCTTCTCGTCTGAGACGAAACCGTTTTTGCCAAATACCGGCACTCAGGGTTTGTTACGAAATAAAGTCTCCGGATTAAGCGAAGTTAGCAGACAAAAGAATGAAGTTGTTTCTTAACAAGCCTTTAGTTTAAACTTTCCCGACGCAATAGCCTTTCGGAATTATGGTAACATAAACATACAGGCTGACATTTATCTCATCGATTGCACAGATTCTTAAAATCACAATACTTGCATATCTTGTCGTCATCGGTTTGTGAAAACAATAATTTATCATCAAGTATCCGGGAAATAAGTTCTTTAAGCAGACGACCTACGGCCTCCATCCCCTCTTCATACGAGATGCTTTTGGGAAACACCACAGGCATAAAGCTACTGTGTGTTGTTTTCAGGCTGATAATTCCCGGAACAATCTGGCTCCCGTCGTTTTGCACACGGCCATAAAGCCAGGCGTAAACCAGAACCTGGAATGCTTTTGAAAATTTAGTATCAGAGATAATCTCATCCAGTATTTCCGGTTCTAATTCTTTAACATTAACACTTCCTGTTTTATAATCGATGATCCTGATTTTCCCGTCAACAGGATTTCTATCTATTCTGTCAATAAATCCTTTCAATTTTACCGGATACCCGTCCACTTCCAACAGTGAAAATATTTCTTTTTCGGTATAGAGAAGCTCTTGCGGTTCTTTCTTCAGCAGACTTGTCTCATTTATCACAAACCGCTCGATATAGTGCCGCGCAACATTATAAATCAGCAGGTCCCTGCCATATTTCAGATCGTCCCGACCATAATTCTTTGTAAACTCCAGAAGCAGAAAGCTTTCAAGATTATTCTGGAAATTTATTTTAAGTTCCTCCGTGTCAATAGGTCTTCCTGTAAAAGGCTTGTAAAGCTGTTCCAAAACACCATGCACCACACTGCCAAAAGTGTTGGATTGTACTGAAACCTCAGGCTGTACGGGAACTTCAATTTTTGCTACATAATGAAAATAAAACTGAAGTGGGCAACGAACGTAGGTAATTAATGCAGAGGGTGATATGCCGTTTTTCAACAGCTTCTGCAGTCGCTGCATAACCGATATTTCTTTACGAATAGTAAGTGCCTGCGGTTTTTCGGTTTCAGTCAGTGGTACGCTGACCATTTTTCGGGATACACAAATATTCGGGTTATGTTTGGCAAGCTCATTTTCAATTTGTAGTACAAACCGGCTAACCTCGCCCCCGCCCATTACGTCAGATTCGGAATTATAAACCAGGACAACATGCCGTGGGTGCTGCATCAAACGAAAAAAGTGATAAGAAGCAACCGCATTTTTTGTATTTTGAAGTGGAAGGCCGTATGCATTACGAAGGTCGTAAGGGATGAATGATTCCTGAAATCCGGTTTTAGGCAAAACGCCTTCGTTAGCACCGAGGATGAGAACCCGATCAAAGTCGAGGTTTCTCGTTTCCAACATACCCATAACCTGAATTCCTGTAAGAGGCTCGCCTTTCAAATTCACCTCTTTACGCGCCATTAGTTGTAGTAATATCTTTTGAATACTTTGGAAACCAACATATTGCTGTTGATCACGGAAAAGCTCTTCCGCCAGTTTGATTACCTGCATCATCAACGAAAGTTGAAACTGAAGCAGCCTGTTTTTCTTCTCTGACATCGCCGGAAGCTCCCTGAGCTGCGCCAGAAGAGTTCTCAGTTTACCCATAAACTGTTTTGGTTTCTCCCATCCAAAAAACAGTAGTCCAAACAAAAATTTAAACGAATCATCAGGCACAGTCTCCATAATTTCATCTGCCATAACATAAAAACGGTTCAGTGGGAAAAAATCAGGAAGACGAATACCGGTCATCATCTCCAAAAGAGGATTTTGCATCAGGCCATCCAATACGGGTAAAGAAATACGGGACGAAGCATCTTCCATTCGCAAAATCAGCAAATGCAGCCAACGGTAGATAAGATCGTAAAAAGGACTTTGCATCAGTGGATAGCCCATCGTAACATTGTAGCGAAATGTCTGTTCTCCATCCGCTCCCGAAGGTACAGCTCCCAACAGCGGAATCAGCAGCCGCTCATCAGCAAGCACAACAGCGATATTTTTGGCATCGACTTTATCCTTTATAAGCCACTCATACAGAAGCTGCCCGGCATACTTCACCTGCCCGATATGACGGGGAACAGCAGTAATTTCGATATCCTTTTTCTGTGTCAGCAAGGCATCGCCAATCCATTGCGGCGTGTCATATTTCAAAAATTTGATAATCTCCTGTAAAAATATTCCCGCTTCATGATTACCTTTAAATTTGGAATCAAAATAATAATGATCGGCATCGATAAAATAATGAAGCTGAAAATGTTCTTTCAAAGTGGCTACCACTTGCTTTTCTGCTTCGGTAAGGGCATTGAAACCCACAAAAACAAAGTTCCGCCATCCAATGGATTCAAAATCATTAGCACGCATTTTTTCTGCAGCCATCCGGTAAGCCATGGCTTTGTAAGCTGTTTTTTTTGCGTGTAGCTGCATTTGAAGCCGCTCGTAATAAGCAAAAAGCGAATGAAAAAAAGCAAGATAAGCCTTTTGCATTGCTGTCAAAGGTCGTTCTCCAAGATTCCATTCTTCTAAAGCTTTCACCTCAGAAAGCTCATGAAACAGGCCATGTGCATCAGCAATATAATAATCGATATCACTGAAATCGTTTAGCATCAATGGCGCCCACGACAAGAAATCGTCAAGACTGCGGGCTTTTTCTTTTTCTATGTCGCGGTGAATCCTAAAGAGTTCAAAATAAGCCACAAGAGGGTCTATGACTGTCAGCCCTGACAATTGCGCCATGAATTCATCGATGGTAAGCATGTCGGGGAGCCAGAAATCCTTTCCGGATTTTTTGGCAAGCGCCTGTTTCAGAAATACCTGTGAACGCTTGTTGGGTAAGACTACAAGCGTGCGAAGAGAAGTACCGTTTTCCTGACGAAGAAGGAAGTCGGCAATTTTACTCAGAAATGGAATTGATTCGGGCATAGAAATCAGAATTCATACTATCTTCAGGAAATTAATCTAAATCTGAAAAGACTACTGATACAAAAAACGTTTAATACTCTGTTTGGGCGTTTTTTCAAAAGGATCAGGATGCAACACAATGCGGGAGACGCCCATAAATGCAGGTAGCTGTTTGTTCATTTCCTTTCGATAACTCTCCAGTTTCTCCTCCAGTCCTTTGGTGGTAAGTTCCATGCTTTTCATCACATCTTCATCCGGATAAACCAAAGCAACAAGCTTCCCATCACGCTGTATAACAACAGATTCTGCTATACAGGCACGATTATTCAGCATCAATTCAATTTCTTCGGGATATATATTTTGCCCTGAGGGGCCAAGAACCAAACTTTTGCTGCGACCTTTGATAAAGATGAAGCCCTCTTTGTCCATTAGTCCAAGGTCGCCGGAGTGAAGCCAGCCATCAGCATCCAGCACCATTTGTGTAGCTTCCTTATTTCTGTAATATCCGGCCATAACATTTTCACCACGCATTAGGATTTCACCCACCGTATTCTCCGGATCATCCGAGTCTATTTTCACTTCGAGAGTATCCACTGCAACACCGCAGGAACCCATTTTGGCTTTATCGGCAGCTGCATAAGAAATTAGCGGGCCACATTCGGTCATGCCATAGCCCACAGTAATGGGGAAACCTATCTGCCGAAAAAAACCTTCAATTTCGTGGCTCAGTGCAGCACCGCCTACTACAACTTCCACAAAGTTACCACCAAAACCTTCTTTCACTCCGGCCAGCACTTTTTTGTATATTAGTCTGTTTAACAGAGGAGTTTTAAGCATCCAGCTGATGGGAGACTTCTTGACAACAGGCAGAATTTTCTTTTTATAGATTTTTTCAATCACCAACGGAACCGAAAGTATCAGCCGCGGCTTTACCTCCTGAAAGGCACGGGTAATAATTTGCGGACTGGGAGTTTTTGTCAGGAAAGTAATATGACATCCCAGCGAAAAGGGAAACAGAAATTCAAAAGCCAAACCATAAGCGTGTGCCAGCGGCAGAAAAGAGACAATTTTGTCTCCCGACTCCAGCGGCATATGGTTCCGTGCAAACCGTACATTGGCCGCAAGGCTGTTGTGCAGCAACATAACGCCTTTCGAAAAACCGGTTGTACCGGAAGTATAACTTATCTCACCAAGTTCCTCATTTCCTGTATGCGGCAGACTAAAATTTTCAGCATTCAGGCCATTTGGATATTTCTTTTTTATTGAGCCGTTAAGTGAATGAATAACTTCTTCGAGATGGTCGATTCGCGAAAACAGAGGCATCAATTCTTCCACGCCCATCACAAATTTAAGTTCCAGCATTTGATCAATATCCAACATAGACCATATGGATGAGGCAGCAAAAAACGCTTTCGATTCCTAGTGATTAACAATAAAATGGATATCTTTTGGCAGGAAGTCCGGCAAAATAGGGACTATCACAGCGCCATAAGTAATTACCGCAAGATAAGCAGCTGCCCAATTTGCAGAATTTTTACCAATAAGGGCAATTTTATCGCCCCTTTTAAGGCCCGTTTTCTCAAAAATTGTATGAAACTTCAAAATGGTCTCTCCCACTTCGGCAAAAGTGCTTGTCTTACCATTATAGTCTGAAACAGCAGGCTTGTCCCAGTTTTCTTTGATAGCTGTTTCAAAGTACTCAACCAAATTTTCTTTTATCATAAAGCAACAGTTTACATTTCGGGCCTAAAGATAGCAAAAGTAGAGAAAACTATGGAATTTTTTTATAGACAAAAAAAGCAGTTGCACTAAATGCAACTGCCTGAGCGGCAAATGGGGATCGAACCCACGACCCTCAGCTTGGGAAGCTGATGCTCTACCAACTGAGCTACTGCCGCAATAAGGGTGCAAAATTAAAAATATTTGGCATTGTTTCATTTATATTTCAATTTTTTGAGCTTTTAAGCTTAACATATCGAAGCAACTTTAATATTTTTGCAAAATCAAGATACAAATATTAATAGAAAGAATCTTTTTTATCAGCTATAAAAATTAAATTCGTTATGGACATTTCAAAAGAAAATTTAATTGATGCCATCTCTCAGGTAACACATCCTTCCATCAACTTTTCGCTAACTGAGCTGGGTATTCTCCAGAATCTGAATGTGTCGGGTAAGACGGTAAAAGCGACTTTTGTTTTCCCTTTTCCGGAGATACCCATTGCCGATGCTCTCATTTCTTCAGTCAGGGTTCCCCTGAATTCCATGGGGTATTCCTTTGAATACGATACCCGGATTATGACTGATGAAGAACGTGAGAAATTTCTGACTTTGGAATCACAGGGTTGGAAGGGATGACAATGCTAATACAATAGAAATGAATATTTTTAATAAATTTATCTGGTTTTTTGTCGTAGCACTTTTTAGCCTTCTGGTTACTTTGGCAGCCTGTACGAAGTCGCCTCAAAATGAAGAAACCGGCCATATGGTTATCACTTTTCAGCACAGCGTAGGGCAGCAACCGCTTGAATACGACACAATAAAATATGTGAATGCCGCAGGAAATCCTTACATGGTAACCAACATCCAGTATTTCATCTCGGATATTTGTCTGCATAAATCAAATGGTGACAGTATATTGCTCGATAAAGACAACAACATCCATTATGTTGACACCGGACTTCCTAAAACCTGGTTATGGGATTTGAATGACAGTATTCCGGCAGGTCAGTACAGTTCGCTCTCATTCACCTTCGGGATTAATAAAAAGGAAAATATTTCACTACGGTTTCCTAATCCTCCCGAGTCAGGAATGTTCTGGCCGGAGTATCTCGGCGGAGGTTACCACTATATGAAACTCAACGGCAAATGGCGCGACACAGCCAACGTTATCAGGCCGTTCAATTTTCATCTCGGCATTGGCCAAATCTATGATCCCACAGGAAATATCACACAATTTGTCCAGAATTATTTCAAGGTTACTCTTCCAAAATCATCTTTTTCTATTTCCGGCGGACAGACTGTTCAGGTTTCTTTGGATATGGATGTCAACGAATGGTTTGAAAATCCGAACGTTTACAATTTTAATGTCCGGGGAGGCAAAATCATGTAAAACCAGACCGCCATGCATCTGGCGTGTCAGAACGGACATAATGTTTTTTCGATAAAAAATATTCGGATACTGCTGTCTGAATAATTCTGATTCGCCGGCTTGAAAATTTTAAATTTCAGTACGAAATAAATTCAGATTTTCAATTTGCTATACCGTGTGTTAACGTTCGTTATCATTCCTTTTAACAGCCGGCTTTCCAACATCTTATAACATTATTACGGTTTTTATCCGTTGATTTATTTTGGCACAGGTACTGAAGGATCAATTTTTCTGTCTTTCATTATCATATAAAGATTTTTCACGGTTTCTTCATTCACACCTGCCAATTTTGATAATGTCATATAGTCATCCAACGAATAGATTTCACCGAAAACAACAGGTTTAAAACTGCCATATTGGATGAACATTTTCTTACCAAACGCTTCGACCAATTTTTTTGCTTTTTTCGGATTACTTTCGAGTAATACGGATCCCAACAAATTACGATAAGTATTTTCCCAGCGTTTGCGGTATAATTTTCTTGTTCCTAAATCCTTGTCAAATGCATACCACAATTTAAAACCTCCAAATTCATTAGGATGCGACCAAACCACCGCTTTCCCCGATAAATTTTGTTCGGTTATCTTACGGGCTTGTCTGGCATAATTATATCCCGGTTGCCAAAGCGTATTGCCGTATTTTTTATAAAGCAGACCCGATAGCTTTGTAGCCGAAAATGTTGCCCAGCCTTCTTCTTCAGCACCGGGCATCCAATTATGATAAGGTACCGCACCAAATAAATGGCTGTATTCGTGGAGAATGCCGTTTACAGGATCGGGAAAATTGGCAGGCAGGTTAGGACTATTCAGAAATACACTGTCGCTGCAATCTGATAAATATTTTTCGCTGATAATATTTCCGACAATTTGATGAGGATATTTGCCGTGAAATCCACCGGGTGCTATTCCAAGAATAGTTAATTGATCAACATCAGGCGAAATGCCAAAAGTCTCTTTGCTGATCTGATTAGCGGCATCAATCACTTTTGCCAAATTTACGGAAACATCACGCAATTTTTTATCGGCATATTTTACGGTAACGTTACCAACTTTTTCAGTAAACAATTTTTTTGATATTTCCTGTTCCGTTATTTCATTAACCTTTTTCGCCGGAAGCAATGACGGCAAAGCAAAGTTTAGAAAAAGAGCAAATAAAACAGGCAATGAAATCAAAATACTTTTCGTTGTTTTTTTACAATTACAATACAGGCTCCAGACAGTTAAATAGATGGCCAACATGGGTAAGAAGATGGTAAAGTAGCTTTGCGATTGAGCATTATATATGATGAAAATCACAAGTATTCCGGTTATGGCTGCCATTAAGAGAGTCTCGAAAGGATATTTTTTATAAAACCTTCGGGAAGCAATGGCAAGTAGAGCTGTTGAAAGTCCAACGCTGTTAATGGCTCCGAAAATAATATAGATTGAGCCTGATTTGCCTACGCTGTCTTGCAAAAATGCCAAAAAGAAAAGAAATACAAAGAGGGTTAATTTATGGAGAAACTTGTTTTTAATCGTCAGGTTATCGGCAAACAGATGAATGGACCAAAAAGTAAGCACAAATAACAGCCAACGCAAAAAGGCATCAAAACTCACATCGGTTATCAAAAAGGTTTCTTCGTTATACCTTGATAAGATGAATCCTGTTAATACGGGCAATGCGATGACAAGTAGAATTACCGGTGTTTTAAAGAAATTACGCCACTGAAAGTTTTCAAATGTTTTTTACTGAATAGAAATCCAATAATTAAAACGGTTATCAAAAAATCCGACAGGACAGGAACGGCAAGTAAACCTCTTCCGTTAAAATTACGGGGTGAAAGAAAGAACAGCACATCGGTTTTAACAAAAAGCAGCATGATGACCCGTGCGATGATGACCAGTAAAAACAGTATTAAAACATTCTTTTTCATAACTTCCCCTTTTTATTATATGTTATGTAATTACCTGTTATACCGATACTTTACTATTTCTTTTTACCTTTTCCCTCACTCAATTTCTGCAAATCGTTCATTCCTTTCATGTTAAGTGATTTGGAAATTTCACCAATTGTCTGCATGTCAATTAGTCCGGTGAGACTCATGATCATGGTTGAATGAGGGCCATCGACTATCATGAGTAACTCCTTGATTTTTCCGTCTTTGGTTTGGTTAGCAAGGAATTTCACTTTCCCATCGTGGCTGTCCACGCTCATCAACTCCATATACTTATCTGCGGGAATTGTTTTTTTAATCACCTTATAGAAAGCTTCTACCTTGGTACTGTCTTCAGGCTCGTAAACCAGCATTTTCAGACTTTTAAGTTGTTTAATGGCATCCATAGTCTTTTGTGCCTTTTCGGAGCTGTCTTTCATATTGACTCCCGAAAGAAGTTGAAACATTGTCGGGGAGATATTGATACTGGTAAACCCCGGTTTCCCGGCATATTTCGAATAAAGATTGTCAATGGATGTCTGTGCTGTGGTCATCTGCGGGAGCAGAGCCATCACAAACATGATGATAATAATACTGTACTTTTTCATGATTTCTAATTTTAATATTTATTTTTTAACTGGTTCAAAATTGATATAGACACTATTGATGGATGCCATCAGTCGCCTGGCACGCTCTATCTCATCCAAGTTCGTTAACGGCTTAATAGAAGAGTTCAGTATTTTTATTTCACCAGCTTTTTCAAGTGGTGCTATGAAATTACGTGAAGCTATTCCCGTAGGTCTGAGGCCGGCATTCAGATTTTCCGAAACCATTTGCAATGCTGTGCGTGTTTGAGCATAAGCAAGCGCCTGATTGTCAGTGGTTCCGGGAAGTACAGGTTTTTTATTTCCCACGTTTCCGAACCAAAGCGCCATTGCAAGCAAAATGGAAGCAGCAATTCCTGTTAGTGTGTACCAGCCGACAGAGCGGCTTTGTTGTTTGGTCGTGGCAGAAATTTTTTGCATGATTTGTGCATCAAACTCCTCATTCAAAGGGCTTTCCGACTGCCATTGCGTCAGCAACATAAACTGCTGCTTTTCAGCAGATAACTCCTTCGGAACATCCGGCTGCGAGAAATACTTCCGAAGATAAACCTCTTCTTCCCGGCTGGTTTCACCTGCATAAAACCGCTCCAGTAATGTTTTAATGTTTTCCCATTCCATATTTTTCAATCTTTTCGATTTCCATTCTGACTTTTTTTCGTGCCCGGGAAAGGTTCACCCGGATATAGTTACTGTCGAAACCGGTCATCTCCACAATTTCCTCAAAACCATATCCTTCCACATCACGTAAGTGCATAATCGTTTGTTGTTGTTCCGGCAGATCCTTCATTATTCTTTTTACCTTTTTTACCAAATCATTTACTTCTGTTTGCTTCTGCAGATCATCTGAAAAGTTGTGAATGACTTCTGGTTTCAACGTCAGTATTTTGTTCTTTTTTCGTCTCAGTTTGTCGAGACTCCGGTTTCGTGTCATTGTTACCAGCAGTCCCTCCAGACTTTTATATTTTCCCAATTGATGCCGCATATCCCAAATTTTCAGATAAACTTCCTGCACCACATCCTCGGCTTCCTCACGCTGACCTGTAAGGAGCCATGCCAGCCGAAACAACTTGTTCTTCAATGGCAGGAGCTTTGTTTTAAATTCTTCAGTTGTCATTCAATTATCAGGACGTTGGGAGTTTGAAAATATTACACCGACATCAGTTTTTTTCTCAATGCCGACAATTACATTCTTTAAAAGTAAACATTTCCATTTAACAACCTGATAAGTCATCCTGATTTGGGCGGGCCTGCACACAAGCTGTCACGGGCTGTTCGCTTTAGTCAGGGTGGCGAAAGCCGTGTTTCGCTACGGCCGGCAGGTAGCTCCCATAGTCGCTCCTGCCTGCCTGCTTCACATCGGCTTTCGCCACCCTGAGCTGCCGCTGCCATCCCTGCCGCGAAGAAAATGTGATAATGTGAAAATTTGGGAAAATGATAAAGAACGATTTTCATTATCACTACCTGACCACTGCCTGACAAGTACCATTTGGATATGCCGATTTTTTGGCTATTTTTGTTCCTTATTCAAAACCAATTTTTCACCAATATCAAAACTTATGTTTAAAGGACACCCTAAAGGACTGTATGTTGCATTCTTTGCCAACATGGGCGAGCGGTTCGGCTACTACACCATGCTGGCCATTTTTGTTTTATACCTCCAGTCGAAATTCGGATGGTCTGCCACACAGGCCGGACATGTCTATGGCGGCTTTTTGTTTGGCATCTATTTCCTGCCGTTGCTAGGCGGTTACATTGCCGACAATATACTCGGCTACGGAAAAACCATTGTACTCGGAATCATTGTAATGTTCATAGGATATCTTATGCTGGCCATGCCCGGCACAGGCGAATGGTTTATCTACGGCGCCCTCGCGGTAATTTCTCTAGGAACCGGGCTTTTCAAAGGCAACCTGCAGGCGTTGGTGGGTAATCTTTACGATGAAGCTAAATACGACAAACTTCGCGACTCTGCTTTCAATATTTTTTACATGGGCATTAACATTGGCGCCTTTTTTGCACCGAGTGCCGCCCGCAGCGTACGAAGCTGGGTTTTAAGCCTTCAGGGATTGCATTATGAGGCCGCCATTCCTTCCCTTGCCAACAAGTATCTGAACGGAACACTGGAAAACACCAAAGAGCTGAGCCAGTTTGCCCATGCTGAAATGGGAAGCCATTTCACCAGCCTGACCGATTTCTCTCACCATTACATCGATGCCTTGAGTAAATCATACAATGCAGGCTTTGCTGTGGCAGCGGCGAGCATGATACTTTCCATAGTTATTTTCCTCGGTTTCAGGAAATATTATAAATATGCCGATGTTACACACAAAGAACAAAAAGCAAAAAACAAAGAGAACGTGGTGGAACTTACTCCGGCTCAAACCAAAGACCGGCTTATGGCCCTGGGGCTTGTTTTTTTAGTCGTTATCTTCTTTTGGATGGCCTTTCATCAAAACGGATTTACACTGACCATTTTTGCACGCGACTACACCGTAGGTGCCGTAAATAAAGCTACAGCCATCATCTTCAACCTCTCCACATTTCTGCCTTTGCTGCTTGCCATTCTTGGTATTGTACTCATGGTTGGAAAAGGGAACTCCTCAAAAGTGCGACTTTCAGGAGCTATTATAGCTACTGCCTCCATAGCCATTGCTTACCTTACCATCAAAGAGTTACAACCGGAAGGAAATCCAATTTCACCGGAGATTTTCCAGCAGTTTAATCCTATTTTTATTGTTTTTCTTACGCCGGTCATTATTGGCTATTTTTCCTGGTTGCGCAAGCGGGGCAAAGAACCATCTTCTCCAAAAAAGATTGGTATTGGGATGGTCATCACAGCCATCGGTTTCAGTCTTATGGTATTGGCATCCAAAGGATTGATGAGCCCACACGATCTGGCACAACAGGGAGGCGTTTCCGATACGCTACGTTCCCCATTCTGGCTTATCGGAACCTATTTTACGCTGACAATCGCCGAACTTTTCCTTAGTCCTATTGGCATCTCTTTCGTGTCGAAAGTAGCACCGCCACAGTACAAAGGACTGGCACAAGGTGGCTGGCTGGGTGCAACGGCAGTGGGCAATCTCGCCGCCGGACTGATTGGGCCGTTTTGGGATAAATGGGAGTTGTGGCAGTTCTTTGGCTTGCTGGTCGGACTGACCATCCTTTCAGCTATTTTCATCTTTTCCATTTTGAAACTGTTGGAAAGAGCAACAAACTCATAAATAGTGATTGCCCACAATGTCCGATTTGTTCATAAATAGATTTGATTTTAGAGGTATTCACGTATTCGCTACGCCCGGCTCTGCTCTGCGTTACGTGTGAATTTAAAACCAGTCATTTACGAAAGTAAACTCATGGCTTTAAATACTTCGCAAGCCCTGAACTCGGACATTCTGAACTAAACAACTGACTTTATGGACGTACATAAATTGGGTGCGAAACTTGAGTAAGATATAAAATTTCAACTGAATCACACAAATATGGTTCAAGCTTCCGCTTGGACCATGTTTTTTTACTTTTGCCCCATGCAACCAATGCTGGTTGGGATTTGCAATCCCGACCTCTTCAGTGTATGGCGATTTTAAATCGCCCCCCCCGGGGGAAAGAAAAAGCTTTATGGTAAATCCAGTTCAGCTATAAAAGTGTAACGAACCAAACCATGTTTTATGCTTTCCCTATTTTTGCCGTATGAATAACGCTTTTAGTTCCAGGCACCGCTTCAACTCCTACTCCGATTATTTCAGAAAAGAATTTGGTGAACGTGTACAAAAAATTTCTGTGGATGCCGGTTTTACCTGTCCCAACCGTGATGGTACACTGGCGCGCGGCGGCTGCACCTATTGCAACAACGATGCTTTCAACCCCTCCTACTGCAACCCGCAAAAAAGTGTGACACAGCAGGTAGCGGAAGGAATTGAATTCCATAAAGTACGTTACCGCCGCTCCTCCCGTTATCTTGTTTATTTCCAGCCCTATTCCAACACCTACGCATCTTTGGAAAAGCTGAAAAGCCTTTACGAAGAAGCACTCAGGCAGGAAGATGTCATCGGGCTGGTCATTGGTACCCGCCCCGATTGTGTGGACGGCGAAAAGTTGGACTATCTGCAACAGCTTGCGCAGAAATATTATATTATTATTGAATATGGAGTTGAAAGTATTTACAACAAAACGCTGGAGCGCATCAACCGGCAACACAGCTTTGAACAGTCGGTGGAAGCCATTGAAGAAACTGCCCGGAGAGGTTTGCATGTGGGGGCACATTTTATCTTCGGCCTTCCCGGCGAAAGCCGCGAAATGATGATGCGTTCGGTGGCGAAAGTTTCACAGCTTCCGCTGACCACCATCAAATTCCATCAGCTGCAAATCGTAACCGGAACTGCTATGGCACATGATTACCAAAAACATCCGGAAGATTATCCTCTTTTCTCTTTTGAAGAGTACGTTGACTTTATCATTCGCTACACCGAGCGGTTAAATCCGGATTTCATCATCGAACGCTTTGCAGGCGAAGTGCCGCCACGCTACCTCTCAGGTCCGGGCTGGGGACTTATCCGCAACGACCAAATCAATGTGGCCATCGGGAAAGAAATGGAAAAACGCGATACCTCGCAGGGTAAATTTTACAGGAAATAATACATATACTTGATTATCAAGCCTAAATGTTTTATTTTTTAATAGAGAATCACTTATTGTTTTCTCACAATATTTACTACTTTTGATTTTACAAATCTTGGGAGATATCATGGAAACGAAAGAGCCAATCGATCAATTCTTAGAATACAACTATCCGAATAAGGCCGAATTACTTTTGGGTGATACGCTGGAAGAATTAAAAAAGTTTGACGATGAGAAATTTAATTTAATTATAACTTCTCCACCGTACAATGTGGGAAAGGAATACGAAACAAAGACCTCAATTGAAAAGTACTTACAGTTTCAGGAAAAGGTCATTAAAGAATTAATCAGGGTTACAAGTAATCTGGGAAGTATATGCTGGCAGGTAGGCAATTATGTTGAAAAGGGAGAGGTATTTCCTCTTGATATTTATTATTATCAGATATTTAAAAAATTAGGCTTAAAATTGCGCAACAGAATTATCTGGCATTTTGGGCACGGGCTTCATGCAAGAAATAGATTCTCCGGAAGATACGAAACAATTTTATGGTTTACAAAGTCCGATAATTACATTTTTAATTTGGATGATGTTCGGGTTCCCTCAAAATATCCGGGGAAAAGGTACTTCAAGGGGAAGAAAAAAGGTCAGATTTCCGGCAATCCAAAGGGAAAGAACCCCTCTGATATTTGGGAGATAGTTGTAAACGACTGGGAAACCGGATTGTGGGATATACCTAACGTAAAATCTAATCACCCTGAAAAAACTTTACATCCGGCACAATTTCCTGTAGAATTAGTAGAACGATGTGTTTTGGCACTTACAAATAAAGATGATTGGCTTTTAGACCCTTTTGCCGGAGTTGGCTCAACAATGATTGCTGCTTTAAAAAATAATAGAAATTCTATTGGGATTGAAAAAGAACATGATTATGTCAAAACAGCAAATGAACGAATCAAAAATCTTAGAGAAGGAAATCTAAAACTGAGGCCGATTAATAAACCTATACACCAGCCAAAACCAACTGATAAAGTTGCACAGGTACCAAAAGAATGGCTCAGTTTATTTGAAAAAGCATGAAAATCGCACAAAAATACTCACACTTAAATGGTGAAGAATACCTCATTGTACATCATAAAAAACTTTACACTGAGATTAAAAATGTAATAAGGAACATTGATGTAAGCCAATACATCACCAAAATCAGTAATGAAAAACGAAAAATTGGAAATAAACTTTATAGCCCTAAAGACCTTAATAAAGCATTTAATGTTGAATTCGCAAAAACTAACTGGACTGAAAGCAGGTACAATTACTACATCACTTTGAACCGGGAATTAATGGAGAAGAGCTTGCTGCTATCCGCTAAGAAACAAAAGGAACTATTAATAAAAAGCGGAGAGAAAAAGCCAATATATAGTTACAATCAAACTGATTTTGTCAAGGATAAAATAGCTGTCGAAGTTCAATTTGGAAAATATTCATTTGTTGCTTACGATTTGTTTGTCAAACACATGTTATTTTATTCGGGAGGAGTTATCAATCTGGGAATTGAAATTCTACCCACGAAGAACATGCAAAAGCAAATGTCTTCCGGAGTAGCCTATTTTGAAGGAGAAGTTTACAACGTAATGAGACAGGGAAGAAATAGCCCACCCGTACCTTTATTAATTTTAGGAATTGAGGCCTGATTTCTTCCAAGTATTTAAAAGTTAAAAGTGATTTCGTTTTAAAATATATCTCCTTCTATAAAATTGTTAATGGCATTAAACAACTCATACAAACTCTTCAGGAAAAAAGGACACAACGGCGACAAACCACCTTTTGCACAACCTGTTATCGTAGCTGACCGTATCCTTTCGCCAATGAATGTGGGTGCCATTCTGCGGTTGGCGGGGAACATCCATGCCGCCAAAGTGTGGTTTGTATATGACGAAGACCCGGGTTTTCGTTCCTACAAAATCAAACGCACCTCTTCCGGTGCCAGCGAGAAAGTCGATTGGGAACTGATTACGCCTGAGCGGCTGCCCGAAGTACTGCCTGCCGGTTATGAAATCATTGCACTGGAAACCACCGAAGACGCCGTTAGTCTTTTTAGCGAAAAGCTTCCTGAGAAAGTAGTTTTTATGGTCGGCAACGAACGTTTTGGATTACAGAGTGAACTTATCAAACTGTGCCACAGGAAGATGTTCATTCCCATCCCCGGCCCGATATCTTCGCTCAATGTAAGCCATGCCCTCAGCATTGGCCTTTTCGAATGGTTACGGCAGCAGAAAAAGAACCGGTAAGAATTTCTTCGCATGGACGCTTGAAGCGGAAGGGGAAATTCTTACGGGGAGATTCTTCACCCCGCTGTCTTCCCACAAACCTATCCGGCAGGGTTCTGAATAGGGGCTGTGGTGGTGGAGGTTGGGGCTTTTGTACTCTCTTTCCTTAAAAAATGAAAGTTTATCTCAGAGCCGGTTTCAGGTAGGCAAAAGCGTAAGCGCCGGCGAAGAGTCTCCACCAAAAAAGACAGTTTATCTCGTATGATTGCAAAAACAGAAGAAACGATCCATTTGGTTGTTAATTTTGTAGTTTAATAATTCAAATGGAAGAAAGTAAGATAGGGCGGTTCAACAGGTACGTTCAATGCGATACCGTCTCAGAGAGTTTCCTTCTTACTTTCTATTTTCTTACAAGTTTGGACTAAGTATTTAAGGATGTGACATAAGGAGCAATCCTGTATAAAAAAACGAGTAAAAACTGTGAAGAAAATTCCATTAAAAAAAAGAAAAAAATGGAAATTTTAAGACAAAATGTGGGTATCGACATCAGTAAAGACACTTTCGTAGCCACGCTGACAGTTTTATTGCAAGGTCAGGAGATCAAGCATCTCAAAACAAAAACATTTCAAAACACCCCGAAAGAGATAAAAGAATTCTATCAGTGGGTAAAAAAGAACAAAACCGGTACATGCGAAATAAACTTTACCATGGAAGCCACCGGGGTGTATTACGAAAATCTGGCTTACTATCTGTTTGGCCAAAAAGAAACAGTTCATGTCCTGTTGCCTAATAAGGCAAAAAAATTTGCAGAGAGCTTGAATATCAAATCGAAAACAGATAAAATAGACTCGAAGATACTGGGTCAGATGGGAGTTGAAAGAAAGCTGATGAGATGGGAGATGATCTCAAAAATTTATCGAAAAATGAGGGTTTTAACCCGGGAAAGAAAACAATTGGTAAAGGAAATAACCAGGGTTAAAAATCAATTACATGCAGAAGGACATACTGCCGAACCGTTAAAGTCAACAATGAGAAGAATGAGAAGTCTTATAAAGTTTCTGGAAAAGCAGAAGGATAAGATAGAACAGGAACTCAAAAAGCTGGTAAACACAGATGAAGAACTTGCCAAAAAAATAGATAAGATTACTACAGTGCC
>JAJRQN010000039.1 GCA_024280235.1 Bacteroidota bacterium | reverse complement strand
ATTAAATACAAAAGAAACCATCAATATTGTTGATATTTCCAAACAGTCGTCCGAAGCAATCCTTGATACGCGGCAAATTGAAGGCCGCCTGATCAGCCGGAAAGAACTGTTAAAGAAAAAAAGGAAAGTTGATTCTCTGATTAATGTAATTGATTTACAGATTAGGAAAGATAAAAAAGTTGATTTGAGATCAGAGGAAATACGTAAGCTGCAAACCAACCTTATCTTTTTACAACAGGAACAAAGCATTATCGGCAAAGAAAAAGATGAATTAAGTGTTATCCTAAATAATCTTGTTGAAAACAAAAATATCCTTTCCAAAAAGCGTACTCATTGGCTAAATATAAAAGAAGCCGTTAAGGAAAAAAAGATGGGGAAAGCCACCGAAAAATCTGTTTATGCTGTAATTTCCACCCTGAACAGTACATTGTTATCAATCAGCAGATTAAGCAATATGACAATGGGTATGACAGGAAATATATCATCTCTGGAACTGGAAATAAGCGCCAGAGTTTCAGAAATTAATAACGTCATGAAGCAAAAACAGGGAGAACTGCTTTCGGCCAAACAGAAATCACTTTTTGCTCTTGACTACACAAATAATAAGAACTGGGCCATTTCAGAAACACTATCGCAGTTTTATAAAGTTGATTTGAAGAATCTAAAAAATTATATTTCTTTAAATATCGAGATACTCATCTTTCACATTCTGCTGATAATTATTCTAATCATTGTTTTTTTCAAATTGAGTAAAACAGCGATTACTTTCAACAGAGAAACCGGATGGCTTTATAAAAAATTGTTAAAGCAAGTGCTTGCCCGGCCGATTAGTGCAGCACTCATTGTCGGACTATTTCTTTCCGTCATTCTATATACAAACCAGCCACTTATTTTTGGAGATTTGGTGTTGTTCCTCGCTATCACTCCCATGGTGATTTTGTTGACAGGTATTTTTGAATCGCATTTCAGAATTTATATTTATGCTCTCGCCATTGTTCTTTTAACAAGGTTAATCTATTCCTATTTCCCCGCTACTAACATTTTTTCCCGTTACCTGCTGCTCTTTATTGCCATAGTAGAATTATCTGCCGTAATTGGTTATATTATTCAGTTTAAGTCACTTATGCTAAAACAAAAGAAAACCGGACGGTTGGTTTTTGGGATAGCTTATTTTGCCATATTGTTAATAATAACAGGGCTTGTGGGAAATATTTTCGGAAAAGTTATGCTGACTCGCTACCTGTTGTTCTCCCTTGCAGGAATCGCCTTTATTACTTTCCTTATTATTCTTACAGACATTATGGTCAACGGCTTTTTGGTTCTATTTATTAACAGTAAATTAGCCAACAAAAGCAATTTTGTTCGAAAAAACAGAATCAATCTGCTAAGGAAAATTCCCCGCTTTTTTAATTTTATTGCAGCGCTGATTTTAGGATATTATATCTTAAAAATTTTAGGTTGGTACAATGCTGTCATAGGCTCAGTTAACGTTGCATTAACTCATCAATATAATATAGGGTCGGTAACATTTACGTGGGGCAGACTTTTCATTTTTGTTTTTGTCATTTGGTTATCTGTGTTTCTTGCCAAAATTATCAGAGCAGTACTGGAAGAAGATATTCTTGACAAGGTGGATATGGAAGAAGGATTGCCTCACACCATTGCAATGATGGCTCGCTATGCTTTAATAACCTTTGGCGTGTTATTTGCTATGAGCGCTGCCGGTGTGCCGCTGAATGATTTTGCTATTATTTGCGGCGCCATGAGTGTGGGTATTGGTTTCGGACTTCAAAATATTTTCAACAACCTCGTTTCCGGACTGATCCTGTTATTTGAGCGCCCCATAAAAATAGGAGATACCATAGAAGTAGGAACGCTCACCGGAACGGTACGTTCCATAGGCATCCGTGCCAGCAACATACGCACTTTCGATGGCGCTGAAATCATTGTCCCCAACGGAAATCTTATTTCTAATGAGGTCATCAATTGGACGCTTTCTGATAAGCGGAGACGCATTGAAATTCTTGTCGGTGTTTCTTATGATGCCGATCCGCGTCAGGTGAAAGAGGTGTTGTTGGATTTGTTGAAAAAGGAAGAAGATGTGGTTGACGATCCCGCCCCGGCTGTTTTCTTTATTGAATTTGGTGAAAGTTCTCTCTCATTTCGTATCCTGTTCTGGACTTCCGATTATAGCAGATGGTACAGAATACGCAGCGAGATGTATTACAAAGTTTTTGACACATTGAAAGCAGCGGGCATAACAATTCCATATCCGCAAATGGATGTCCATTTTCGTTCTACCGGCAAAAGGAAAAGCTCCAAAGAGTATGAGCAGGACAATTCCGATTTAACTGTTTAGTTAATCGTATTTTAACCTTATATGATAAAAAGTTTACTATTTTAGCATAACCAATTATTTTTCGAATATTAAAAAAAATTTCATGAAAAAATTTACCATTCATCTATTAAAAATCAGCATAATTGTGTTTGTCATTTTTTCATTCGCATCGTGCGGAAATGAAAAAAAAGCTGCACCGCCTCCGCCTAAAATTCCTGTGGTAAAAGTCCTGCAAGAGGATGTTCCTATTTACAAAGAGTTTGTAGGACAGGTTTATGGCAAAGTTGATATTCCTATTCGCGCCCGCGTTTCCGGTTTTCTGGAGGGTATTCATTTTAATGAAGGCAGAAGAGTTCATAAAGGACAATTACTCTACACCATTGACCAGCAACCCTATTTGGCAAAAGTGGCACAGGAGATGAGTAAATTGGCTGAGGCTAAAACAGGCTTTGTAAAAGCCCAAAGTGATCTTGAAAGAATAGAGCCGTTGGCAAAAATGAATGCTGTGAGTAAAAGTGATTTGGACGCTGCCAGAGCGCAGTTTGATGCGGCAAAAGCTTATGTTGATGCAGCCAACGCTTCCGTCAGGCTTTCAAAAATAGAGCTTAGTTATTGCTTTATTAAGTCCCCAATCAACGGTATTATAGGAAAAACAGAAGCCAAAGTTGGCGAATTTGTCGGAAAAACTCCCAATCCGGTCATCTTGAATACTGTTTCACAAATCAATGATGTTCGTGTTGAGTTTTTCCTGTCCGAGTCTGACTATCTTATGCTGGCACGTTCATACGAGGAAAAAGTCAAAAAACCAGGAAAAAAGTCAATAAAAAAGATAAATCAGAAAGAAGTAGAAAATTTGGAATTGATTCTTGCTGACGGTTCTGTTTTTAAATATAAAGGTAAAGTTGATTTTATCGACCGTGAAGTTAACCCAACCACCGGAGCCATCCTTATTCAGGCCTCTTTCCCAAACCCCGATGATATTCTACGTCCGGGATTGTTTGCCAAAGTAAAAGCCAGATTGTACGTGGACAAAAATGCACTTCTTGTTCCCCAGCGTTGTGTCAGCGAAATTCAGGGAAAACATAGCGTTTATGTTGTCAGTCCAGACAGTCTGATTCATTTTGTTTCCGTTAAAACAGGTCCTACCATTGGCGATATGTGGATTATTACACATGGGCTGAAGAAAAATGATCAGGTGGTTCTCGAAGGAATTCAGCAAGTGAAAGAAGGGATGAAAGTTAATCCGGAATTACAGATATTTCAATCCAAGTCAAATATCATTAACAACAAATAGCTATGGGTAACTTCTTTGTCAGACGGCCCATAGTGGCCATGGTTATTGCCATTATTATGGTTATTGTGGGTGTTATTTCACTCATTAGCCTTCCTATGGAGCAATACCCCAATATTACGCCACCCGTGGTGGAAGTAAGAGGAACTTATACCGGTGCTAACGCCGTTAGCGTAGAACAATCTGTTGCTACGCCCATCGAACAGGAAATGAATGGAGTTGAGAACATGATATACATGAAATCGACCAACTCCAATGACGGAACCATGCGTTTGCAAATTTCGTTTGAAGTAGGTTCCGATCCTGATATGGCAACAGTGTTTGCCCAAAACAGAGTTTCGGCTGCAACCGCAAAGCTTCCGCAGGAAGTTACACGGTTTGGGGTTACTACCAAGAAAACGCTCCCCAACATTATTCTTTTGGTAACGCTTACTTCCGATGGTCGTTATGACCAAAATTTCCTTGGAAATTATGCTTTGATTAATGTCAAAGATGTACTTGCACGTATCAAAGGTATTGGAAATGTAAATGTTTTGGGTGCTGCCGACTATTCCATGCGTATTTGGGTAAAACCTGACCGTCTGGCTCAGCTGGGAGTTAGTATTCTCGACCTGAAAAAAGCCATCAACGAACAAAGTCAGATTGTGCCTGGCGGAAAGTTTGGCGCCGAGCCGGCTCCTCCCGGAACTGAATTTACATATACTGTCCGCCTTCCCGACAGGCTGGTTACTGAAGACCAGTTTCGTAATATTGTCGTGCGCACCAATCCGGATGGCTCGCAGGTAAAACTTGGAGACGTAGCTCGTGTGGAACTCGGTATTGAAAGGTATCAGGCTTTTACCAGAATGAACAAAAAGCAATGTGCCATCATCAGTCTTTATCAGCAGCCCGGCTCCAACGCTGTTGCACTGTCTCAAACAGTTGTAAAGACAATGAATGAGTTGTCCAAGACATTTCCGAAAGGAATTACTTATGAAGTGTCCATGGATGCTACAAAACCTATTTCTGCCGGTATAAAAGAGATTATCATAACCTTATTTATAGCGCTGGCATTGGTTATCCTTGTGGTTTTTGTCTTTATTCAGGACTGGAGAGCTACACTGATTCCAACCATTGCTATTCCCGTGTCGCTGTTGGGGGCTTTCATGTTGTTTCCTGCTCTGGGTTTACCGTAAACACTCTTTCGCTACTGGGACTTGTGCTTGCCATTGGAATTGTGGTAGATGATGCCATTGTAGTGGTAGAAGCCGTTCAGGTAAAGATTGAAGAGGGCATGTCGTCAAAAGCGGCTACCATTGCGGCCATGAAAGAGGTTACGGCACCTGTTATTGCCACAACTCTGGTTTTAGTAGCTGTTTTTATTCCCGTGGCCAGTATGGGAGGTATTACCGGAAGACTGTATCAGCAATTTGCTATTACCATTGCCGTTTCGGTACTGTTTTCATCGGTTAACGCATTGACACTCAGCCCTGCACTGTGTTCCATATTATTAAGAAAACAAAAACCTGTTGGTGGTTTGCTTGGAAAGTTTTTTGCCTGGTTTAACAGGATGTTTGATAAAACAGCCGTGGGCTACCTGAGTTTCTCAAAGGTGGTAACACGCAAGATGACAAGAAGTCTTATTTTTATTGTTATCCTGTCGGCCGGTATCCTTTTACTTGGAAAGTTTATCCCAGGTGGTTTTATTCCCGAAGAGGATATGAGTTATTTCTTTGTGAATATTCAACTTCCGAATGCGGCCTCTTTGCAGCGTTCTAATGCCATAGCAAAGAAAGTTGAACAGATTCTTTATAAGCATAAGGATAAAATAAAATATGTTACTACTGCTGCCGGCTACAGCATGCTTTCAGGAGCCATGACTCCCAATTCGGCTTTTATTTTTGTTACCATGAAAGATTGGGACAAACGTAATGTTACTGTCAATCAATTTGTTTACCAGATAAATAAAGAGTTTCATAAAAAGATAAAAGGAGCACAGGTATTTGCCTTTGGTCCGCCGGCTATACCCGGGTTGGGCAGCGGTTCGGGATTTAGCCTGATGCTGCAGGACAAATCGGGACATTCACCGGCCTATCTTGCCAAAGAAGCACAGAAATTTATGGCAAGCGCAAGAAAGCATCCTGAAATCGGTTCTATTTTTACAACTTATAAAGCCAATGTTCCTCAAAAGTTTCTTCAGGTAAACAGAGACCTGGCGCTTAAGGCCGGCGTTAACCTTGATGACTTGTATTCTGTTATAGGCGCTTTTCTTGGCGGAACTTATGTAAATGATTTTAACCGTTTCGGCAGGCTTTATAAAACTTTCATTCAGGCAGAACCGGAATATCGGGTAAGCCAGAAAGATATGGCGTTGTTTTTCGTAAAAAACAAAAGTGGGGAAAATGTTCCGCTGTCAGCGCTGGTAACCGTAAAAGACACCACCGGTCCCGATTATACGATCCGCTACAATTTATTCCGCTCAGTAGAATTAACCGGCCAGCCGGCACAGGGCTATTCCTCGGCACAGGCCATGAACGCCTTGGAAGATGTGGCTAAAACGACCTTGCCACCGGGGATGGGATATGCCTGGAGTAACATGTCGTATCAGGAGAAAAAAGCAAGTGGCACCGGAAATACGGTATTTATCTTTGCTCTGGTATTTGTTTTTCTTATTCTTGCTGCACAATACGAGAGTTGGTCGCTGCCGTTCAGTATTTTACTGGGAACGCCATTTGCTGTTTTTGGAGCACTGCTCTTTGTCCTTTTTGCGAGATTTTTCAGCTCAGCATACGTGAATAATGTCTTTATGCAAATATCACTGGTAATGCTGATTGCCATGGCAGCGAAAAATGCCATTCTGATTGTGGAATTTGCCAACATGGAATTTGAAAAAGGCAAAAGCCTTTTCGATGCTGCTATGACAGCAGCCAAACAGCGTTTCCGTCCTATATTGATGACCGCTTTCTCCTTTATTTTTGGCGTTTTCCCACTTGTGGTTGCCACGGGAGCCGGTGCTGAAGCACGAAAAGTGATGGGAGTTGCTTTACTTGGCGGAATGTCAGTTGCTACATTTATTGGCGTTTTTATGTATCCCATGTTGTTTGTATTTATTGGAAAACTGGCAGGCTATGAGAAAAAGCGTGATAAGTTGAAAGCCATTGAAGTAGATTCAGAAGATGGTAAACCAACAAATATATAAAGCAAGTGAAATATTCTTTGAATTTGAAACAAAAAATTAATCGTATTTCAATATGAAAAAAATACTGTCCATACTTTTCGTAGGCACAATGATTTATCTTTCAGGATGTAAGCTGGGTCCCGATTTTGTAAAGCCGGAATATAACGGCCCGAAAACTTTCAGGTTCGATTCCATAGCCAACTACACGCTTGTAAACCTGAGATGGTGGAATATGTTTAATGATACCATTTTGGATACACTGATTAAGAATGCATTGGAAAACAATAAAAATGTTCTGATAGCTGCCGCACGTGTTGAGTCGGCAAGAGCCAGCCTCGGATATACAAAAGCCGAACAATGGCCATCTTTTACTTTTAGTGCAGGAGCATCAAGGGGAAATTCCATTGACGTAGCACAGTTTGACAATGCTACCAGCAATTTCTATGCTTATCCGCAAATGAAGTGGGAAGTGGGCTTCTGGGGAAAATACCGCAGGATGAATGAATCGGCCAAAGCAGAGATGCTGGCCTCCGAGTATGGTTTGAGAACAGTTCAAATCGGGTTGATTTCAGAAGTAGCTACCGCTTACTTTACCCTGCTCGACAACATGAAGAAGTTAAAAATCTCACAAAGGACTCTTGCTGCACGCGACAGTTCGCTGCTTATCATCAAGGCAAGATATAAGTATGGGATTGTTCCGGAAATAGACTTTAACCAATCGCAGATACAACGGGCTATTTCAGCAGTTGCCATCCCTGTTTATAAAAGAAATATTGCATTCAGTCAGAGTGCGCTAAGTATCCTTCTTGGAAAATATCCCACCAACATTCCCACAGGAAAATCACTTTTTGAGGAAGCTATTCCCATGCGTATTCCCGCCGGATTGCCGGCAGAACTGCTTCAAAGAAGACCGGATGTGCGGCAAGCCGAAGAGCTTTATGCAGCACAAAATGCCAAAATAGGTGTTGCCGAAGCAATGCGCTGGCCTTCACTGAACCTTACCGGACTGCTCGGTATTGCTTCCAACAGCCTGACTTCACTGACAGCAACCGGCCTTGGCTGGTCGGTGGGGGGTGTCTTGCTTGGCCCCGTTTTTGAATTTGGGAAAAATAAACAACGTGTGGAAATAGAACGTGCTAATACAATAGCTGCTTTACATCAATACGAAAACGTTACACTTCAGGCTTTTAAGGAAGTAGAAGATGCATTGATTTCCATTCAGACTTTACATGAAGAGCTGATAGCACAACAGCAACGGTCGATTGCTGCCATCAATGCGGAGATTCTCTCTAACGAACGTTACGACAAAGGCCAGACAAGCTATCTTGAAGTGTTGGAGTCGCAACGGCAAAGTTTTGAAGCACAACTTGCCCGCTCACAGACAAAAGCATATCTGCTAAATGCTTATGTGGCGCTTTATAAGGCTCTGGGCGGCGGATGGCTTTCACCTCAGGAAGAAAAAGATGCAGCGATGGCTCAACAGGCCGATTCCACGCAGCTGAAAAAATAGAAATGAGAAAAACAGGGTTGAACGATATAAAAATGTTACTGAATAATCGATAATATTTTACTGATTTGCATAAGTTCAATCCTGAAACCGCCCATCATCTTTTGATTCGGAGAGTTTATGTACATTTTTTTCAAGCCATCCGATTTTTTCAATCTGCCGCATGTCAAACTCGGGGACAAAAGGTTTTATGTCCAGCACAGGCGTTTCGTCAAGGATGTCCACATCCTGAATATGCAGCATATTTCCCTCTACCGATTCCAGCCGAACTACTGAAAGTCCAATTGGATTTGGACGACTTGGCGCTCTTGTTGAGAAAATCCCATGTGCATTTTTATCCATATAGGGCCGAACTTTCAGTGATGATTTTCCAACCAAATGACAATGATAGAGGATAATAATATGGGAAAATCCGTCTAAGTCTGTCAGTCCTTCCGTAAATTCAGGGAAGATTTCGACAATTGCCGCCACATCTGTTGCCGCCAGGGGCTGGATCGGCGTACCTTTGGGTGCCTTATGCGGAGAATGGACAATGCCTATGGGTTTGTATTTTATTTCCTGTTTCATGTTTTTTGATTTAAAAGACAAAGTTACACTTTGTTACCGGCAATTGTTATCTTACAATGTGTTTTTTGATAACAAATATCCCAAAACCGATAATCATCCTGACACTATAGCTCTCCAACATAAAACAGGCCAAAACCGAAAAAAACATTCCTGATTTAACCGGAATTTGTCCTATTTTTGTGAAAGTTTTCACACAGACAAATACAGCTTAAAATGATAAAGAAATTAGATGACCTTTTCGAAGTACTTAAAGCACAAAAAAGCAAACGACTGGTGGCAGCCTATGCCAACGATGCCCACACCATTAGTGCTGTAAGCCAAGCCATCGACAAAGGAATAATAGAAGCCACGTTGGTGGGCGATAAAGAAACCATTGCAACGGTTTGCCGGAAGGAAAATATTGATGTAAATAAATTTCAAATTGTTAACCAGCCCGATGAAATGGAGGCGGCACACTGGGCCGTAAGAATCATCAACGAAGGCCACGGCGACATACTTATGAAAGGGCTGGTGAGTACTGACAAATACATGCGTGCCATCCTAAACAAAGAAAATGGTCTTATGATGCCCGGCGCTATCCTGAGTCATGTTACGGTGCTGGAAAATCCGAATTATCATAAGCTACTGATAATAGGCGATGTGGCCATTATTCCGTTGCCGGATTTGAAAGAAAAAATAGCCATCACCAACTATCTTATCAGTATGGCGTATGCGTTAGGAAACGAGCTGCCCAAAGTTGCAGTGTTGGCGGCTACCGAGCAGGTTATGCTCAAAATGCCTGCCTGTGTGGATGCCGCCCTCATCTCAAAAATGGCCGAACGGGGACAGATAAAAAGTGCGTTGATAGATGGCCCGCTCGCATTGGATGTGGCTATCGACAAAGAAAGTGCTGAAATTAAAAAACTACTGGGGCCGGTGGCCGGTGATGCCGATTGCCTTGTTTTTCCGAACATTGAATCGGGCAATGTGTTTTACAAAGCCAATACCAAGCTGGCCAAAGGCGAGCAGGGAGCTATTGTGGTAGGGGCTAAAGTGCCGGCAGTACTCTCGTCGCGGGGCGACAGTATAAAAACAAAGCTTTATTCCATTGCCCTCGCAGCTATTTCGGCCAAATAATCGTACTTTTGCCGCCCGAAAAACAAATAGCATAAATTGCTAAAGAGTATGAACGAAGAAATCAGGATATTAGCCATTAATCCCGGCTCCACTTCCACGAAAATTGCGGTGTATATCGGGACAAATCCTGTTTTCATCCAAACCATTCGTCATACTGCCGAAGAACTAACTCCTTTTAAAATCATTACCGACCAATTTGAATTTCGGAAACAACTTATTTTAAAGGAACTAAAATCGGCGGATATTCGGCTCGATTTAATCCGTGTGGTTATGGGTCGCGGCGGATTACTTAAGCCGGTTGAATCGGGTGTTTTTGAAGTAAACCAAAAAATGCTGGATGAGTTGCGCAGCTGTAAATATGGCGAACATGCCAGCAACCTTGGAGGGCTGATTGCCTATGACATTGCCTGTTCACTTCCCGATGCCAAAGCTTATATTACCAACCCGGTGGTGGTGGATGAGCTGGGTGAGCTGGCACGTATTTCGGGACACCCGTTATTACCCCGCCGTTCTATTTTTCATGCGCTGAATCAAAAAGCCGTGGCACGGCAACATGCCAAATCCATTCTTAAAAAATACGAAGACCTCAACCTGATAGTGGTACATCTTGGAGGAGGAATCACGGTGGGCGCACACAAAAAGGGCAGAGTTGTGGATGTAAATCAGGGATTGGATGGCGACGGCCCTTTTTCACCCGAACGTTCCGGAACCCTTCCGGTTGGCGACTTGGCAAGACTCTGCTTTAGCGGAAAATACACTTCGCAGCAGGTCGAAAAAATGATTAAAGGCGAAGGCGGCCTCGTGGCTTATCTTGGTACCAACAGCGCCTACGATGTGGAACAACGTGCGGCTGCCGGAGACGAAAAAGCCAAAATGATTTATGACGCTATGGCCTATCAGGTAGCCAAGGAGGTGGGCGCCATGGGTGCCGTGTTGAAATACGAAATTGACGGTATCCTCATCACCGGCGGTATTGCCCATGATAAATATTTTGTCAACCAAATCATCTCTTACGTGCATCGTCTTGCTCCCGTTCATGTTTACCCCGGTGAGGATGAAATGAAAGCCCTCGCCATGAACGGACTTCGGGT
>JAJRQN010000038.1 GCA_024280235.1 Bacteroidota bacterium | reverse complement strand
CTGCCTGTTGTTCTTTGTGTCTTCGCTTTGGGTTTTAGTCGCCTTGATTGTCATGTTTTGAATCGCGTATGATCTTCCCATCATGAACAGTGATCACTCTTTGAGCATATAAAGCAATAGAAGCGTCATGCGTTACAATAATCAACGTTTTCCCCTGCTGATGTAACTGGCAAAACATGTCCATAATATTCTTCCCGGTTTTGCTGTCCAGGTTTCCCGTAGGCTCGTCTGCGATGATGATATTAGGGTTATTAGCTAAAGCCCGGGCAATAGCAACACGCTGACGTTCTCCCCCGGAGAGTTTATTGGGCAAATGGGCGGCACGATCAATTAAGCCGACTTGTTCTAGCAGTCGAAAGGCATTTTCCTTCCTTTTTTGTCGAGGGAGTTGTGCATACGCCATCGGTAATGCCACATTTCGCCATGCATTTAAGCGTGGAAGCAGGTTAAAATTTTGAAATACAAAACCTATTTCACGTAAGCGAAGATTGGCGAGTTCGGTTTGTGTTAATGTTTTTACATCCTGAGATAAAAATGTCATGTGACCTGTCGTTGGTTTATCCAAAAAACCGATGATGTTCATTAATGTCGATTTTCCTGAGCCTGATTTCCCCATGATGGCAACAAACTCACCTTGTGATATGGAAAGGCTTGCATTTTCCAACGCATGTAATTTTGGCGGGTAGATTTTGCTGATGTTTTCTAATTTAATCATCGTAAATTAAACAATAAGCAAAGTATGGGTGTGCGGAAATTTATTCATAGCGCAAGGCCTCTACAGGAGAAAGTTTAGCTGCATAAGCTGCCGGATAAAGTGAGAAGAAAAGTCCGACACCAGAAGAGAATGCCAAAGCAACGATAATAGCTGACCAGGATATTTTTACGGGGATTTCCATCAGCTCAGCGACCACTTGTGCGCAGGCAATGCCAAAATAGTGCCAACCACACCACCCAGAACACACAGCATGACACCTTCCAATAAAAACTGATGCAGAATACTTGTATCGGTGGCACCGATGGCTTTCCTTATTCCGATTTCTTTGGTTCTTTCTTTTACAGTGACTAACATGATATTCATTATGCCTATTCCACCAACGAATAATGACAAGCTGGCAACACCCGTAATAATCAGTGTTGTTTGCGTAATAATGGCTTTTTCGCCCTTTAGCAGGTCGGTCATACCGTTAACCCAGTTTTTGCTTGTTTCACCATAGATCTGCCGAAGTACGGACTCAACTTTTTCAATGCTTTTTTCTACCGCATAGTCTTTATCAATGGTTAAATAAACGGTATCCAGAAACAGATAGGGCCATTCTTTTTTCATCACCGTGTAGGGTATATAAGCTTGTTCAGGCTTCGCATTATTGTGTAATGGCGGTAGATCATTAACGATACCAATAACTTTATACCTTCGGCCATCAATAACGATATTCTGGTTAAGGATATTCTGCCCATTATCTGACAGACGTTTTGCGGCTGATTTGCTCAGTACACAAACCCGTTTTTTATACTTTTCCTCAAATACGGAAAAATAACGTCCGGAAAGAACATCAAAATTTCGAACCGTTTGATAACTGGAATATGTGACATTGATAAAAAATTTGACGGACTTGCTCTGATATTTGAAACGGCTGTTTATGCGTAAAACAGGGGAGATGGCTTCAATAGCCGGAATTTTCTTTTTTAATGTCGCAATTGCCTTTAAATCGACAAATGTTGGCATCCCAGCCAGTATCTTTCCATCGTCAAATTCAGAGTTTTGCAGCGTGATGGCGAGAAGATTTGCCCCCATCATTTTGATTTTACTCTGGATGACTTCCCGGTTTCCTTCTCCAATGGCAATGACGACAATGACTGCGGCAATACCGACGACGATACCAATTGTTGTCAAAAAACTGCGTAACGGGTTGGCAACAATATTCCATAAGGCAATTATTACCGCTTCCATAAAAACTCTCGCTGCGTTTTCATTTATGTAAGGTCGTTATCGCATTAATCCGAGGGAATCTCTGGAAAGGCTGCAAAATCGCCCTCGGTGTCATTGAAATCCGGAAAGTCTTCCGGCTTGATAATGTTAATAGAAAATGATGAATCATTGCCTTTATCATCCTGGTTATTGAAGGCAGCCCCAAATTCTTTGAACATATCATCCTCACTGGCAGTGAAAAACTCCGGGTTATCATGTGCAGTAAAATTTTGGTCAGGGGAGGGTTTTGCGACAGCAACGATTTTACTGCCATTTTTTATGCCAATATTTCCTGCCGTAATCACTCTTTCTTCCATACCGATCCCATGTACAATTTCGACATATTCTGTATCACTTAAACCGGTTTTCACGTATATTTTTTCAGCAATTCCCTGGTTATCGTTATACACAAATGTGTTGCCACTTTCTTCGAGAATGGATTCTATCGGAAGTACCAGCCTGTTTTTGCTTTCAGCCACGATAATTTCTGCTTCAGCTTCAGTGCCTAATTTCAAATTGCTGGGTTTACTGCCAATGATATTTGCAGTGACTTCGATGATGTTAGGGCTGTCCCCACCGAAGACAGCCTGTTTCTTAATGACTTCCATGCCAATATCATTTACCCGGCCAGTGAGTACCTGTCCGTATTCTTCAAGATAGATTTCCACTGTTTGGCCGATGCTAACACGCGCAATGTCATAGGTATCAATTTGCAGCTTAACCTGCATTTTCTCAGGGTTGGCTATGGTCATGAGTGCTTCTTTTTCCCCAGAAGAGTTGTTGCTGAGGTTTTTTCTGAGTTTAATGACTTTTCCATCAAATTCGGCACGCTTGACCAGCTCTCGCTCTTTTTCAGCCAGTTCGTCATATATGATTTTGGCTTTTTCAAAGGTCAGTCTGGCAACCTTTACATCTACCGTTTGTTTGTCACGCAACCTGTGAAGATTGGCTTGTTCACCGGTATAACGCAGTTCCGCCTTTTTCAACTGTATAGTCGTTTCTTCGTAGCGTTTAAACGAAATTGCTTTGGCATTGAATAATTCTTTGGACACATCCAGTTCTTTTTGCTGTTTTTCATATTCAATTTTCGCCAGGGTCATTTCCCGATTGGCAGTCACAATGCTCTCCGACTCCTCTCCACGCTCCAGTTCCTGGAGTTTGTACTCTGCGGTGATCATATCCATCGTGGCACTATTCTTTTCTTTTTTTATTTTGTGATCTTTGAACGTGATCAGAGGTTGACCTTTTTTTATTTTTTCACCTTGTTTGACATGAATTATTTTTATGTCAGTGATGTCTTCCACCCAGATTTCATTGCTTTGAGCGGAGATTATTTTTCCTCGTCCTTTTACCTTTTGTTTGATATCCTTGAAGATAGCTGAAACGGTGACGACCTGAGGAATATCTTCATCGGAGTTCATGTTTGAGCTAAAGGTCGGGACATAATAAATCAATACGGCTGACACGATTAATAATACGGTACTGATGGCTATTTTTTTCATGATGTTTTACAGGGAGTCTGTTCCTAGTACACCGATGGCTTTGGTTAATTCAATCTCTGATAATTTGTAATCGACCAGCGCACTGAAACGGTCAACCTTTAATTGCAGGAGTTCCAGTTGTGTTCGCTGTAAATCGTTACTGGCAATAACGCCGTGGCTAAACCGTAATTCATCAATACTCAAGTTCTCTTCGGCAAGTTTTAGTGTTTTCTCAAGAATTTCATATCGTACTTTGGTGGATTGTAAATTCCTTATCGCTTCATTAACTTCGAAGACAATTTGGTCTTTTGTTCTTTTTATACTGACGGAAAGATCAAAAATCTGGGATAATATTTGTGCCGTTTGGTTCTTTGTTGTGCCATTGTCATCGAGAGGAATAGTGACAGTTGCACCAATCTGCCAGGAGTCTTGTTCAATCCCATTTAAAGCTTCATTAAGGCGACTTTGTTTCCCCTTGCGTTGAAATAAAGCATTCAAGGATAGCGATGAATCATCAATGCTTTTTGCATCAGACAAATCAAGGTTGAGGTTTTCTCTGGTGTAAAGAAACTGATTCAGTTCTTTTCTTTTTTCCAGTGCTTCATTGATCATATTATTCTGGTCAACATCTGTGGGGCTGTAATTGATATTTTGTACAGGGTTGATACGCTTTACATTGGGTTGCCCTATGAGTATGGCCAGTCGCTCCTGTGAAGATTTATAACCTCTTTTCGCATCAATCAGGCTGCTTTGGTCTCGGGAAAGCTGTACTTCCATTTTTGATGCTTCGATTTCGGCTAAATTCCCCAGCTTGAATTGAATTTTTGCAATTTCTAGCTGTTTTTGGGTTTGTTTAAGGTTTTCCTCGGTAAATTTTACCAGTTGCACGGCTTTGACAAAATTATAATAGCTGCCAATGACTTCAAAAATGATGTTTTGTTTATCCAGATCATACTGGTTTTGTGCGGTACGCCAGGTATTGAGTGATCTTGATAAGGGAGAATATCCTGCGACGCGCCCATCTTTTGTCAGTGGTTGTAAATAGTCAATGCTGATGCTTGGTCCTAGTGTATATTGTTTTTCATTCTGTACCGGGGTGGAAAGGTCATTCATCGCGATGCCGATATCTACCGTTGTGCTTAGTTTTCCGCCCAACTTGCTGGAAACCAGCTTATCCATTTTCCATTGGTATTTTGCTTCATTTTGGGTTGTTGTATTAAGAGTTCGGTTGGTATTTATTTCATTTAGTTCCCTGCGGGCTGAAAAAACCAACTCGGTTTTGGGTGTGTAATTGGCAAATACAGAGTCAAGCTGTGCCTGGCTGAATTTCAACCTCTCTTCAGCTGTTTTAATGGCGGTACCATCGGAAAGTGCCATTTCCACCGATTTTTTTAAGGATAGTGTCAGCCCGGACTCTTGGGGGGGCAATGATGTTTCCAATGTTGGAGCGGGGAAAGCTAAAACAATTCCATTCCATATTGCAGAAAAGTCTTTCCTGTTATGTGTGGCCTTTCCTGATCCGGGGTCAAAAAAAGTAACCGTTTTGGCATCACTTGCCAGGATAACGACATAATGACTGTCACTAATATAGGCAAGAACGGGGTTTTTTTCCTGCATCAGGCGTGCCCAGTTCCACCGTTGCCCTCTTGCTTTTAGGCCAAGAGATTCTGCGGATTGTTTTAATCCCAGCAACGTGGTGCCTACATTCATTTGTGTTTCAGACAGTTTTGCCAGTTTGTCTTCTGTGATTTCTATGCCATAGCGTGACAGTATGAAACGTAAGGCCGCTGGTCCGCATGTCCACGAGGTTGTTTGTAAAAAATGGTTGTAGTCTGAGTGTTTTTGTCTGTTTTTATTGTTGGTGTGTGTTGTGTCCGGCGTTAAGATTATATTTTCGGGTGACAACATTATGTCAATTTGTGCATCGCCATTGGAAAACCCTGATGCAAGAAAGAATACTAAAAATATAATCGGGAACCGAAAACTTCCACTGAAGCTGGTATGTGTTAGGAAAGATTGAGCCGGAATGTTAAGCATGACTTTATAAATTTACGGTAATTTTAGTTAAAAAATATTAGTGATTAAAATAAGTTTATGAATTTTAACTTTCTTCATGAATAGGTTTTTGGCCAGCATGGGTTAATATAAAATTTTTTTATTAAAATAATGAATTAATGGTGATCTTTCCTGGGAAAGCTGTAAATAAAATACTCCTTTAGAGAATTTTAAGTAATGCCTGAAATGGACTTCCTTTGTTTGTTTATGATAGGTAAATTATTAACAGTACGATAGAAAATGTCTGATTGCTATTGTTGCTATTAAATATATCCGGGCATTTATGCCTTCGTTTAATGATATTCATTTTTGCAATCATTTGTTTTCATTAATCATGTATTTTCATGTGCGAATGGTATTATTGCATTTTAATTTTTGAAAGTATTATTTATTATCAATTTGTTGTTAGTAAATTTCCAGTCAGTGTTTTTAAGAATTATTGGATTTAGTCT
>JAJRQN010000037.1 GCA_024280235.1 Bacteroidota bacterium | reverse complement strand
TCGCGAGGTCCGTGAGCGCCCATAACGAGTGTTTTCTCAATATCGGCTGTGCGGCTGGGGCCTGTGATTACTGTCATCTGTGAAGGGAATTTTTCACGATACCTGTTTCTCATTCCCTTAAGGGCTTGCTGCAATTCTTCAACCACTTGGGAAGAGTATGCTATGACGATATGCGATTCGGGAAAGACAAACATCCGGCGACCTGAATCAAGTCCGGAAGAGACTAACACGCTGCCAAAACGAGAAATCAGATACTCACACCGGGTAATGCCGGCGGTCATGTTGTTAAACTTCTCCGGGTCGTTCTGATGTGGAACATCCAGCGATTGTAACAGCATCTCAACCTTTTTATCCACCACAAAATAATCCGTCCACTTCTTTTGTCCGAGCAACGCTTTCAGATTTTCACCCAATGCATGTTCATTTTCACAATAGACAAAAGCGCCACCCATATCCATAAGTTTGCGGGCAAAGGCTATCTCTTGCTCTTCTTCCGTTTTTACAAAAACAGAAGTGTTGAAATCAACATTCATAAAAGGATTTTCCTTTCTGCTGATGAGGGCATCCCGCACCCGTTTTAGAATTTTCTCTTTGGTGGTCGATTCTTCCATGGCCTAAGCTTTTTCTTCTGCATTAGGAGTCTCAGGGTTTTTTCCTGTTTTCGGACTTATAATTTTTTTAGCAGGTTTTGCCTTTTCTTCCTGTTGTTTTTTCCTTTTTTTTGTAACGGAAAGTTGTCTTCTTTGACTTTTTCCTGATGAAAGGTGGTCTTTAATGCTCAGTGTCTATCCCCATAGTCTTTTCCCGAAGATATCCTCAAGGTCATCGCTAAAGATGACCTCTTTTTCCAGAAGTCTGTTTGCCAGTGCTTTAAGTCCATCTCGATGTTCGGAAAGAATCTCTTTGGCACGTTTATAAGCTTTTTCCACCAGTTTACTGATCTCCTCATCAATTATTTCGTTGGTTTTTTCACTAAAAGGTTTTCCAAACGAAAATTCTTGTTGCCCCGAAGAGTCGTAATAGCTGAGGTTTCCAATCCTATCACTTAAGCCATAATATGCAACCATCGCGTAAGCTTGTTTTGTAACTTTTTCCAAATCGTTGAGGGCGCCCGTAGATATTTCTCCGAAAATCACTTCCTCGGCAGCACGACCTCCGAGTGCTGCACACATCTCATCAAACATTTGCGCTGTGGTTGTAATCTGTCTTTCTTCGGGCAGATACCATGCTGCGCCCAGTGATTTTCCACGAGGGACAATTGTTACTTTTACCAGCGGATTGGCATATTCCAGCAGCCAGCTGACAGTGGCATGACCTGCTTCGTGGTGAGCTACTACCTGTTTTTCTTTGGAAGAAATGATTTTATTTTTCTTTTCCAGACCTCCGATAATGCGGTCTATGGCATCCATAAAATCCTGACGGGAAATGCTTTTGTGTGTTTTACGTGCAGCTATCAATGCCGATTCATTACAAACGTTGGCAATGTCGGCTCCGGAGAAACCCGGAGTCTGGCGTGCAAGAAATTCAATATCAATATTTTTATTCAGCTTGAGTGGACGCATGTGGACTTTGAAAATTTGACGCCGGGCATCGAGGTCGGGAAGCTCCACAAAAATCTGACGGTCAAAACGTCCTGCCCGAAGCAAAGCTTTGTCCAAAATGTCTGCACGGTTGGTGGCGGCGAGAATGATGACTCCCGAATTGGGAACAAAACCATCCATCTCGGTCAGCAACTGGTTTAGTGTATTTTCTCTTTCATCGTTAGAGCCTGTCATGGGATTTTTTCCGCGGGCGCGACCAATGGCATCAATCTCATCAATAAAAATGATGCTGGGAGCTTTTTCTTTGGCTTGCTTGAAAAGGTCGCGAACACGAGAAGCCCCAACACCTACAAACATCTCTACAAAGTCGGAACCTGAAAGTGAAAAGAAAGGTACGTGCGCTTCTCCTGCTACCGATTTTGCCAACAGAGTTTTTCCAGTTCCCGGAGGGCCTACAAGCAGAACGCCTTTTGGGATTTTACCCCCCAACTTGGTGTATTTGTCAGGACTTTTCAAAAAGTCAACTACTTCAATTACCTCAACTTTAGCCTCTTCCAGCCCTGCAACATCTTTAAACGTAATGTTTACGCTGGTATTCTTATCATAAATCTTAGCTTTGGATTTGCCAATACTAAAAATCTGACCGCCGGCACCACCGCCACCACGACTCATCATGCGCATGATAAAAAACCAAAGCCCAAACAACAGCAAAATAGGTAGTACCCAGCTTAATATTTCTCCTCCCCAGTTATGACGAGTTTCGCTCTCCACATATATCGGATTGTCATTTCCTTTCTGCACATCCTGCACCTGCTGGATAAAAATGTCAGGAGATGCCACATTATAATAAAACTGGGGTGTCTTTTGGCCAAAAGTGTTGGAACTACTTTTCAGATTTTTGTATTTTTCCATTTTCAGGGCATCGGATGTCAGGTAAATCTCCGCTACCTCTTTATTTACCAATACTAGTTTTTGGACCTGTTTTTCCAACAGCATCTGTTTCAGGTATTTCCAGTCGGTTTTTTTTGCTTCGCTTCCTGTATTCAAAAAGTTAATACCAATAAATACTAATGCAAGTATGCCATATATCCAGTAAAAACTAAACTTTGGCTTCTTGCCTCCCGGTCCGGTTATTTTGCTAAACGGATTATTGCTTTTTGGGTTATTCTGATTGTTATTATCTTTGTTTTCCTCTGCCATTCTGTTGCTCCAAATGTTAATATAAATAATTACTCATCGCTTTTGTAGTATTTTGCTTTTGCATCTGCCCAAAGCGATTCAATATTATAGAAGTTCCTTGTCTCTTCGAGAAAGATATGAACTACCACGTCCACGTAGTCTATCAAAATCCATTCCGAATTTTCATATCCCTCACGGTGATATGGCCGTTCTCCACAATTTTTCGTTACCAGTTCCTCAATATAATCGTAGATTGCGTTTACCTGTGTTTTAGAGGTGGCGCTGCATATCAAAAAATAATCAGTTACGGCATCCTGAATTTCTGTCAGGTCAAGACTTACAATACTTTTTGCTTTTTTCTCCTGCATGGCAGCAACAACCTGATGCAGGATATCCTCCGTATTGCCGATAATCGCTTTTTTCTTCATGTTGCTTGTTTGTGCCGACAAAAATAGGGATTTTTATCTCCCTACAGCATGGAGATAATCAAATTCATGTCAGGAAACACCAAAAGTGGCAGAGAACGTATCTCTGATACCTATTTTGTTTCTTTTAACTTTGCAGTAAATTCAAATTATGGAGATTGTTTTATATTCATACGACCATTTAGCATCTACAAACGAAGAGGCTCAGCGGCTTATTTCCTGTGGTAAAGCAAAAGAAGGTATGGTGATATCTGCACGTGAGCAAAGCAAAGGAAGAGGTGCCGGTGATAACTTATGGGAAAGTAAGCAGGGAAAAAACCTGACCTTTAGCCTGATTTTACAGCCCCGGTTTTTGGAGCCATCGCGACAGTTTGTTTTAACCCAGATGATTTCATTAGCTTTGTTTGATGTTGCAGCACGCCATCTCATGGGTGGGTATTTATGTATAAAATGGCCTAATGATCTGTATTTCAATGAAAAAAAGCTGGCAGGTGTTTTGGTGCAAAACAGGATAAAGGCAAATCTGCTTGATTTTTCTGTCATTGGTGTCGGGTTTAATGTAAACCAGAAGAAATTCTATTCCCATGCTTCTAATCCTGTTTCGATAATTCTTTTTTCCAATAAAGAAGAATCTCTTTCTGATTTGCTTGAGGAAATTTTAAAACGGGTTAACTTCTATTATGAAAAGATAAAAAATAATATAAAGTCTCTTGAGGATCTTTATCTGCAAAGGCTTTATCGTATGGGGGAATGGGCGGATTATGAAGATGAAACCGGTCATTTTACTGCCAAAATTATCGGTATCGACCGATATGGTCTGCTATTAATGACCGACAGGAAAGGGCAACAGAGGACTTATGGATTTAAAGAGGTGAAATTCCTTTAAACGGGATTTCTTTAACGTACTTTTGTATGGTAAAAGCCGGTTCAGTTTTTATGCTTTCAGCAATCTTCTTGATTTAATTTTATTTGGTTCATTTCATTTCATTTCATATGTTTATAATTTTGTAATTAACTGTTATCTAATAACATATATTTATCATCGGATTAAGCGGATTAAGCGGATTTTAGTTTTTCGCAAGCGAAAAACATCCGTTAAATCCGCTTAATCCGATGATTATTTTTTTGGAGATAATCATTCTCCTGTGTGTTCCCGCTTTAAGCGGGGCCATGGATGTTTCATTTGTTTATAATTTTGTAATTAACTGTCATTTAACATTATATATTTGTCATCCCTGCTTGCTGTTGTACCAACAGGCGGGACAGGCGGATTAAGCAGATTAAGCGGATTTTAGTTTTTCGCAAGCGAAAAACATCCGTTAAATCCGCTTAATCCGATGATTATTTTTTTGGAGATAATCATTCTCCT
>JAJRQN010000036.1 GCA_024280235.1 Bacteroidota bacterium | reverse complement strand
CCGCATAGCGGACGACTCAAATGTAGTCTCGGATTTTAATCCGGGGCGATGGTATCAAAACACATTATATCAATATTTTACAAATTTCTAAACACATGAAACATCCATGGCCCCGCCTCAGGCGGGAACACACAGGAAAATAATTATTCTGCAAAAAAAATAATCCACGAATTTCACGAATTTCACGAATGTTTTTCGCTTGCGAAAAACTAAAATCCGCTCAATCCCCCGAAATAATCGGGGCAAGCTGTGTAATCCGTCTGTCCCGCCTGTTGGTACAACAGCAAGCGGGGATGACAAATAAATATATGATATTAGATAACAGTTAATTACAAAATTATAAACACATGAAAAAGTAATAGTCAGGCAAAGGCTTTAAATTGATATATTTGTCAATGCAACATATTAAAATTATAGATTATGTCAGAATTTATAAACAACTCAGAACAAAGGATTCAGCATTTACATGCTTTTGTAAGCGGGATAATTTACCAGCGGGAAAAAGGTGCCGAGCTTATCAAAACTTATGAAAAGACCATTGAACAGGTGCAGCCTTTGGATATGGTGGTGGTGGTGGACAGGCTCATGAAAGAAGAACCGTCAGCCGAAGTGCTTCCAAAATTGAAAAAGGGCATCAACCGTTCCCTGAATATGCTTTACAAAGGATTGGTTTCAAGAGAAATACCGAAGTATGACGAAAAACCGTTTTTTGGTGTTCTACAACAAGAGAATAATGAGCTTAACAATCGCCTGATTGCTTTACGGCCTTTTATCAAAGCTTTTAATGAAAAAGGTGCAAGCCATCAAAAGATTACGGATTCGCTTATGGAGATTAGGAATCGGGTGGAGGCATTACAGGAATTCAACCTGCATTATGTAAAAAAAGATAATATCCTGTTTCCATATGTGGAAAAATATCTGCCCGAATATGGCTGTTTGCCCATGATGTGGTCGTATCACGACGACATTAGGAACTTTATTAAAGATACGGTGGAAATTATAGCTGCCGGCAATACGGATTTAAAACGGCTGAACCGATTGCTCGGCGACCTGTTTTTCAATATGTATGCCATCCGCTTTCGCGAAGAGTACATCCTGTATCCGGTCGTTTTTGATATGATTCCAGAGACTGCACTGCACAACATGTTGAAACAGGCTTTTGATGTTGGATTTGCTTTTATTAAGCCACAATCAGTAAAGGTTTTGGAGAAAATGCCCGATACCAAAACTTCAGCAAAGAATGGAGACGCTTTTCTGAGTATGGAGGAGTTGGGAAATAGTTTATTGGATTTTGATACGGGAGAACTAACTATAAAACAGGCTGTTATGATGCTGAACCATCTACCGGTGGATGTTACTTTTGTGGATGAAAACGACAAAGTACGTTATTTCTCCACGCCCGGTGACAGGATTTTTCCGCGCTCAAAAGCCATTATTGGCCGGTTGGTGGAAAATTGTCATCCGCCGTCCAGTGTTCATATTGTCAAACAGCTGGTCGATGACTTCAGAAGTGGAAAAAAGCAAAAGGAGAGTTTCTGGATTCAAATGGGCGAGAAGTTTATCCTGATTCAGTATTTCGCATTACACGACAAAGAAGGTAACTTCCGCGGCACCCTCGAAGTGAGCCAGGATGTCTCGGATATCCGGAGATTGGAAGGCGAAAAAAGACTGATGGACTAATTTCTAACTTGTCAGAATATCGAAATAGATGAAGTATACCTAATTAATTTAGTAGGTTTACAATGTAAATAACTAATACTTAAAGTAAGCGTAACGAAAAAATTGAAGCTTTCTGGCAGGGTTTGCTGAAAAGCTCAGATGTGCGTCAGATTTGGATTTTGTTAAGAGAAGATGTATCCATGTACTTCGAGCTGAACAAGATACAAAGATGGCGTGCAGCTGAGCAGTATAAATTTTGAAATTGTGGCTATAATAAATACACGTGTTTTTAATAAAATTGTTGGAAAACTATGCATTTTACTCTTTAAGAGTCAATATAGTAATTTATACATCAATAGTTTAAGCGTTTTTCAGCAGACCCTGTTTACAGCTTATTCACCAGCGATAAAAGGTGCTCAATGTCAGCATCGAAACCGGCAGCCATTTCCGCCGGAAATTCTCCGAAACCATTCATGCGTTTTGAGAGTGAGTCATTCAGGATCTCCCAGGCTTTAGACTTACGCGAGTTGAGGAAATGACTCTCCACCATTTCCTGTTTTGTAAGCTGATATTTGTCGGTAAGCCGCGCAATTTCTCCCTCAATCTCTTCCACAGCCTGTAAAGTCTTTCTTCTTTTTTCTTCATCTAAGTCCGTTTCAATTTCCTGCATAAGCAGTTGTCTGTCAGAAGTCAATACATCTCTAATCTCTTCCGTCAATTTCTCAAGGAGATACATGGAAGAAGAAAAAGAACGTTTGTGATTGGGCAGTAGCTTAATATTTTTCATAATACTTATTTTCCGGTTTCAAAACCAAAATCACGTCCTTTGTCCACAGCGGGAATCCCCTTTTTCATCCATTCAGGCTCAGGGGCGTCTTTCAAATAATAATCAAAAAATTGCTGAAACCGTCGGGTAAGGTCTTTCTCATCAGCACGGCGACTCAAATTGTGAGGCTGACCGTTATATACCAACATCCACACCGGCTTGTTCAGCCGGCGCATGGCGTTAAAAAGTTCGATGCCCTGATACCATGGCACGGCATTGTCTTTGTCGTTGTGCATAATAAGCAATGGCGTGTGAATACGCGGTACAAAAAACAGCGGTGAGTTTTGCATATAAAGTGGCAGCTTGTCCCACAGTGTCCCACCAATTCGGCTTTGGGTATGCTCATACTGAAACTCGCGACTCATGCCCGAACCCCAGCGAATGCCTCCGTAAGCCGAAGTCATATTACTCACCGGAGCGCCGGCTTCTGCACATCGGAACATATCGGTTTGTGTAACAAGATAGGCCGACTGGTAGCCTCCCCAACTCTGTCCCTGCATTCCAATCCGCGAACGGTCGATAAACGAATACCGGTTCACCATGGCTTGTGTGCCGCTAATGACACAATTGTAAGCACTGGCACCGGGATACCCTACCTTGTATTTAATGTCGGGAACAAAAATCAGGTAGCCATTGCTGGCATAATAAGTGAAATTGATAACCGAGCGGATGGGTCTGGGGGAATAGTAGCGATGCAATCGATCTGAATAACGTTCGTAAAAATAAACCAGCATGGGATATTTTTTGTTCGGATCGAAATTTTCAGGTTTATAGAGTAATCCCTGCATGGTGTCGCCGTTAAAAGTAATCCAATGTACGAGGTCAACCGTTCCCCAGATATAATTTTTCTGTTGCGGGTTGGCATTGGAAATCTTTTTGGTATCCGAAAATTTCAGGTTGCTTACGTATAAGTCGGGATAAACTCTGAAACTCTCTTTTCGCCATATAATTACGGGCGCTTTTTTTGCTTTTAGCGGACGATTGTATGCAAAGTCATTGAGGACAAGTTTCTCAAGCTTTCTGCTTTTCATAGTTAAAGCATAAAAACCGGCTTTTTTGTTTTTCAGCTGAAAAGCGGTAAGCAGCATGTTGTCCGGCAGTGTTTGTGCTTCTTTATCAAGCTTTACATAGCGAAAACGTATATTTTCTTTCCGTCCGTTGCCGGATGTAAGATTTACCGGAGCTGTTGCGGACGAAGGGTTCAGCTGCCAGAGATCGTAGCGGTCATAAACCACCAGCATCCCTTTTTTTGTCCAGCCTGCCATCCCGTAAGGAGGAGCCATGTTGGGTACATCGTTCAGTACATTGTAGAATGGATAAGGGATTTTCCCTGTCAGGTTTATGTTTTTTCCTGTTTTCACCGAATAAGCATACCATGCACTATCCTGCACATTGTACCACGCCACATACTGTTGGTTTGGCGACAGGCTGGCATTGCCGGCGAGTTTGGGAATAATCAGTTTCCTCTCTCCTGTTTTCCGGTTGACGAGATAGACGTCGCTGTACCACTGACCGATCCAGGAAGTCATTTTCAGATAGGGCCGGTTGTCGAAGCCCAGGCTGAATTCTCCTTTGGCTTTTGGGTTGATACGTATCTCTTTAAGTTTGAGATTGCCAAGCTGCACCAGTTTGCTGTCTTTTGGATAAAATACGGCCGTATAACTTCGGTTGCGTTCTCTTTTCAGCTGAACAAGTTGCTGCGGCTGGAGCAGCGTGTCATGGTAAGTCCATATGTCAAGACGTACCTTTTCCTTTGGTGCCAGCGTGTCTTTCAGCGGTGGTAAAGGTTTGGGAGTTGTTCCGAAATAGAGTTCCGAACCGGCTTTGTTGAAAAATATCTTCCCGTGGGTGCTTACTACCCAACCTTTGTGCAGCTGGTCAAAATTTTTTCCGGAAACCAGTATTTTCCTGTTCTTTTTTAAATTGACATAATACAACCCGTAACTTTTATTCTTCACCGTGTCCTTTGAGAAGGTAAATGCTGCCTGGCCGCCGGCTTCATCTACTGCCACATTTTTCACTGAACCATCAGCAGTGAAGAGGGTATCTGTTTGTTGTGAACTGGTAAAAAAGTCATTACCACAGCCCTGTTTATCGTGTCGCGGGGTATGCTGACGAAAACACATGCCTTGCCGTTTTTTGCCAATGCAAATTGTGTAACATGCCTGAAACTAACCGAGTCTCCTGATTTAGCATTGTATAAGATGAGCTTAGCTCCTTGTGCTTTTTTCAGTTTCTTATTCTTTTTCTTTTGGTCTTTTTCCGGATTGTCTTTTTCCTTTTTCTTTGATTTGCCTGGTTTTTTCATAAGTATTGCAATCCAGTTAGATGTTTCTTCGGGAATCTCCACTTTTTGTATCTGACCAAATTTCACCTGTACACCAAATTCTGTTGAGCAGAGGCTGAGTGAATCGGTGGGAAATTTGTTCCTTTTTGTTTTTTTGCGTTCCAGATGTCGTATTTTCTCAAACTGAGGTTTTATACGATATACCAGAATATTTCCATTCGACACAAATGAGGCTTTGTAACCTCGTGGTAATGAATCCAGTCTGTCATTTTTCACATTATACAAATAGAGCCATCCATCGCCTTGCTGTGGGTTGACTTCGTAAGAGATAAAATTGCCATTATCGGAGATGGCCGCATTTTTTAAATCTTTCCAATGGTCGTAAACGGAATGGTCAAGTGGTTTTTTCTGTTGCGAAAAGGCGGAAAAGGTCAATGAGAGACCGACGAAAAGCATGATAATTTTTTTCATAGTGCAGTTTTTTTAAAAGTTAAAACGCAGGCTGATTCCCTTGTATGCCGGGGCATGAGGTAAATCGGAAGGTTGAACGACAGGTGCCACATCCAGCGACAGATTATTCGAGATATTCCAGTGGGAGAGGTGTGCATCCACGTTGGCATCAATCATTTGTAAAAGATACCAGGCGCCTCCGATGATATAAGAAAGTTGCATGTTTCGCCGGTAATAGTCCCGAATCATTTGTAGTGTTTCTTTATCATATTTTTTAGCCCACTCATTATCACAGTCGGTGCTGGCGGGGTTGCAGTCGGGGTGGCTGACTTTGTAGTCGTAAGCCTCTTTGAATGTTCTGTAATAGTTTCGGTTGGTTACGGCAAAATAGCCGATAACGGCAAAACCGGTATAGACGATAGGCAGTTTCCAGTATTTGTGATTATAGATTTGTCCCAATCCAGGGACGAGGGCGAGGAGCATGGCTTTTTTAGGGTCGCGCGGCGGATGCTTCAGTGTATCGTTTTCGGTTTGGGACTCTTTTTTTCTTTCTGAAAAAGGATGGGCAGCCGCAGGCATTGTGCTTGTCAGTAAAAATACTGTTAGCAGACAGAAGAACAGAGTATTTTGCAGCTTATTGACATTCACAGAATTACTTTTTCTCAAGGACAGAAACCACATGTGCCAGTTTTTCGTCATCTTTGAATGAAATAACGATGCTTCCCGTACCATTATTGTTTCTTTTCAGGCTGACTTTGGTATCCAGCAGATGGCTCAATTCGGACGAAATTTTTATGTATTTTTCAGGAAGAGCAGGGTTTTTACGTTTTTTCTTCCGATTTTCGGAGTGGTTCATTTCGCGAACCAGCTTCTCCACCTGGCGGACGCTCAGATTTTCGTCAAGAATAAGTTTAAGAAGCCTCAGTTGTGTTCCTTCCTGTTCTACAGAAAGGAGAGCGCGGGCATGTCCCATGGAAATGCTTCCATCACGCAACGCGATTTGAATTTCCGGAGGAAGTTTTAGCAATCGCAGGAAGTTGGTGATGGTTGTCCGGTTTTTCCCTACTTTTTCACTTAATTTTTCCTGTGTCAGATCACATTCATCCATCAGCCTTTTGTAGCTGATGGCCACCTCAATGGCATTCAGGTTTTGACGATGTATATTTTCGATCAATGCCATTTCGAGCATTTGCTCATCGTTTGCCACACGGATAAAAGAAGGAATGGTTTTCAATCCTGCTATTTTACACGCTTTTAGTCTGCGTTCACCGGCAATAAGCTGAAAGTGTCCGTATCCCATTTTGCGGACAGTTACAGGCTGGATGACGCCCTGGATTTTAATTGATTCGGCAAGTTCGTGTAGCATTAATTCATCAAAATCAGTGCGCGGTTGAAAAGGGTTGGCATCAATTTTATCTACGTCCAGCTCGGCAATGGCTCCGGCCACATAATTTCCCGAAATATCCTTTGAGGTAATATCCGTATCCGGGCTGCTGAGAATAGCATCCAGTCCCCGTCCTAACACTCTTTTTGTCGATTTCTTAGTTGTCATGCGTAGTCTCTATTTGTCTGTCAGAATTTTTAATGCCTGTCATGTCGTTTTTCTGCAACAACTCCCGTGCAAAGTTCAGGTAATTGATGGCGCCGGTACTTTGGGCGTCGTGCATGATAATGGCTTTTCCAAAACTCGGTGCTTCGCCAAGGCGTGTATTGCGATTAATAATGGTGTCGAAAACTAAGTGCTGAAAATGGGTTTTTACCTCTTCAACTACCTGTTTTGAAAGCCGTAACCGAATGTCGAACATGGTCAGCAGGATACCTTCAATATCTAAATCGGTATTTAAGTTGCTTTGCACTATCTTAATGGTATTCAGTAGCTTACCAAGTCCTTCCAATGCAAAATATTCGCATTGTACGGGAATAATTACCGAGTCGGCAGCCGTTAGCGCGTTGATGGTTATCAGTCCAAGGGAAGGAGAGCAGTCGATGATAATTATATCGTAATTATCACGTACTTTGTCAATAACCCGCCGCATTTTTCTCTCTCGGTTAGGAAGGTTAATCATCTCTATTTCGGCTCCTACAAGGTCAATGTGTGACGGCAGCAAGTCCAGATTTGGCGTAGAAGTTTTCAAAATGACATTTTCCGGATTCACATCATCAATCATGCATTCGTAAATACTGGTTTTGATATTTTTTATGTCAAGACCGATTCCTGAAGTGGCATTGGCCTGTGGGTCAGCATCTACAAGCAGCGTTTTATATTCCAGCACCGCGAGGCTCGCCGCGAGGCTGATGGCAGTGGTTGTTTTTCCTACTCCGCCTTTTTGGTTGGTAATGGCAATGGTTTTCCCCATAGTGAATGTAACTTATTGTACAAAAATACGATTTCCTTTTCCTTAAAGTAAATCCGGCCAATCAAAGTTATGAACAGTCCGGAACAGCAATAGAAAAAATATCCGGACGGAACTTCTGCCTCTATTCATCAGAAGCTTGTACTTCTTCCTTGCCCAGATCATCAAAGTTCAGGTCAATTTCCGCTTTGGAACTTTCAGCGTGCTGAATTTCCGCAGGGGGCGTTTCCTCCTCAGGTACTTCGCCTGTTTCAATAAAACGGATGGCAGCATCCAGCCCTTTTACAAACTTTTCAAAATCTTCCCTGTATAGAAAAATTTTATGTTTTTCGTAAAAGAATTTTCCCTGCTCATTTTGAAATCGACGCTTACTTTCCGTGATAGTAAGATAATACTGGTCATTTCGTGTAGCTTTGACATCAAAAAAATAGGTTCTTTTTCCCGCTCTCACGGCCTTGGAAAAAATATCTTCCCTGCGATTCGGTTTTTCTTGTCCTTCCATGGGCATGTTCTCTTTTGTTTAATTTGTGATAAGCCTTAAATCCGCAAGACTCTTTCTACTGCAAGGTCGAACTGCACGCCATTGTTGATAATGCTCGCTTTAAGTTCCTCACCGTAACTTAGGCTACGCTTGCGGTACTTATTCGCTGCACTTGCCAACACTGACGCCCATTTCAACCTTTCGTAACATAACAGCCTTGCGGATTTAAGGATAAGACAAAAATAAGAATTATCCTATAATTCAAAATTCTTTTGTTATGAATGTTGAAAAATCGGACATTTTGTTAACAACTGCCAGGTTTATCCTGTCATTTTAAGGAAATTTTATTTAGATTTATTCCATATTAATGAATTATTCATTATTTTTGCAATCTGTTTGTGAATCGGCATGGATAGTCTCGGTTTCAACATAATTATTTAATTATCAAAATGGTAAATGGCAAAATTTGAAATTATTATGCCCAAGATGGGCGAAAGCATAATAGAAGCGACCATTACAAAATGGCTTAAAACTGAAGGTGAAAAACTCGAAGAGGATGACGCCATCGTGGAGATTGCCACCGACAAAGTGGACTCCGAAATTCCCAGTCCTGTGGAGGGAATGTTAATAAAAACCCTTTTCAAGGAAGGCGATGTGGTTCCGGTGGGGACGGTGATAGCAGTGATCGAAATTCAGGGTGAAGACGAAGATGAAATGGAAATAATCGCAGAAGAGGCTGCTGAACAAGTGGATAAAACTGCTGCTATTTCACTGGTTAAAGAGCCTGTACCGCAGGATGCCACCCACAGCACGAGGTTTTATTCGCCATTGGTAAAAAGTATTGCCAAGAGTGAAAACATCTCCATGGCCGAGCTGGAAAATATTTCGGGAAGCGGAAAAGATAGCCGCGTTACCAAACGCGATGTATTGGTTTATCTCGAAAAAAGAAATGATACGAAGCCTTCGGCTGCAAATGTGCCGGAAACGGCTTCACAACAAAAATCTATTCCCAAATTGGAACTCCCTCCGGTAAACACCGAATCGGGCGATGTGGTAGTGGAAATGGATCGTATGCGCCGGCTCATCGCCGACCACATGGTAATGTCGAAACGGGTTTCGGCGCATGTTACTTCCTTTATCGATGTCGATGTTACAAATATTGTAAACTGGCGTAACAAAGTGAAAAACAGCTTTTTGCAACGTGAGGGCGAAAAGATAACCTTTACTCCGATTTTTATTGATGCAGCAGCCAAAGCACTTCGTGAGTTTCCGCAAATCAATGTTTCGGTGGATGGATATAACATTATTTACCGCAAAAACATCAATATAGGTATGGCTACAGCCTTGTCTAACGGTAACCTGATTGTACCGGTCATCAGGAATGTGGATGAAAAAAGTCTGCTCGGCATTGTAAAATCGGTCAACAGCCTTGCCGGCAAGGCACGCAGTAATAAACTCAATCCCGATGAAATTCAGGGTGGAACTTTTACCATGACCAACTTCGGCTCTTTTGACAGCCTTACGGGTACGCCGGTTATCAATCAGCCGCAGGTGGCTATTCTCGGTGTGGGCGCCATTCGCAAGAAACCGGTAGTGCTGGAAACACCCCAGGGTGATGTGATTGCTATCAGGCACATTATGATTCTCTCGCTGGCTTACGACCATCGTGTTGTGGACGGTGCACTTGGCGGTATGTACATCAGGCGTGTAAAGGAAATCCTTGAAAACTGGGATATGAATACCGAAATTTAAAAGTTTTGGTGGTACTGCATATTTAGTGGGAGGCTGCTATATTGAGTAATTATTAAATTGCCCGCAGCCGGGAGTCAGAAGTCAGAAGAAAAGAGTATCTTGAATATAGTATCTTAACATGCAGTGTTCAGTATATATAATAGTTGGCGTGCATTAAATAAAAACCAATGAATTCAAGAAGATTTAATAACTAATAAAAAAGAATAAAATGAAAAATAGTATTTATAAAACCCTGATATTAAGTTTGATAATTACACTATTTACACAAACTAATGT
>JAJRQN010000035.1 GCA_024280235.1 Bacteroidota bacterium | reverse complement strand
GAAAGCGTGATGTCTATTGCCAAATCATCGGTTCAATACTGGACTTATGGGAACGGCTCTCTTAAGGCAGCCCTTGCGGCGGAATATGAAGAGCCTGCGTGGGTTAGACGTGATATTGCCGGTGCCGGATCGGCGGTTATGGGGGGTGCTGCTGAGGAATATTTTATTTGGACATTTGGAAATCCCTACGTTTATTTTGGTACAGTTTTAGGATTTGCAGCGGTTGCTTCGATGATATAAATCAGTTGATACTATGAAAGAAGTCAATGTAAAATTTCTTTTTCTGCTTGATTGCTGTGTCGGTGCACGGTTAAGAATACGTTCAGCAGGGAAAGTGCTTGCCCGTTTGCCTGATGGATTAACCTATACTTTATACATACCGGAAGAGCTGGAGAATCTTACATTCACCTATAGTTTTCCCATCCGGACTACTATTCAACTACCCAAAGACGAGGATAAGGTATTCATCGTGGTTTATTATTCTGTAAGAGAATATTTTCCGGCTGTTATTCTGGATATGTTTAGAAAATTGCTTGTGGCAAAAGTGGTAACTGAAGAAGAATTTAATCGGGCCAGTAAAGAAGAATATAAAAAGGCTATAAATCCCAGGCAGGATTTTGAACAGGATGTATCGGTTTTGGTTATCGGATTTTTACTGTCTTTTGTTTACATTTTTCTTCCTTTTGTTTTGTTAAAAAATCAGGTAAACAACCGTGATTTGTCCTTTTTTATAGGAGTAATGGGTATTATCGGGTTTGCCATGCTCATCCAACAGAAAAAGATGATCCTGCTAAAAGAATACAAAGCGCGGGTTTTGGTTTTCAGTGCACTGAGTATCATGCTGGATTTTATTTTGCCTCTGAGTGCTTTTATGAGATTTACCCTTTTGCTGGCTACAGGGATGTTGATAACAAAAGTATTGATGATGAGGGCGAAAATTAAAAAATAGCTCCGGGTGGTCGCCTGTTATCTTGTGTGAATTTTCCCTCCAACCGTTTGGGTGCCCGCCCTAAAAGTCCTGAAATTCAACAAAAAAGGCCGTCTTCCAACAGGAAAACAGCCTTTTTTCCGAAAATGTAAAAGGTTTCAATCGATTAATGGTGGCTCAAATACTGCGCAACACCTTCGTGCGTAGCTTCCATAGCTTCGTCGCCGGGTTTCCAGTTGGCCGGACAAACTTCGCCGTGCTCTTCAAAAAACTGCAGGGCATCCACCATGCGCAGGGCTTCATCAATACTCCGACCCAGCGGCAGGTCATTCACCACCTGATGACGTACAATACCTTGTTTGTCAATCAGAAAGAGTCCGCGGTAAGCCACCGCTTCGCCGTGAAATTCCATTTCACCTTCGTCGTTGTAATCATACTCACCGGCCAGCACATCGTAATTTTCCGAAATGGTTTTCGACAGGTCGGATACCAAAGGAAATTTCACCCCTTTTATACCGCCATCGTTTTTATCCGTGTTTAGCCAGGCCCAGTGCGAGTAAGCCGAGTCGATGGAACAACCCACCACGGCAACATTTCTCTTTTCAAATTCCTCCATTTTTTCCTGGAAAGCGAGGATTTCCGTAGGACACACAAAAGTAAAATCCAAAGGATAGAAGAAAAAGACCACATGTTTCTTTCCGATATACTGTTCCAGCGAAAATTTTTCCACAAATTCACCGCCGTTTACCACGGCTGTCGCCTCAAACAAAGGCGCTTTTTTTCCAACTAATACTGACATAATTTTTAATTTTTCAATGATTAAATTTCTTTCCGCAAAATTAAGAATTATTTTAAATAAGCACCTAAATACCGTTTAAATATTGTTAAAATCGTGACACAGAAGGCTGTTTTGTCGTTCTGTTTACAACCTCTCAGTGTTATTCGGATTCCTGCTTGGGGGGACAGAAAACAAAAAATACCTCTCAGAGCCGGTTTCAGGACGGCACGTGCGTAAGCACCGGCGAAGAATCTCCCAACTGCAACACTGCACCCAAAGCAAAAGGATATTTCAGTATAAGGGCTTTTACCGGGAGATTCTTCACCCCGCGCTGCCGCGCTGCTGCACCATCCCCCCTTGCAGGGTTCTGAATTGGGGCTGGGGTGGAGGAGGAGGATTGGCTTTGGTAAAATTCCTTGCGCTTTAAAAAAAGAGACACTTCAACCCAGAACGATCATGTGTGCAGGCTTGCCGCGCAGCGATCGTGAAGCGCCTCCCAAAAAAGACAGTTCAACTCAAAACCGGTTTCAGGACGGCACGTGCGTAAGCACCGGCGAAGAATCTCCCAACTGCAACACTGCACCCAAAGCAAAAGGATATTTCAGTATAAGGGCTTTTACCGGGAGATTCTTCACCCCGCGCCACCGCACAAGCCTGCCTTGCAGGGTTCTGAATGGGGGCTGGGGTGGTGGGTTGGGGCTGTGTTTTGTGGGGCCAGGTTATTGGATAGTAAAAGTTAGTATTCAACGAACTCGTTATACAAATCTTTCCATTCCGGATTAAAATCATTGATTAACTTTATTTTTTTCTCTCTTGACCAACCTTTTATTTGTTTTTCCCGTGCTAATGCTTCTTCAATAAAATGAAAGTAGGCGTAATAAACTAATTTGTCAATGTTGTATCTAGCGGTAAATGAGTTTGGATAGTATTTGGCTTTATGTTGATTGATTCGGTTACCCAAATTAACCGTTGAGCCTGTATATAAAACCGTGTTATTGTTGGTCGTAGTGATATAAACGTATCCTCCACGTTCCATTGTTTGGTAAGTTTTTATGTAAAAGTATGTATTTTTTTAATTCCCGACAGAGCCTGTACTCTAAAAAAGAGAAAGTTCAACCCAAAACGATCATGTGTGTAGGCTTGCCGCGTGGCGATCGTGAAGCGTCTCCCAAAAAAGACAGTTCATCTCAGAGCCGGTTTCAGGACGGTAAGTGCGTAAGCATCAGCGAAGCGTCTCCCAACTGCAACACTGCACCCAAAGCAAAAGGATATTTCAGCATCAAAGCTTTTGCGGGGAGATTCTTCACCCTGCGCTGCCGCACCATTCCCCCCTTGCAGGGTTCTGAATGGGGGCTGGGGTGGAGGAGGAGGATAGGCTTTGGTAAAATTCCTTGCGCTCAAAAAAAAAGAGAAAGTTCAACCCAAAACGATCATGTGCGCAGGCTTGCCGCGCGGCGATCGTGAAGCGTCTCCCAAAAAGACAGTTCATCTCAGAGTCGGTTTCAGGACGGCAAGTGCGTAAGCACCGGCGAAGCGTCTCCCAACTGCAACACTGCACCCAAAGCAAAAGGATATTTCAGCATCAAAGCTTTTGCGGGGAGATTCTTCACCCTGCGCTGCCGCACCATTCCCCCCTTGCAGGGTTCTGAATTGGGTCGTGGTTAAAGGATTAAAAATAAGTATCGGTTACAGTTGATTCAACCTGAATCGTTTTACGGTCAGGTCTCTTTTTACCTGTTAGCTCTTTTTATATTCCCTTAAATCTGCAAGTAAGTTATTAACAAAAAGGTCAAATGGCTGTGCAAAAGTTATTTACACAGCATTTGACCGTGTTATTTTATCACCTATTTTAGTGTTGCAAAACAAAAAAGTTAAAATAACATGGCAATAAAAGT
>JAJRQN010000034.1 GCA_024280235.1 Bacteroidota bacterium | reverse complement strand
CGCAGTTCCGTAGGGATGACCTATGGCGTAGCCTGTAATAGGATCTGCTGAAAAACGCTTAAATTATTGATGTATAAATTATTATATTGATTCTTAAAGATAAAAACGCATGGTTTTCCGACAATTTTATTAAAAACACGTGCATTTATTATAGCCAAAATTTATACTACTCAGCTGCACGCCATCTTTGTATCTTGTTCGGTTCGAAGTATATGGATACATCTTCACTTCACAAAATCCAAATCTGACGCACATCTGAGCTTTTCAGTAAACGCTAAATAAATTTACAGGCTCAAAAAATGTTCTCCCGCTTTCAACATGCGACTGCCGTACCAACTAAACATTTCACCATCCACAAGCAACACTTTTTTGTTGGGAAATTGCTTTTGTATTTCCATTCGGTGCTTTTCCTTAAAAGGGAAAGGTTCGGAGGAGAGCAGAATTACATCTGCTTTTGTAAAATCTTCTGCCGTTATTTCAGGATAACGGCCTTCCGTTACGTTCTCAAAGCCGGCAATCCCAAGCATTTCGTTGATGAAAGTCTCCTTTCCGGCAGCCATCCAAGGCTTTTTCCAAACGAGATACAGACATTTTCTTTTGGGCAATCTTTTCTGAATCAGGGCAAAACCGATTTTAACCTCCCCAACCATTTGTCCTGCCTCCTTCTCTTTATCCAGCAACTTCCCCAGCATATCCATCATGTTCAAAGCATCCTCCATATGCACAATATCGAATAAGACGACCGGCAGACGTTCAGCAAGTTTTAAAATACGTTTCTTGTCATTTTCTTCTTTTACGGCCACCACCACATCCGGCTTTAGGCTGATAATCATTTTATTATGAAAGTCTTTGGTACCACCTATTATGTCAACTTCTCTGCGGATATCTTCAGGATACTTACAAAAGCGGGTAACTCCTGCCAAAGCATTTTTTGCACCGAGTGCGGCAATTGTTTCGGTGAGGGACGGTACGAGAGAAACAATCCTCCCGATATGTCCTAACCCACTGATTTCATTGATGTCGTTTCCAACGATTAACATCAAAGTTAATGTTTCAATACTTTTGAAATAGTTACCGTTGTATCTTCGTTAAATATCAGTGTAAACCCCAGCTTTTTAAACAGGTTCAGCATACCTTTATTATCGGTGGTAGTTTCGGCTGCCACACGTTTTACTCCGACAGCACGGGCAATCTGGAGGCAATATTCTGTCAACAGGAATCCTAAATCTTTTTTTTGCCACCGGTCTGCAACCAACACGGCATATTCGGCCATCTCCAGATCGGGGTCGGCAATCAGGCGGCCTTCTCCAATCATAAGTCGTTTGCCATCTTGTTCCACTTCAGCCACAATAGCCATTTCGCGGTCGTAGTCGATGTAGCAGAATTCGGTAGCTATTTCGTGCGATTTGAAATGAAAGTCGTAACGAAAGCGGTGATAGATAGATTCTTTGGAGCAGTTTCCCAACATCTCAAGCCAAAGTGGTTCGTCCTCCGGTTTAATGGGGCGAAGGATAACCTGCTTTCCATCACGTAGTTTTTCAGTTTTCACCAGTCTTTCCGGATAGGGCCGCATGAGAAGATGATGATAATCGATGGTTTCTTTTCCCAGTTCGTTTTTGTCAATCACAATCCGGGCATCCAGTGCAATGACATCATCTGAGGTAACCAGCAACGGGTTGATATCCAGTTCTTCAATTTCCGGATAATCAGCAGCAAGGTAAGAAAGCCTGATTAAGACTTCGATAAGTTTGTCAATATTTTTTGGCGGGCTGCCCCGATAGCCTTTGAGCAAAGGGTAAATTTTGAGCGATTCAATCATTTGTCGGGCAAGGCGTTCGTTGAGGGGCGGGAACTCTAACCGCTGGTCTTTGAAGAGTTCTGCCGTGATGCCTCCCATCCCAACCAACATAACCGTTCCGAATTTTTCTTCTTTTTTAAAGCCGATAATCAGCTCTACCGCATTTTTAGTGTCAGCCATTTTTTGAATGGTAACCCCATCGATAACTGCCGAAGGTTTGTAACGGTGAACATTTTCGATAAGTTGGCGAAAAGCACTTCGCAGCATATCGTCACCGGAAATATTGAGCATAACGCCCCCTGCATCCGATTTGTGGGTTATGTCGGGAGACTGTATCTTTAAAACAACAGGATAAATTTTTTCATGTGCGATTTTGATGGCTTCCTCTTCGGTTTTTGCCAGTTGGGGATGGGTTACGGAAATACCGTAATCGGTTATGAGCATTTTGGAATCATTTTCCGAAAGAATACGATTACCGGGAAAAATTTCTTTCACATATTTTCTTCGTAATTTATCCCGATCATAACTTATTGATACCGGAATCTCTTTTGGGGTTTCAAATAACATTTCCAGGTTGCTGGCGTAATGAACCAGTGTCATATAAGCCTGAATAGCTCGTTCGGGAGTAAAATAGGAAGGAAGCTGGGAAGCCCTTAAGAAATTCCTGCTGTTTCGCATGATTTCACCACCCATCCACGAAGTCATAATGAGTTTAGTAGTTTTCCCGGCAATGTCAATCAACTTGCGGGCAGTAACATGGGGATCGGTAAGTGCTTGTGGCGTAATGATGACCAAAACGGCATTTACTTTTTTGTCTTCCAGTACTATCTCTGTTGTTTTGGCAATACGAAGGGGGGATGCATCGCCCAAAACATCGACCGGATTGTTGTGCGACCAGTTGGGGGGCAACAGCTTATTAAGTTTTTCAATGGTCGCTGCGGATAGTTTAACGAGGTGACCATTCTGCATGATGAGGGCATCGGTGGCCATGACACCGGGGCCGCCTGCATTGGTAATGATAGCCAGTCCGGAACCTTTGGGAATTTTTTTCTTTCCCACAAGATCGCTAAAATCGAAAATGTTTTCCATGTTGTACACCCGTGCCAGTCCGGCCCTGCGCAACAGAGCATCACACACTGTATCTTTGGTGGCCATGGCACCGGTATGGGATGTGGCGGCCTGTGCTGATTCGGGAAATCGTCCGGATTTATATACAATGATAGGTTTTTTGCGGGCAAAAGCACGGGCTGCAGATAAAAACCGGCGGGCATTACCCAATGTTTCCACATAAAGGATAATGGAATAGGTGTTGATATCCTGCCCAAAATAATCAATCAAATCGCCAAAGGTTACATCCATGGCATTGCCAATGGAAACAAAAAAGGAGAAACCCACATTTGTTTCCGCTGCCCAATCGAGCAGGGCAGAACCCAATGCACCCGATTGCGAAATAAAAGCCATGTGCCCTTTCTTAGGGGTGCTGCTGACAAAGCTCACATTCAGATTTAATCCGGGGACAATGACGCCCATGCTGTTGGGACCCAGCACACGCATCTCTTTATATTTCCTTACTCTTTGTTTCAGCTCCTCTTCCAGCGTTTTTCCTTCTGCTCCGGCCTCCCTGAAACCCGCTGACATAATGATGATGCCATTAATACCGGCTTGTCCGCATTGGTCAATCAGGTCAGGTACTTCATGTGCCGGCGACATGATAACGGCAAGGTCAGGTTTTTTTGGAAGACTATTTACATTGGGATAACAAGGAATACCAAGGACAGCTTCGCGTCTGGCATGAATAGGATAAATGACACCTGAAAAACCACTTTCAATCAGATTTCGTAAAGTTATCCCGGCAATACTTTTCGGGTTGTTATCCACGCCAATAAGCGCTATGCGCCCGGGTCTGAAAATGTTGTCAAGTTTTTGAACAGACATAGCGCATGGTTTTTAAAGTTATCAAATGAAATAAAAAAGAAACCTTCTGTTCCGGTTTTTAACAAAAATAAACAAAAAACAACAACCAGCGCTCGGACAAAAAAAGTCCCGAAATAAATTTATTTCGGGACTTTTTTATATTTTAGAAACAGAGAGTTTTAGTCTCTTGCGCCTATGGGTAGAACAGTTTTTCCGAGCGACTCATTAATCACCTCGGCCATAGCAAGATAAATAGCTGATGCGCCACAGATAATTCCTTCATAACCGGCAAAATGTCCGACACTTGGAACGCCCCAATGTTCGATGGCGAGCAGGAAGAAAAGTATCCACAAACTCAGAAATACAAATTGTAAAGCTCTGTTCTTTCCGAAAGTGCCAATCCACATAAAGAAAGTAAAAACACCCCACAAAAACAGATACCAACCCACAAAGCCTTCTTTAGAACCATCAATCCAGCCCCATTTTCCAAACAGAATTAAAGCGACAAGTGTCAGCCAGAATGCGCCGTAAGAAGTAAAAGCAACCATTCCGAAAGTGTTCCCTTTCTTAAACTCCATGGTTCCGGCTATAATTTGAACGATACCTCCATAAAATACACCCATAGCGAGGATCATAGATCCCAGCGGGAAGAAACCTGCGTTGTGAATATTCAGCAGGACAGTAGTCATTCCGAATCCCATTAACCCCAACGGAGCGGGATTTGCTAATTTGTTTTCCATTTTTTGATAATTTTTAGTGAATAAATAAAGATATTTCAAGCTTTTGG
>JAJRQN010000033.1 GCA_024280235.1 Bacteroidota bacterium | reverse complement strand
TTCTTTACGGAACCTTTAGCCGGCTTAAGATTACTTAAATCCATCTTTTTTCCCTATTTTAAATTTCTTCAACCTTCAATAAATGTTTCACTTTATCAATCATTCCCATAATCTGAGGAGATGATTCAATCTCTCTTGGGCGATTCATTTTCGTTATCCCGAGGGCAACGAGTGTTTTTTTCTGACGCGAAGGCCTGTTGATAGCACTTCTTACCTGTGTAATTTTCAACTTTGTCATCTCTCTTTGCTCCTATCCGTTAAAAACAGTATCTAATTCAACGCCCCGTGTTTGTGCAATGGTGAAAGGATCACGCAATTGCGACAGGGCATCAATGGTAGCTTTTACCACAGAGTGGGGGTTGGAAGAACCTTTAGACTTAGCCAGGACGTTCTTCACTCCAACACTTTCGAGGACAGCACGCATAGCACCACCGGCAATAACACCGGTTCCGGGGGCTGCAGGCTGAATATAAACGCGGGCGCCACTGTACTTACCGGTTTGCTGATGAGGAATTGTTCCTTTGAGAACCGGAACTTTGACAAGATGTTTTTTAGCATCGTCTATTCCTTTAGCAATGGCAGCAGTAACTTCTTTTGCCTTACCGAGGCCGTGTCCTACAACACCATTTTCATTTCCAACAACGACTATGGCTGAGAAACTGAAAGTTCGGCCTCCTTTGGTAACTTTCGTTACTCTTTGGATACTCACCAGCCGGTCTTTAAATTCGATATCGCTGGATTTAATCTTTTTTACGTTTGCGTTTGACATAATTTCTTAAAATTTAAGTCCTCCTTCTCTGGCAGCATCAGCAAGTGATTTTACTCTGCCGTGATACAAATATCCGTTTCTGTCGAATACAACAGTTTTGATGCCGGCATCAATAGCACGTTCAGCCATAAGTTTTCCAACTTTTTTAGCTTGTTCGATTTTATTCACCACTTCTCCTGCCAGACTTTTGTCAGAAGAAGAGGCCGAAACAAGCGTTTGCTGAGCATGGTCATCTATCAACTGAACATATATCTGTTTGTTGCTTCTAAAGACAGTCATACGAGGACGGTCAGCTGTACCTGTAACAACTTTCCTGACCCGCATTTTGATTCGGTTTCTGCGAAATACTTTTTTATTCTTAATACCCATTTCTTTAATGGTTTTTTCAGTTTATGAATGCGTATGCAATTATTTCTTTTCAGCTGATTTACCAGCTTTTCTTCTGAGTTCTTCACCCTGAAACTTGATACCTTTACCTTTGTAAGGTTCGGGTTTACGCAGTGAGCGAATTTTTGCCGCCACCTGGCCTATCAGTTGTTTGTCAGCCGAAGACAATTTAATGAGCGGATTTTTACCTCTTTGGGTTTCCGTTTCAATTTTAACTTCGGCAGGGATTTGAAGGTAAATATGGTGTGAGTAACCTAAAGAGAGTTCCAGCAACTGGCCTTTGGCATCAGCCTTAAACCCGACACCTACAAGTTCCTGAACTGTGGTAAACCCTTCGCTAACACCGGTTACCATATTATTCAACAACGAACGGTAAAGGCCATGTTTCGATTTATGGTCTTTACTTTCACTCGCTCTGGCAAGCTCTATTTTTCCCTCTTTGATGTTGATGCTAATGGCAGGGTCAACAGTCTGTGTCAGTTCTCCCAACTTACCTTTTACGGTAACAACGTTGTTGTTGCTGACTTTTACTTCAACACCCTGCGGGATTGTTATCGGTAATCTTCCTATTCTTGACATTGCTCTTTCTCCTGTTATTAACTTACGTAACAAATTACTTCACCGCCAACATTCAACCTACGGGCTTCTTTGTCAGTAATCACCCCCACGGAAGTGGACATAACTGCAATTCCCAGACCATTCAGTACACGGGGTAAATCTTTGGCACTCACATACTTTCTCAGACCTGGTGTAGACGCACGCTGGATAGTATTAATGGCGGATGCCTTTGAAACAGGATGATATTTCAAGGCGATCTTAATGGTCTCGAATTTTCCTGATTCATCAAATTTATAGTTCAAAATATAACCTTTTTGGTAAAGGATTTTTGTAATATTTTTTTTCAGGTTGGAAGCAGGGATTTCCACCATGCGGTGTCTCGCTGCTACGGCATTCCTGATTCTTGTCAAATAGTCTGCTATTGGATCGGTATTCATTTTCAATATTTTTTTAAACTACCAACTGGCTTTTTTTATTCCGGGAATAAGGCCTTTGAGGGCCATTTCTCTGAATTCAATACGTGAAATTCCAAACTGTCTCATATAACCTTTGGGGCGACCCGAAAGTTGGCAACGATTGTGTAAACGTACGGGAGAAGCATTTTTAGGTAACTTTTGTAAACCTTCGAAATCTCCGGCAGCTTTTAAAGCAGCCCGTTTTTCAGCATACTTTTCAACCATTTTTTGTCTTTTACGCTCACGCGCTTTCATCGACTCTTTTGCCATGTTTACTTATTTTTTTGATTTTTAAAAGGTAATCCGAACTCTTTCAACAAAGCGAAGGCTTCTTCATCAGTTTTGGCACTCGTTACAAAAGTAATATCCATACCATTGATCCTCATGACTTTGTCAATATCTATTTCAGGAAAAATGATTTGTTCCGGAACACCAAAAGTGTAATTACCGTGTCCATCAAATCCTTTATCGTTAATTCCTTTGAAGTCGCGTACACGAGGTAAAGCTACGGCAACAAGTTTGTCAAGGAACTCATACATTTTGTCGCCACGCAAGGTAACCCTTACACCGATAGCATTTCCTTTTCTAAGTTTAAAATTAGAAACATCATGTCTTGAGATAGTAGGAACAGCCCTCTGTCCCGTTATATTGCTCATTTCGTTAATGCCGGCATCGATAAGTTTCTTATCAGCAAGTGCCGCGCCAATTCCCTGGTTAATGGCAATCTTTGTAAGTTTGGGAACCTGCATTACCGACTTATAACCAAACTTTTTGGTCAATACAGGAACAACTTCTTCCATGTATTGTTTTCTTAATCTAGGTTGATATTCCATTATTTAATTACCTCCCCTGATTTTTTTGAGTAACGAACTGTTTTTCCTGAATTTTCATCCATCTTACGACCAACACGGGTTGGTGTTCCGGAAGCATCTATAACTTTCAGATTAGAAAGGTGGATAGCAGCTTCTTTTTTAATAATACCGCCGTTAGGATAATCCGCATTGGGTTTGGTGTGTTTTGAAATCATGTTCACACCCTCAACGATAGCCCTGTTTTTTTCGGCAATGACCGCAAGCACTTTTCCTGAGCTTCCTTTGTCGTTTCCGGCAATGACCATCACATTATCACCTTTTTTTATATGCAACTTTGCCATATCTTATTTCTTTCTATGTTAAAGCACCTCGGGTGCAAGTGATACGATTTTCATGTATTGTTTTTCACGTAATTCCCTTGCAACAGGCCCAAAGATACGTGTTCCCATCATTTCACCGGTTGTGTTGAGCAAAACGCAGGCATTGTCGTCAAACCGGATATAGGAACCATCATTTCTTCTGATTTCCTTTTTGGTTCTTACCAACACAGCCTTTGCTACAGCTCCTTTTTTAATATTACCGGACGGAATAGCATGTTTAACAGTAACAACTATCTGATCGCCAACGGTGGCGTATCTCTTCTTTGTCCCGCCAAGCACCCTAATGACCAGCACCTCTTTGGCTCCGCTGTTGTCAGCCACCGCAAGTCTTGATTCTTGTTGTACCATGGTTATTTAGCTCTTTCTATAATTTCTACTAATCTCCAATTCTTATTCTTACTCAGAGGACGAGTTTCCATAATGCGAACGGTATCACCGATGTTGCATTCGTTCTTTTCATCGTGAGCAATAAATTTGTTGGTCCTTTTAATAAACTTTCCGTAAACGGGATGTTTAAAACGGCGTTCAATTGTCACAACAATCGACTTATCCATTTTATTGCTGACGACAAGACCAGTTCTCTCTTTTCTAAGATTTCTCTTTTCCATTGTAGTACTTACTTATTGTTTGTTTCTTCTAATTCTCTTTTCCTCAATTCGGTTTTCATGCGGGCAATTGTTTTTTTACTCTCAACGATAACCTGAGGATTTTCCAAAGGAGAAACAGCATGATTTAATCTCATCTTGGTCAGGTGTTTTTTCTCTTCAGCCAACCTGTCCACTATATCAGCCGTACTCATTTCTTTAACAACTTCCTGTTTCATAGCTCTTATTAATTTTCGACGTAGTCACGTCTAACAACAAATTTTGTTTTTACAGGTAATTTCTGGGCGGCAAGGCGCATGGCTTCTTTGGCAATGGCCAAGGGAACGCCATCAGCTTCAAACAGAATTCTGCCGGGAGTAATACGTGCCACGAACAATTCAGGAGCGCCTTTTCCTTTACCCATACGAACCTCAGCAGGTTTTTTAGTAACAGGTTTGTCTGGAAAAATACGAATCCAGATTTGTCCCTGAAGTTTCATATAACGGGTAACAGCCTGACGTGCAGCTTCTATCTGACGACCTGTAAGCCATGCCTGCTCCATGGTTTTGATGCCATAAGAACCAAAAGCCAGCTCAGCACCGCGATGTGCATTGCCTTTCATGCGGCCTTTTTGCTGTTTCCTGTATTTAGTTTTCTTCGGTTGTAACATTTCTATGTTTCCTTTAAAATATTATCAATGCTATTATCTTCTTCTCCTTGGTCTTCCACCACCACCGCGAACGGGGCCACGCTGACGACCTGCATTTTTCTCCACAACAGAAACCAAATCGGGGCGTCCGTAGATTTCGCCTTTAAAAATCCAGACTTTAATACCGATACGACCATAAGTGGTATGGGCTTCAACGAGAGAATAATCAATATCGGCACGCAAAGTATGCAAAGGAATTCTACCTTCTTTATACATTTCGCTACGTGCCATTTCAGCACCGCCTACACGACCTGAAATAACAACCTTAATTCCACCGGCGCCAAGACGCATACTGGAAGCAATGGATGTTTTGATAGCACGCCTGAAAGAAACCCTGCCTTCAATCTGACGGGCAATGTTAGTAGCGACAAGTGTGGCATCCAATTCAGGACGTCTGATCTCGGAAATATTAATCTGAACCTCCTTATTGGTGAGTTTTTTCAACTCCTCCTTTAGTTTGTCCACTTCAGAGCCGCCTTTTCCGATAATAATACCCGGACGAGCAGTGAAAATAGTTACTGTAACCATTTTCAAAGTACGCTGGATCATTATTTTGGAGATACCTGCTTTGGCGAGACGAGCATTCAGATATTTACGGATTTCGTTATCTTCAACGAGTTTTTCAGAGAAGTTTTTTCCTCCAAACCAGTATGAGTCCCATCCTTTGATGATTCCTAATCTGAGTCCTATTGGATTAGTTTTTTGTCCCATTTAATCTATTTTGTTAAAGATGTTAAATTATTCGTTATTAGTTGTTTCGGCAGCCACTGTTTCGGTTGCTTTCATTTCTTCCACGCGGTTTCCAAGAATAAGAGTAACGTGGTTCGACCGTTTACGGATTCGATGCGCACGTCCCTGAGGGGCGGGCTGAATACGTTTAAGCATACGTCCGCTGTCAACCATAATCTGCTTGATATACAGCTTGTTGTCCTCTATACGGGAACCTTCGTTTTTCACTTCCCAATTGGCAATAGCCGACCGAAGTAGTTTATAGACACGACCGGCAGCTTCTTTCTGTGTATGTTGCAATACATGCAGAGCCTGTTCTGCATCCATACCTCTGATCAGGTCGGCTACCAAACGCATCTTACGAGGCGAGGTAGGCACATTACGCAAACGCGCAATATATTGAGTTTTACGCTCTTCTTTACGCTTTTCAGCACTGTTATGTTTTCTAGATCCCATTGTTATTGTGCTTTATTTTCTACCTTTATCTTTTTTACCTGCATGACCACGAAAAATTCGTGTAGGAGCAAATTCTCCAAGTTTATGCCCAACCATATTCTCTGTAATATAAACAGGAATAAATTTATTCCCGTTATGGACAGCAATGGTCTGGCCAACAAAATCAGGAGAAATCATCGAAGCACGTGACCATGTTTTAATGATAGTTTTTTTTCCTGAAGCTACATTTGTCATAACCTTTTTGTCCAGTTTATAATGAATGTATGGTCCTTTTTTTAATGAACGGCTCATATTAATATCTGTTTAATTCAGCTAAGATTACTTTCTTTTTTCAATAATATACCTGCTCGAAGCCTTCTTTTTGGCGCGGGTTTTATAACCTTTTGCCGGCAAGCCTTTTCTGGAACGCGGATGTCCGCCTGAAGCGCGGCCTTCACCACCACCCATGGGGTGATCAACAGGGTTCATAGCTACACCACGAACGCGGGGACGACGACCTAACCAACGGTTACGACCGGCTTTCCCCGATTTCTCCAGTTGGTGATCGCTGTTAGAGACAATACCAACAGTAGCCTTGCATGTCTGCAAAATCATCCGTGTTTCACCGGAAGGCATCTTGATAATGGCAAATTTACCATCGCGAGACATAAGCTGGGCATATGAACCGGCACTGCGGGCCATTTTACCTCCCTGTCCGGGACGGAGTTCAATGTTATGAATAACAGTTCCAAACGGAACTTCACTCAAATACATAGTATTTCCAACTTCAGGAGTAACGCCTTTACCGGAAACAACTTTCTGTCCTACCTTTAATCCCTGAGGAGCAATGATATAACGTTTCTCGCCATCAGCATAATAAACGAGGGCAATACGTGCCGTACGGTTAGGATCATATTCAATGGTCTTAACAGTTCCGGGTACACCTTCTTTATCGCGCTTGAAGTCGATGATTCTGTATTTCTGTTTATGACCACCACCCACATTGCGGATAGTCATTCTTCCTTCGTTGTTACGTCCACCAGTACTTTTTTTCTTTGCCAGTAAACTCTTTTCGGGTTTTTTGGCAGTAACGTCATCGAAAGCGCTGATAATCTTAAAGCGCTGACCTGGTGTTGTCGGTTTATATTTCTTTAGAGCCATGTCTGTAGTCTAGATGTTGCTAAAAAAATCAATTGTATCACCTTTGGCAAGAGTTACAACTGCTTTTTTAAAAGCGTTGCTCCTGCCTGAAATAATTCCTGACTTGGTATTTCTTGATTTACTTTTGCCGGAATAGTTCATGGTATTAACAGAAAGTACCTCCACATTGTACAAGTCCTGAATTTCGCTTTTTATCTGGAGTTTGTTGGCACGTTTGTCAACAATAAAGCCAAATTGATTAAGACTCTCACCCTTGGCGGTCATCTTCTCTGTTATTACCGGTTTAAATATTACACCCATCTTCTTCGGATTTGTATTTTTTAAAACAATTCTTCAGTTGCCTTTACTGCACCCTCTGTAAAGACAAGTTTTCCGCCATTCAGAATATCATAAGTATTCAATGAAGAAACGCGGAGCACTCTTGCCTTGGGTAAATTGCGGGAAGCGAGATAAAGATTTTCATCCGCATCGTTAACAATGAGTAAAGATTTCTGATTATTCAGTTTAAGGTCTGTGAGTATTTTTGAATACTCTTGTGTTTTGGGAGCTTCCATTTTAAAATCTTCCACTACCAAAATCTCATTATCTTTTGCTTTATAAGTAAGCGCAGATTTTCGGGCAAGCCTTTTAACCTTTTTATTCAATTTTGAATAATAATCGCGTGGATGAGGTCCAAAAACACGACCACCACCACGAAAGATAGGGCTTTTGATATCGCCGGCACGTGCGGTACCGGTACCTTTTTGCCTTTTAATTTTCCGGGTACTGCCCCTCACATCGCTGCGTTCTCTCGAATCGGAAGTGCCTTGACGTTTGTTAGCCATAATCTGCTTCACATCGAGATAAATAGCATGATCGTTAGGGTCAATTCCAAAAATGGAATCGGCCAGTACTACTTTACGACCGGTATCTTCTCCGTTAATCTTTACAACTGCTAATTCCATCTTTCTACAATTACATATGAATTATTAGGGCCGGGAACGGCACCTTTAACAACTAATAAATTTTTCTCCGGAATAATTTTCATAACTTTAAGGTTAATCATCTTCACGCGATCGCCACCCATACGGCCGGCCATGCGCATTCCTTTGAAAACACGTGATGGATAAGAAGAAGCGCCCAATGAACCGGGAGCTCTGAGGCGGTTGTGCTGTCCGTGCGTTGCATCGTTAACCCCTCTAAAATTGTAACGTTTCACAACGCCCTGAAATCCTTTTCCTTTTGAAGTACCCACTACATCAACAAATTCGCCTTCAGAGAACACCTCTACGGTTACTATCTCACCATGCGTTCTTTTATCACGAAAACGGGTAAACTCGGCAACCACTTTTTTAGGAGTAGTTTTAGCAGCATCAAAATGGCCTTTCATAGCGTTGGTAGTATGCTTCTCTTTCTTATCTCCATAAGCCAGCTGAATAGCCGAGTATCCGTCTTTTTCTTTGGTACGCACCTGCGTAACCACACACGGCCCGGCCTCAATGACAGTACAGGGAATGTTTTTCCCGTTCTCGTCATAGATACTGGTCATACCTATTTTTTTTCCAATTATTCCTGACATCGCTTTATTTCTTTAAGCCTATTTATTATTTATCAAACTTTAATTTCAACTTCAACACCACTGGGAAGCTCAAGTTTCATAAGCGCATCAATGGTTTTTGAAGTGGAATTATACACATCCATCAACCTTTTGTAGGTGTCCAGCTGAAACTGTTCGCGTGCTTTCTTATTCACAAAAGTGGAACGATTTACTGTGTATATTTTCTTGTGTGTAGGTAAAGGGATAGGGCCACTTACGACGGCGCCTGTCGATTTTACCGTTTTCACGATCTTCTCGGCTGATTTGTCAACCAAATTATGATCGTAAGATTTTAGTTTTATTCTGATTCTTTGGCTCACTTTATATAGATTTAACTAACAATTCCTTTTATCTTATTAATAACTTCTTCTGCAATAGAGGCAGGAGTCGGCTTATAACTATGAAATTCCATGGTGGAGGATGCACGTCCCGAAGTAAGTGTTCGCAACGAAGTAACATAACCAAACATTTCCGACAAAGGAACTTTGGCTTTCACAACCTGGAAACCTATTTTTGTAGTAATGTCTTCAAGGATAGCGCGCCGTTTATTCAAATCACCGGTAACATCCCCAACATTTTCATCAGGGGTAACCACTTCAACTTTCATAATAGGCTCCAACAACACGGAATTAGCTTTGCGTGCAGCAGCTTTGAATCCGCGTTTGGCAGCCATCTCAAAAGAAAGCTGATCGGAATCAACCGGATGATAACTACCATCGAATAAGCGAACACGCATACTCTCAACCGGATATCCGGCTAAAACACCATTTTGCATGGCTGCTTCAAAGCCTTTCTTAACCGAAGGAATGAATTCTCTTGGAATGTTTCCTCCTTTCACTTCATCAACAAACTCTAATCCTAATTCTTCGCCTTGAGCAGGGGAAAGTTCAAATTGAATATCAGCAAATTTACCACGACCACCGGTCTGTTTTTTATAAACTTCACGATGACTGACGGCAGAAGTAATAGCTTCTTTGTAAGCAACCTGCGGGTTGCCCACCTGGCACTCTACTTTAAATTCACGTTTCAAACGGTCGATAAGAATATCCAAATGAAGTTCGCCCATCCCCGAAATAATTGTCTGACCCGAATTTTCATCCGAATGCACTTTGAAAGTAGGATCTTCTTCGGCAAGCTTTGCAAGAGCGGCACCCATTTTTTCCATGTCGCCTTGTGTTTTAGGCTCAATGGCTACACTAATAACCGGATCGGGAAAAGTAATAGATTCTAAAATAATTGGATGTTTCTCATCGGTAAGGGTATCACCTGTACGGATGGTTTTAAACCCGACAGCAGCACCAATATCACCGGCTTCAATCTTATCAAGCGGATTTTGCTTGTTGGCATGCATCTGCATAATACGACTGATGCGCTCTTTCTTTCCGGTGGAAACATTTAAAATATAAGAACCTGACTTAAGCGTTCCCGAATAAACACGGAAAAAGCAAAGGCGCCCCATGTAAGGGTCAGTTGCAATTTTAAAAGCCAGTGCAGAAAAATTATCGTTCGGATCTGCGCTTCTGTATTCTTCTTTTTCGGTTTTCGGATTGACACCTTTTACTGCATCAATATCCAGCGGGCTGGGAAGAAATTCGATGATGGCGTTGAGCAGCATTTGAATTCCTTTATTCTTAAAAGCTGAGCCACACATTACGGGAGTAATTCGCATTTCAAGAGTTGCTTTCCGAATAGCATCAATCATCTCCTGTTCGGTAATAGAATCCGGATTTTCCATGAATTTCTCAAGAAGTTCGTCACTCTCTTCGGCAACGCCTTCGATAAGTTTCATACGATACTCATAAGCAGTATCAACAAGATCTTCAGGAATAGGAATTTCAACAATCTTGACACCCTGTGTAGAGTCATCCCAAACATAAGCTTTGTTTCTCACAAGATCAACAACACCCTGAAAGTCATCTTCAGCTCCAATAGGAACCTGAATCGGAACAGGGTTAGCGCCGAGACGTTCTTTTATCTGGTCAACAACACCAAAGAAATCGGCACCGGAACGATCCATTTTATTTACAAAGCTAATACGGGGAACGTTATATTTGTTGGCCTGCCTCCACACGGTTTCCGACTGTGGTTCAACACCGCCAACAGCACAGAAAAGGCCGACAGCGCCATCAAGCACCCGCAGCGAACGCTCCACCTCAACGGTAAAATCGACGTGTCCGGGAGTATCAATAATGTTGATTTTATGTTTCTTCCCTTCAAGTTCCCAAAAAACAGTAGTTGCAGCAGAGGTAATGGTAATACCACGCTCCTGTTCCTGAACCATCCAATCCATGGTAGCAGCACCTTCGTGAACTTCACCGATTTTGTAATTCTTTCCGGTATAGAAAAGAATACGTTCGGTAACCGTGGTCTTACCTGCATCGATATGAGCCATGATCCCGATGTTTCGGGTGAACTGTAATTTGCTGTTATTTTTTTCGAGAGCTGCCATTTATAATTTCGTAAACTGAGTCAACATTAAAATCTAAAGTGTGAAAATGCTTTATTGGCTTCAGCCATGCGGTGTGTATCTTCTTTTTTCTTAAAAGCGGCACCTTCTTCTTTGTAAGCAGCAAGAATCTCGTTGGCGAGTTTCTGTCCCATCGTTTTTTCGTGACGTTTTCGGGCAAAGCCAATGAGATTTTTCATCCCAATGGATTGTTTCCGTCCGGCACGAATTTCAGAAGGAATCTGAAAAGTAGCTCCACCAATACGGCGGCTCCTGACCTCAACGGCAGGAGTAACATTTGCGAGCGCTTTTTTCCACACATCCAAGGCATTTTCGTCTTCGCCGATTTTAGCAGCGACAATGTCCATAGCATCGTAGAAAATTTTAAAAGCAATGCTTTTCTTACCCTGGAGCATAATGTTGTTGACAAATTTTGTTACCAACACATCACTGAACCGCGGATCGGGCAGAATAATTCGTTTTTTAGGTTTTGCTTTTCTCATTATATCTTGAGCTTAAATACTTTTCAATCTAAAATTATTTTTTCTTGGGACGTTTTGTTCCGTATTTTGAACGCCGCTGTGTACGGCCTTCAACACCCGAAGTATCCAAAGCGCCGCGAATGATATGATAACGAACACCGGGGAGGTCTTTTACACGACCACCGCGAATCATAACAATAGAGTGCTCCTGCAGGTTGTGTCCTTCACCCGGAATATAGGCATTCACCTCTTTTCCATTGGTCAGACGAACCCTGGCCACTTTACGCATGGCAGAGTTAGGTTTTTTTGGTGTAGTGGTATAAACCCTTACACAAACACCACGACGTTGCGGACATGAATCCAATGCAGGCGACTTACTCTTGTCCACCAACTTTTTGCGTCCTTTTCTTACTAACTGTTGTATTGTAGGCATATCAAACTTTAATTAATTCTTTTTATCCCCCATTTTGGGAGGCGCAAAAGTACAAAATATTTTCATTACAAAAATACTTTTCACTAAATTTAATTAAGGAAATATTGATAAGGCAGGCTGGTCAAAACAACGTCGTGAATTCATTGAACGATTCATCGCCGTCGAACCTATAACGTTTTACCTTATCAGGTTCCTTAACATTGTCTATTTCAGCAGTTTTGACTAATTTCACCACTAAAATGGGGTGCAAAGGTAAAAAGATTTTTTGAATGGACAAGAAATTGATAAAAATTTATCTTCTGATTGGCTAATTCGGCCCAATTCCTGTTTTAATGCAATACCTTCAAAAAAAGAAAAGTTTATCTCAGAACAATCATGTGCGTCGGGTTTCCACGTGGTGATCGTGAAGAGTCTCCCCGCCACTTCACTTGAAAGGCTTTCATCCACTATTCTTTCACCTTCGGCAACTACCTGTCAATAAATTCATAGTCAATAAATCAGCCGTTCCTACGGGACATGAATTCCGTTCCGCCTCAAGCGTCCCCGCCACACCCTCTCCCTCGTTCAACTCCGATCCCATGGCGCAGATTTGTGCGGCGGAATGGATGTGAGAGTCTCCGTCAAGTGCCTGAGCATTGTACCGGGCCTGTGTATTGGAGCAGAGCCATCTGTTGTATCAATATTCGGCTTTGTTTGGAGAGATTGTCATCACCTCAGGCGAGACAGACTTCACACGCCACAAGCAATCCTCCAACGAAAAAGCATTCCGGTCGGCGTGTTCACAATGACGAGGGGGCTAATGATAAATGCCTTGTGCATACTAAAGAAAACCTGCCCCTACTTTCCTTTTCCATCCGGAACATACACCGCCGGAACATGCAACGACTTGACCAACCTGTCAAATTCATGCAACTTTTTGGTTAACAATGGACGAAGTATTCTCAACTGTGCATCCACCTGTCCCGACAGTTCATCAAAAACTTTATATTCCTGCCTGGTAGGCGGGTTAAAAGAAGAACCTGCAGTAGAAGCCAGCGACGCGAGCTTATTGTTCAGCTTCACCGGATAATTCAACGGATCTTCCGAAGCGTGTGATTTCGTCTGCATCAACCGATTTTCAATGATAGTAAGTTTTTTGAGCAAAGGTTTTGCAACTGCTTTTAATGTATCCAGCTTGTCATAACCTTTCAATCGTAACAAATAACCATTCATCTGGCCTTTGACTTTCCGGATTTTCAAGATGGCTTTGTTTGTTTCATCTAACTTTCTATGGACTTTCATAATAAAATCGAATTGCTTTTGCAAGTCCTCCTGCGAAACTTTATAGCGCGGGTCAAGAACAACCTTGAAAGGTTGGGAAATAGTTTTCCCTCCCACCGAAAGTGTAGCCATATAAGTACCGGGGACTATTTGCGGCCCGGCCATGCTTCCGCCCCATATAACTGCTCCGGGAACACGGGTGGCATCAGGATAACGCAAATTCCACACATAACGGTTCAGCCCTGTTTTGGCAGGTAATACGCCCGGCAGGGTTTTACTCGTATCGGAATAAAATTCGGTTGACGTATGAACCAGCTTGCCGTTCTGATTTGTTCTATTAGAAAATGATGCAATGGTATCCCCTTTTGGAGACAAAATATGTAGTTTAACGATCTGATTTTTTGCCGGAGTCTCTTTCAAATAGTAGAAAAGTACCAGTCCGTTGGAAGGATTTTCCCCTATTGTCATTCCCGGACGGTGAAACCCATAACCTTTGGTCAGGTAGGTTTGCTCGGGTTGAAAGAGGAAGGCACTGTCATCTTCAATTTTTGGTGTTATCTGCCTAAGCACTTCTATATTATCCAAAATCCAGAATGCCCTGCCATGAGTTGCCAACACCAAGTCGTTGGCATTCTTCTGAATAGCCATATCGCGCACCGGAACATGCGGCAGGTTTAACTGAAGTGGTTGCCAGAATTTTCCACCATTAAACGAAACATAAACGCCGGTGAGTGTTCCGGCAAAAAGCAGGTTGCGGTCTTTCGGATCCTGGCGAATAACAAATACCGATCCGTCGGCAGGCATCCCAGTCGAAATTTTCTCCCAATGTTTTCCATAATCCGTAGTTTTATAAAGATATGGTTTGAAATCATCCAGCCGGTATCGGCGTGCAGCCACATAAGCCGTTCCCGCATCAAAATGTGAAGGTTCGATAGTGCTAATGGTGATCCATTTTGGTAATCCCCCGGGTGTTACATTTTCCCATGTATTTCCGTTATCCGTACTCACATGAATTAGTCCATCGTCAGAACCTGCCCACAATACGCCTGCTTTCACAGGCGATTCGGCAAAAGCAAAAAGAGTATTATAATACTCCACTGCCGTATTATCTTTTGTAATAGGCCCGCCCGAAGCAAGCTGTTTTGTTTTATCATTACGGGTTAAATCGGGGCTAATCCTCGTCCAGCTCATGCCACCGTTTGTACTTCTGTAAACATATTGTGAAGCCGCATAAAGTGCGTAAGGAGGATATTTTGATTGCATAATGGGATAAGTCCACTGAAAACGGTCGCGCAGGCTGTCGGCGCCATATCCCATGGGGTTATCCGGCCACACGTCTATACGCTGACGCTCGCCGGTTTTGCGGTTATATTTTATCAAAACACCATCGTAGCTGCCACCATAAGTAATATCAGGATTCTGTGAATCGGGAATAACATAGCCACTCTCACCACCGGCAACAGGCCACCAATCCTTGTCGGTTATTCCAAAACCGGAAGTCCGGCTTAAAATTTCAACAGTAGAATTATCCTGCTGGGCGCCGAAAATATGATACGGAAACCGGTTATCAACAGCTACATGATAAAACTGCGCTGTAGGCTGGTTATTTTCCGAGGACCATGATTTTCCGCCATCGTAAGTTATCGAGGCACCACCATCATTGCCACCAATCATAATTTTAGGATTATGAGGATTTATCCACAGCACATGATTATCGCCATGTGGTGTCCGAATAGGTTTGAAATGATCTCCGCCATCATTGGAGCAATAAAGACCCGAAACCTGTGGGGCATAGACAGTATTTTCATTTTTTGGGTCGGCATAAAGTCTTCCAAAATACCATGACCTCTGGGTAAGAAAGGATTGATGAAAACGTCTCGACCATGTTTTGCCCCCATCGTCAGAACGGAAAACACCCCCGTTTTTGGCTTCGATAAAAGCATAAATCCGGTTTGAGTTGGCACCGGAAATGGAAACGCTGATCTTACCCTGTACTCCTTTTGGCATCCCGGGGTTTTTGGAAATATTTTTCCACGTATTGCCACCATCTGTCGATTTGTAAAGTCCGCTACCCGGCCCTCCGCTGGATAACAACCACGGCTTGCGAAAGGCCTGCCACATACCGGCAAAAAGGATACGTGGATTATGAGGATCCATGGCAATGGACGAAGCACCGGTTTCGTTATTGACGTATAGCACTTTTTTCCATGTCTTTCCTCCATTGGTCGATCGGTAAATTCCCCGTTCTGTGTTGTTTCCAAAAACATGTCCGAGAGCAGCCACAAAAACCACCTGCGGATTTTCGGGACTTACCACTATTTGACTGATGACATGCGTATTTTTTAACCCAACGGAAAGCCATGTTTTACCTCCGTTATCTGACTTGTAAACTCCATCGCCCGTGGCCATGTTTCCACGAATAAAAGGCTCGCCCATTCCCGCATAAATAACATTCGGATCGGAAGGAGCTACTGCGAGAGCGCCCACAGCAGTCGTTTTAAAATATTTATCAGACACATTCCGCCAGGAAATGCCGCCATCGGTGGTTTTCCACACGCCGCCGGCAGCTCCGCCAAAATAAAAAGTGTGTGTCTGACCGGCATTTCCTGCGACAGCCACAGAACGCCCTCCGCGGAAAGGGCCGATATTCCTGTAACGCAACGCACTAAACAAAGTTTTAGGCAATGGCGCTATCTTTAATTCTTTTTTTACAGAAGTTTTTTTCTTTGCATATACATTGCCTTGGCTGGCAAAAAAGAAAACAAAAAGCAATATAACGACAAGCCATGGGATGTATCCGGATCTTTTTACGATAAAAACAGGCGTCAGCATATTTTTCATTTCAAATATGATTTTAATTAAAGAGAAGCCAAAGCTACACTTTTTTGAAATACACAATAGAGGTAGCCGGTAAGCTCTCCATGAGCAACATTTAGTCCGTCATCAAACAATAAAAATATGCCTCTCGTAGTTTCCCCGTCTAATTTAAACAACTTCAATAAATGAGCGGCTATAAAAATACCACTGCACAAAAAAAGTCCGAACCCCACGGCCCGGACTTTTTATATCCTGCAAATTTTAAAGAAGAATTATTTTTTCTTTTTTATTTTCTTTTGGTTTAATCTCGCAACTTTTTCTTCAAGCAGCTTATCCTCACGTTTTCCATGCAACAAATCGTAAGCAATGGGGCTGGCAGTAAACACTGAGGAGTAAGTACCAACGGTGATACCAATCAGCAAGGCAAAAACAAACCCGCGGATGACTTCACCACCGAATATAAAGATAACCAATAAAACGACCAATGTTGTACCGGAAGTATTCATGGTACGAGCCAATGTCTGGTTCAGACCTTCATTCATGTTACGAATCAGTTTGTGTTTTGGAAACAGGTGGACATTCTCACGAATACGGTCAAAGATAATCACAGTATCGTTAATGGAATACCCGATAATGGTCAGGATAGCAGCCACAAACGACTGCCCCACCTGCATTCCAAACGGCATAAAACCATGGAGTAAAGAGAAAATACCTATTGTTATCAAAGTATCATGGAACAATGCCAGCACCCCACCAACGCCGTACTGCCAGTTTCTAAATCGAACGGCAATATAGATAAAGATAATAACCAGTGCAAAGAAAATAGCAAAATAGGCCTTTTTACGGATATCGTAAGCAATTGTCGGGCCAAATTTTTGTGAACTTAAAATTCCCAGCAACTTATTTGATCCCTCTACATCAGAGGTAAAATGTTTATAAGATAACGGTCTCCTATAAAAGCCCTTCAATCCTGTGTACAATTTATTTTGAATAATAGAATCAACATTATCACGATTATCGCCAATAAGGTATTTAGTAACAATTTTTATCTGGTTATCAGGGCCAAAAGTTTTCACCGTAGGAGCCTGTTTATCAAATGCGACAGTCAACGATTTACGAATAGCTTCCGTATTCACATTCTGATCGAAACGTACCACATAAGTACGACCACCTGTAAAGTCAACACCAAAATCCATCCCACGGGTAAAAAGTGAAATTAATCCAATCAGGATAATGGTACCAGAAAAGATATAGGCTATTTTTCGTATTCCAATAAAGTCAAAATGGGTACTTGAAAGCGTGTTAGCAGTCCATTTATAGGAAAAGCTAATCGATTTATTCCGCTTCATCATGCCATCAAAGATCAAACGTGAAACGAAAATCGCAGTAAACAATGAAGAAAGAATACCTATAATAAGCGTAGTGGCAAATCCCTGGATAGGACCTGTTCCGAAAACCCACAGGACAGCTCCGGTCAGCAGTGTGGTTACATTACCATCGATAATAGCAGAATAAGCATTTTTGTATCCATCGCTCAGCGCAAGGCGCAAACCTTTTCCGGCTCGTATCTCTTCCTTAATACGCTCATAGATAATCACGTTGGCATCCACAGCCATACCAAGTGTCAGCACGATACCGGCCATACCCGGAAGCGTAAGCACGGCACCAATGGAGGCCAAAACACCAAATATGAAGAAAACGTTCACTACAAGCGCAAGGCTGGCCACCCAACCGGCTTTTTTATAATAAACAATCATATAAGCCAACACCATAATAAAGGCAAGGATAAAACTGTTCATACTGGCTTTGACGGCCTCGCGTCCCAGTGAAGGGCCAACAACAGCTTCTTCTACAATTTTGGCAGGAGCTGGTAATTTACCGGCTTTCAGAATATTAGCAAGGTCTTTGGCTTCCGTAACCGACATTGCACCACCGGAAATAGAGGATCGTCCGTTAGGAATCTGATCATTTACCACCGGGTGAGAATAAACATAACCATCCAAAACAATAGCCACCTGTTTTCCGACATTTTCGCCGGTAATCCTTTTCCAGACTTTAGCGCCCTGACTGTTCATCTGCAAGTCAACCGTAACACGTCCGTTTTGGTCAAAATCCTGACGGGCATCGGAGATAACATCGCCGCCCAAAGCAGCGCTTCCATCACGCGAACTTGCCTTTAAAGCGACCAATTCCAACATATTTGGTGTTTGGGGTCTGGGTTTAACGGCCCATGCCAGAGTCAGATCGCGCGGAAAAATATTTTTCACCATCGCCAGCATACGATTTACCCTCGCGGTATCTTTAATTGCTGCAACACCTACTGTTGCCGTTTTGCCAGGGAAATAACGTCCGTCTTTACTTTGAAAGTAAGAAGGATGAAGATAAGCGTACAACGGGTTCTTTTTGGCATAAGCCTCCATGGAAGCATTTTGATTCCGGAGCTGGGTGGTATCCTTTGCAATTTTATTCAGCAGGCTGTTTGTCGCTGTATCGGCTCTCTCCTGACCAGCCGTTTTTTTGGAAACAGCAGCCTTGCCGCTTTTTTGTCCTGCGGATTGGGTGGAATCAGATATTAGCGTTTCTTCTGCACGCAATTTCTTGTTCGCCTCATCGAAATAGGTATATAAGTCTGAGAATTCATAGGTCTCCCAAAATTGCAGTTTAGCAGTCCCCTGCAAAAGCTTTCTAACACGTTCGGGGTCTTTAATACCTGGAAGTTCAACCAAAATTCTGCCGCTTGTTGCCAGCTTCTGAATGTTAGGCTGTGCCACCCCGAAACGGTCGATACGTGTACGTAAAATCTGGAAGGTACGGTCCACAGCGCCATCGGTTTCCTTTTTCAATACGCTGAGCACTTGGGCATTGGTGGAAGTAGTGGTAATTCCTTTGTCTTTAAATTCATAAAGAAAAATGGAAGACAAACGGGCGTTCGGATCTATTTTTTCAAAAGCTTCACCAAAAAGTGTTACAAAGTCCTTGCTGCTTGCTGTTTGCATTGCAGAAGCCTCTTTCATAGCTTTCACGAAAACCGGGTCTTTGCTATGGCCGGCCAACGCATTTATAATATCCTGGACTTTTACCTGAAGAACAACATTCATACCACCTTTCAGGTCAAGGCCAAGATTCAATTCTCTTTCTTTAACCTGTTTGTAAGTATATTTACCAATCAACAAATTGTAAACCACTTCGTTGTTCACACTGTCAAGATAATATTTCTCACGTGCTTTGGAAATAGAATCGAGGTAATAAATTTCTCTGTCCTGATTCCCTTTAGCCAGCTCTTTTGCCAGGCGGGTTGTTTTACTGCTCTCCGCATAAGCTTTTGCTTCTTTCTTTACCCTGGATGCCACATAAGTGAAACTCAACTGGTATAAACACACCAAAGCAAAGGCAACAGCAAAAAACTTGATAGCTCCTTTATTTTGCATTTGAAATTAGATATTTATAATTTTACTTTCATTTTAGAGGGTGCAAAAATAGAATAATATTTCATACTTAACAATATCGTTTACAACCATTGCAATTGATTTGTCAAAAATAATGATTTCCGCACCAATGTTTTATGCTAAAAATATTTTCTGAATTGAAGTTTATAATTTATTTTCCAAATTAGAATTCTTATTTTCAGTACCTTATCCATTTCCACAAATCTGAATAGCCGACTTTCTTGCCATAAATTAAGATTCCAATACGGTAAATTTTTCCGGCCAAAAAAGTCGTAAACACAAATGTCAGCAACAACAATCCGGCGGAAAGTCCCATCTGCCAGTAAGGCACACCAAAGGGAATTCGCATCATCATAATCACCGGCGAAGTAAAAGGAATCATGGACATCCATAAGGCCAGAGCGCCATCAGGCTGGTTGGCGATAACGCCGGTCATAGCTACGGAGAAAATCAACGGGATGGATATGGGCAACATAAACTGCTGGGCATCGGCATCGTGGTCGATAGCGCCACCCACAGCAGCAAACATGGAAGAATAAAGAAGATAGCCTCCAAGAAAATAGAAAATAAAACTCAGCACCATCACTTTTAAATTAATGGAAGAAAGCAATCCTGAAATCTGTGCCATGGCAGTATTACTCATATTTCCGGTGGCAGCACCTGCCTGTCCCGAGGCGATAGCCTGCTCGGTCAGCGCTTTCACACCATGTGCCACATCACTGCTAAAGATGCCTGTTTGAAACACGCCCACCAACGCTAAAGTGAGGACAATCCAGAGCAAAAACTGTGTCATCCCCACCATGCCTACGCCGATGATTTTGCCCATCATCAGCTGAAAAGGCTTCACAGACGAAATCATAACTTCCACAATACGGTTTTGTTTTTCTTCCATTACGCCACGCATAACCTGAGCGCCATACATAAAAACAAACATATAAATCAGAATTCCCGAAAAAATGGCAAGTCCTGTTTCCACATCGGTGTTACTCTTTTTTTCCGTTCCCGTTTCCGACACTTTAATAGTTATCAGGTTGATATGAGATTTCACAGACTTTATCACATTAGGGTCGATCCCTTTGGCAAGAAGTTTTTTATCCTCCACAACCTGTTTCATAACCGTTTTGATATAGGATCTGACGAAAAGTCCGGGTTGTTTTATGGAGAACAGCTCGGCATTTTCGGGCAGGTTCAGCTGGGGCAGCGGGATGTAAAGCAACATATCGCCTTTGGCAAGCGCTTCGGCTTTGGCCTGTTCCACATTCTTGTCCACATAATAAAAATGAATGTCTTCCTGATTATGAAATTTCTGAAAAAACCATCCGGTCTCATCCAGAACAGCCACTTTTTCCGTGGAAGTGGTGTTCTCAACAAGATAAACCGGCAATATAATCAGCGCAGCCATCAAAACAGGGCCGAGAATAGTCATTATGATAAACGACTTTTTCCGGATACGTGTCAGGTATTCCCGCTGAATAATCAGTAAAATTTTTCCCATTTAGTGTAAGGATAAGATTGCCTGCAAATATCCGAAAAAAATTATTCCAAATCGCGGGGTGGGATGTTGGATTGTGAGATGTGGGATTTTTGAAGTGAGAGGTGTCTTGTCCCGAAACAGGTTGACTAAAAAAGCCAATAAATTTCTCAGCTTATTCGGATTTACACCATGTCTCGCTTCTGGCAATGAATCCGGATGTCAGAAAACAGGTAATTTAAAATCACCCGGTTCAAAAGGTTGGGATTACAAATTCCGACCAGCACAGGCTTCCATCTTCTGACTTCGGTTTTCCGTCTTCCAACCCGCACTAATTTTTACCGAATCTGAAGACAACTTTCCAAACTGTTTGGCTACCTTTGCGAAAAATTTTAAGATATCATGGAAAAAGTTGAAGAACGTTTTATTCGCTATGCGAAGATTGATACAAAATCAGACCCGGAAAATGAAAACTGTCCCAGCACGGAAAAACAATGGAAACTGGCAAAATTACTAACCGGTGAACTCGAAAAGCTTGGATTTGAAGAGGTAACACTTGACGACCATGCTTATGTGATGGCTACGTTACCGGCCAACACAGACAAAGAAACACCCATCATTGGTTTTATCGCCCACATGGACACGGCGCCCGATTTTACAGCTGACAATGTAAATCCCCAAATTCATAAAAATTATGATGGCAATGACCTTATATTAAATAAGGAGCAAAATATCATTTTGTCGCCTGCTGATTTCAAGGAGTTGCAAGACTATAAAGGACAAACACTC
>JAJRQN010000032.1 GCA_024280235.1 Bacteroidota bacterium | reverse complement strand
CCATGCCCTCCAGATTTGTCGAAACATTTTTGAAACACTTGAATTTCGCGAAAAGCAGGAGTTGGATATTTCTGAGCCCGAAGAACCGCTTTACGACCCGGAAGAGCTGTATGGCATTGCGCCGGTAGATTTACGAAAGATGGTTGATCCGCGGGAGATCATTATGCGCATGGTCGAGGGCAGCTGTTTCCAGGAGTTTAAAGCCAAATATGCTACTACGGTAGTTACCGGTTTTGCCCGTATTATGGGATTTCCGGTGGGAATTATTGCCAATTACGGCGTACTGTTTTCTGAGTCGGCACTCAAAGTTACCCACTTTATCGAATTATGTACAATACGGAAAATCCCATTGATTTTTTTACAAAATATTACCGGTTTTATTGTGGGAAAAGAGTTTGAACGCAGAGGCATTGCCCGCGATGGTGCCAAAATGGTACATGCTGTCGCCAATGCCAATGTACCAAAATTTACCGTGATTTTTGGCGGTTCATTTGGAGCGGGCAATTATGGAATGGCCGGAAGAGCTTACGATCCCCGACTGTTGTTTATGTGGCCCAATGCCAAAATTTCGGTCATGGGTGGCGAACAGGCAGCCACCGTGTTGGTAACCGTTAAAAAAGATCAGTACAAGGCCATGGGCAAGGAGATGCCGGCAGAAGAAATTGAAAAACTACGCAACCCTATCCTTGAAAAATATGAACGGGAGGGAGCTGCGCTTTACAGCACTTCCCGATTGTGGGACGATGGTATTATCGATCCGGTGGATACACGCAAAATGCTGGCGATGGGTATTGCCATGTCGCTGAACAAAAAATATCCTGAGCAGCAATATGGCATTTTCAGGATGTAAGAAATGTAAAAATGTAAAATTGTATTTTACAAAATGTATGCAGTTTTGTAAAGTAGTATTTTACAAATTGTATGTAAAAATGTAAACCAAGGGGATAAGAAAAACAAAGGCAATAAGTAGAAATAATAAGCAATGATGGCTTAAATCTATAAAAATGAAACCTTACAAAACCATACAGGTAAGTGAGCAGAAAGGAATAACGGAGATTATCCTGAACCGCCCGGAAGTACACAATGCCATGAACGAGCTGATGATTCACGAGCTGACGGAAGTTTTTTGGGAGCTGGATAACGAATCGGAAGAAGATTTGCCGCGTTTGATTATTTTACGTGGTAACGGTAAATCGTTTTGCGCCGGTGCCGACCTGAATTATATGAAAGGCATTGCTGCGTTTGGATTTGAAGAGAATGTAACGGATGGTAAAAAACTCGCTGCACTATTTCGGGCCGTTTACGAATGTTCGATACCCACACTTGCTGTGGTGCACGGCTCTGCTTTTGGCGGTGCCAACGGTCTGCTCGCTGCCTGCGATATGGTGGTGGCTGCCGAAAATACCCGTTTTGCCTTCAGCGAAGTGAAGCTCGGTATTTCTCCATCAACCATTGCCCTGTTTGTGATGAAGCGTATTGGCGAATTCGGTGCCCGCGAACTGATGCTTACCGGGAAGCATTTTGATGGTAAAGAGGCCGAAAAATGGCACTTGATTAACCATGCTGTTTCGCCGGAACAGTTAGAGGAAAAAGCTCAGGAATTGATGAATGAAATTATGACCGCCGCTCCTAAAGCTGTTCGTGAAACCAAAAAGCTGATTACGCAAATCGTTCAAAGTCAAAACATGAATAAAAATATTGAATTTACAGCTCAGCTGATTGCCAGGCTGCGTGCGGCAGATGAAGGACAAGAGGGAATGGCCGCATTTTTGGAAAAACGAAAACCCAATTGGATAACCCGAAATAAATCAAAAATATAATCTTCCTCTTTGGGAAAGAAAAATACCTATGAAGATATTCAAAAAAATACTTATTGCCAACCGTGGTGAGATTGCCGTCAGAGTCATAAAATCAGCACGGAAACTCGGTATTCAGACAGTGGCTGTTTATTCGGAAATCGATAAAAATGCTTTGCATGTGCGTTTGGCAGATGAAGCTTATTGCATTGGTAAAGAAGAGCTTAACGACACATATCTGAATGTGGCAAAAATTATAACCGTAGCCAAAAAGGCGGGATGTGATGCGCTGCATCCGGGATATGGTTTTTTGTCGGAGAGTCCGCTGCTCGTGGAAGCCTGCAAAAAGTCCGGCATCACTTTTATCGGTCCGCATCCCGAAGCCATGCGGCTCATGGGAAATAAAATTGAAGCCCGTGCTTTTGTGAAAAAACTGAATATTCCCATGACGGCAGGCATCACCGGAACACCGAAAGAGCTGCTTGAAAAAGCTCATCAGATTCCTTTTCCTCTGCTTGTGAAAGCAGCTGCAGGTGGCGGCGGAAAAGGCATGCGTATTGTGCGTAAAGGGGATAATCTGAAAGAGATTCTGGAATCCACATCGCGTGAAGCCAAAAACTATTTCGGCGATGGCACTATTTATATTGAAAAATATATTGAAGAACCCCGGCATATTGAAATTCAGGTGCTGGGAGATAATCACGGAAATGTAGTGCATCTATTTGAACGTGAGTGTACTATACAGCGGCGTTATCAAAAAATCATTGAAGAGTCGCCTTCCCCGACACTCACGGAAGAGGTGCGGCAAAAGATGGGCGCTTCTGCCGTGAGCATTGCCCGCGAAGCAAAATACAACAGTGCCGGAACCATTGAATTTTTGGTGGATAAGAATCTTCAATACTATTTTTTGGAGATGAACACCCGTATTCAGGTAGAACATCCTGTTACCGAAATGGTTACCGGGGTCGATCTGGTGGAAGAACAAATACTCGTTGCTGCCGGAAATCCTTTACGGCTCAGACAGGAAAATATTTCACAAAAAGGCCATGCCATCGAATGCAGGATTTATGCCGAAGACCCGGCCGACAATTTCCTGCCTTCACCGGGAAAAATTAATTATTATTCTGCACCTTTCGGCGAGGGAATTCGTGTGGATACAGGCATTACAGAACCAGGTGTTATTCAAAGTATTTTTGACCCCATGATCAGCAAACTGATAGTTTGGAGCGATGACCGTGCGGTGGCTATCGAAAAAATGATGGCTGCTTTGAAAGATTATCATATTCACGGCATTCGTACCAACATTGGTTATCTTTTGCAGCTGATTCAGCATCCGGCTTTCGCCGAAAACAAAATCTCTACCGCTTTCTGCGACAGCCATACACCAGAAATCCTGCAACATATCCGGGAAGCAAAAACCCGGTTAGGAATCAAGTTGGCAGGGTTGGCCTGTCTTATGTATTCGTTGAATATCAATAAAATACATCAGCCGGAAAATGTATGGGAAGCGTTGGGCTACTGGCGAAACATTATGAAAATTCCGCTGACGGTGGATGGGACAGCATTAGAAATTACATTAGAGAAAGTCGTAAATGATGTTTTTCATTTCAGGATTGGAGAAGAAGCCGTTACTATCTTTTTTCATGCCATTGTCGAAAATAAAATAGAATTTCGTACCTTTCATCGTTTTTACAAAGCAGTGGTTTCTGATGGCGAAAAGGGCATCCGTTTTGTTACTATGGAAGGAATAAATTTTGAAGTCAAACGGACGGACGAGCTGATAGCCAGTAACGAAGACCCGTTGGCTGCCGGCAACGCCGATAAAGGCAGCCTTTTTGCTCCAATGCCCGGCAAAGTAATTAAAGTAAATGTAAAAACCGGCGAGATGGTAAAAAGGGGAACTGTTCTGTTGGTGGTGGAAGCCATGAAAATGGAAAATAACATTGTGGCACTTCACGATGGAAAAATTGAAAAAGTTAACGTGAAAGAAGGCGAACGTGTGGATACCGATTTGCAGTTGGTAAACCTTGTTGCCGAAGAAACAGAAGAATAATTTTAAAAATAACAATCAATGGATTTTGAATTATCACAAGAACAGCAAATGATTCGCCAAACCGTGCGTGAATTTGCCGAAAGAGAAGTAAAACCCCGTGCACAGGAACTGGATGCCAAAGCGGAATTTTCCTATGAATTGACAAAAATGATAGGTGATTTGGGCCTTTTTGGGATGAACCTTCCGGAAAAATATGGCGGACAGGGCCTTGATACCTTATCTTATATTATTGCTGTGGAGGAGATGGCCCGTGTGGATGGCTCACAGGCAGCCACACTTGCGGCACATAACTCTTTGGGTATAAGCCCGCTGTATGAGTTTGGAACAGAAGAACAAAAAATGAAATATCTTCCGCAGTTGTGTACCGGTGAGGGACTTTGGAGTTTCGGCCTTACTGAACCAGGCGCCGGTTCCGATTCGAGAGGCTCAAAAACCACCGCCGTTCTTGATGGTGATGAATGGGTAATCAACGGGTCTAAGATTTTTATTACCAACGGAGCTTCCGATATTTCCAAAGGATGTACGGTACAGGCTGTTTCGGGAGAAAAAGATGGAAAGAAACTTTTTACTACCGTTATTGTGGAAAGTGGTACGCCCGGTTTCCGGCGTGTAGCCATGCACAACAAAATGATGTGGCGTGCCTCCGATACTTCGGAACTTTATTTTGATGATGTGCGTGTCCCCAAAGAAAATCTGTTGGGGAAAGTGGGTGAAGGCTCGCATATTATGCTGCATACCCTCGATGGCGGAAGATTGTCCATTGGTGCCATGGGGCTGGGACTGGCTCAGGGTGCTTTCGAAATGGCACTGAGTTATGCCAAAGAGAGAAAACAATTTGGCAAGCCGCTGACAAAATTTCAAATTAACGCTTTCAAACTGGCTGATATGGCATTGAAAATAGAGCTGGGACGTAATTTGCTTTACAAAGCCTGCTGGCTGAAAGATAGCGGGAAACCATACTCCAAAGAAGCGGCCATGTCAAAACTCTATTGCTCTGAAATAGCTCGCGAAGTGGCGGATGAAGCCGTACAGATTCATGGTGGCTACGGTCTTATGAAAGATTATGATATTGAGCGGTTCTATCGCGACCAGCGGCTGCTGCAGATTGGCGAAGGAACCTCCGAAATTCAGCGGCTGGTCATTTCACGCCAGATTGGATGTTAAGAAAATAATTAACCTAAATAATTGCTTTATGAATAAAGTGGTAAAAAATGCTGCCGAAGCAGTCCGTGATATTGGTGATGAAGTAACTATCATGCTGGGCGGTTTTGGTTTGTGCGGTATTCCTGAAAAAACTATTCAGGCATTACATGACAAAGGCGTAACAGGGCTAACCTGCATATCAAACAATGCAGGGGTGGACGACTTTGGCCTCGGCGTATTGCTGGAACGCCATCAGATTAAAAAAATGATTTCGTCTTACGTAGGTGAGAATGCCGAATTTGAACGACAGTTACTCTCCGGGGAATTGGATGTGGAACTCAATCCACAGGGAACGCTGGCCGAACGCTGCCGTGCAGGTGGTGCCGGAATACCGGCATTTTATGTACCGGCTGGTTATGGAACCGAAGTAGCCGAAGGCAAAGAAGTGCGCGAGTTCAATGGAAAGATGTATCTGCTCGAAACAGCTTTGACGGCTGATTTTGCACTGGTGAAAGCCTGGAAAGGCGATACCGCCGGAAACCTGATTTATCGTCATACAGCCAACAACTTCAATAACATGATGGCTATGGCCGGAAAGATTACTATTGCCGAAGTGGAAGAACTCGTGCCGGCAGGTGAACTGGACCCCAACTGTATCCATACGCCCGGAATTTTTGTGCAACGCATTTTCAAAGGAGATAATTACGAAAAACGTATTGAGTTTGCCACAACAAAAGATTAAAAAAGTTTCACGCAGAGCAGGTAAAAATGAAAGAACTCAATGCTGGTACAAACGTATAATGGTCTGCTTTAGGCGGACGACTCAAAATTAGCCTTGGATTTTTAATTCAGGGCGATAAATTTGCGCCTTTTGCGTCATTATTTTGCGCTCTTTGCGTGAACTAAAAATAGGAAGATTAACTATAAAAAATAATACTATGAGTTTAGATAAAAACGGTATTGCCAAAAGAATTGCTCAGGAACTGAAAGACGGTTATTATGTCAATCTCGGAATTGGTATTCCCACACTCGTTGCCAATTTTATTCCCGAAGGAGTGGAAATGGTGCTGCAATCGGAAAACGGACTGCTCGGTATTGGCCCTTTTCCTGTCAAAGAAGCGCTGGACGCCGACCTGATTAATGCAGGGAAGCAGACAGTAACCTATACTGAAGGCGCTGCTTTCTTCGACTCGGCCACCAGCTTTGCCATGATTCGCGGAGGCCACATCGATCTCACCGTGTTGGGTGCTTTTCAGGTAAACAGCAGAGGAGATATTGCCAGCTGGAAGATTCCGGGCAAAATGGTAAAAGGAATGGGTGGCGCTATGGACCTGGTGGCTTCTGCCAAAAACATTATTGTGGCCATGACCCACACCGACCGGAAAGGAAATCCAAAATTGCTGAATGAATGTGATTTGCCTTTAACGGGTGTGAGCTGTGTAAAGCGGATTGTTACTGACCTTGCCGTGGTTGATGTTACGCCGCAGGGTTTTAAATTGATAGAAAGGGCGCCCGGTGTTAGTGTGGAAGAGATTGTGGAAAAAACAGAAGCGCCTTTGCTTGTAGAAGGTGAAATTCCGGAAATGAAACTTTAATATTATTCACTTATAAAATCTATATCATGGAACATCCAGACTTTTTATCATCATTTGGCATCATGCTGATGGTTTTACCCGTGCTTGCCATTGGGATTCTGGTTATTATTGCCAAATGGCGTGTTTATGAAAAAGCCGGCCAGCCGGGATGGGCTGTTCTCATCCCGTTTTACAACTTTTACGTCATGTTAAAAATTGTCGGTAAACCGGGCTGGTGGCTTATATGGATATTTATTCCTCCGGCTTATTTTGTGGTTTACATTTGGACAACAAATCTTCTTTCCAAAAGTTTTGGAAAAGATGTGGCTTTTACCCTTGGATTGATTTTCCTTACCGCAATTTTCTATCCCATTTTGGGTTTTGGGAAAGCGGAATACAAAGGGGCGGCAGGGAAGCCAAAGACTACGGAAATAAACGTTTAGCCGCTAATTTTCCGGGGCAATCAGTTTGAATCCAACGCTGTGAACGTTCAGTAGTTCTACCTTAGGATCATCTTTCAGATATTTCCTGAGTTTGGTGATATACACATCCATGGAGCGGGCGTTGAAATAACTGTCATCTCCCCAAATTTTGGTTAAAGCAACTGAACGATCCAATACTTCGTTCAGATTATTGCACAATAATTTGAGTAAATCAGCCTCTTTGGAAGTAAGTTTATACTCGTTTTTCCCGATTTTCAATACCTGGTAATCGTAATCAAAGACATATTTCCCGAAATTATATATGGGATCCTGATGATTGTGCTTTCCCTGATCCACACGGCGTAAGATTGCCTGAATCCTTAGCAGCAATTCTTCCATGCTGAAAGGTTTTGTCAGGTAGTCATCTCCACCCATTTCAAAACCCTGAATTCTGTCTTCCTGCATAACTTTCGCTGTCAAGAACAGCAACGGGATTTTTTTGTCTAATTTTCTAATCTCTTTTGCCAGTGTAAAACCATCCATCACAGGCATCATAATGTCTAAAATAGCAAAATCAAAATCGCCTCTTTTAAAAGCATCCAAAGCTATTTTCCCATTTTCACAAAGTGTAGCCTCAAATCCTTTGGCACCTAAATAAGATTTCAAAATGTTGCCAAGATTCTTGTCATCTTCGGCGAGTAAAATATTAATTTTTTTATCCATGGCTTATTATCTTTTCGTTTGGTAAATATATGTGAAATACGGAACCTTTTTCCAGTTCCGAGTCAACTGTTATCTTTCCTTTGTGTTGCTCGACAATTGCTTTTACATAACTCAAACCCAATCCGAAACCTTTGAAGTTGTGTACATTACCTGTGTGAACACGGTAAAGTTTATCAAAAATTTTGCTTTGATTTGTCTTGCTGATGCCAATACCGTTATCAGCAATGTCCACGAGTATTCCTTCCTGCAGATTTCTGGTACTGATGCTGATAACCGGTTCATGAAGGTTATATTTTATGGCATTGTCGAGCATATTCACAAAAACATTAGTCAAATGCACACGGTCTGCAAAAATCGTGCTTTTTTCAGCGTTGAATTCTGTTGAGATTTTTCCACCTTTACTTTCAGCGTTGATTTTCTTACTGTTCACAGCGTTTTGCAGTATCTCATGTAAATCCAGTGTCTCCTTGTGCAGTTTTAGCTTTCCGGTTTCAATGGTTGCCGACCGCAGGATATGTTCGGCCATAGTCCTGAGTCTTTTATTTTCTTCATCTATCACACTCACATAACTGTTGTACACATCATCCGACTTTTTGACATCCTTATCTTTCAATGCTTCGCAAACCAGCGAAATAGTAGAAATTGGTGTTTTAAACTCGTGTGTCATATTATTAATAAGATCATTCTTCATTTCCGAAAGCTTCTTTTGCCGATTGATGACTACGATGCTAAAGGAAAACGAACCGATAATGATGAAAAACATTCCCAGTGAAACGAACAGTAGTTTGTAGAGCTTCTTTAATATAAAAAGGTGCTCCTGTGGGAAATAGATGAGGAACTTCAAAGGAAACTGGATGTTATTTCCAAGAGGTGAAAGGTTATACACAAAACTTTTGCTAAGTAGTTCGGTAGGATATTTCCCTGTTTTTTGCAAAATCATAGCATTGGCAATAGGCTTATAAATGCCAAATTCATATTTTGTTTTTATATTTTTCTCAGATAGTGAGTTTCTAACGAGAGAATCGATGAGGTTTTTATGTTGGGTAAAAAACTTTAAGTCATCCGGCTGTTTAAATCTTGCAAAAAGCTGTTGATAGCGGTTGCTCAGCATCATTCTTTTTTCCAGCAACAGGTTCAGATCGTTAGCACTGGCAAGTGTCAAAGACTGTGAATCAATATCGCGGTTGAGTGAGTCAAAGAGAGCAAAAGCGTTTAGGTTTTTACGGTAAAACTCCGTTGAATTCAAATAATATTCCTGATAGCGTAATTTATCGATAGTGAAAACCACTCGTTGCATGGCCATATCCACATCGCGGTTGAAGACAGCCTGGCGTACCTGCACAGCACTTTTTATCCAGTAAACCTGAATACTGAGCAACCCGATGCTTGATAGTGAAACCAAAATAATGATAATTACTGTCAGCTTTTTATTCATATGGCAAAATTAACCCTTCATTTGATTGAAACAGAACCTTTAACAAATATTAACAAGATTTTTTTTACTTTTTTACTTGACATTACGAAAAATCGTTGTATATTTGCATCTAACAATAGCAAGGGTAAATTTTCATAATTTTTTTTGCATTGTTTAAAGGGTTTTCATAATTGTTGGTTTTTGAGAGGTAACCGTCCTGGTTGCCTCTCTTTTTTGTTATTTTAGCCATTGCTTATTCGTGCCATGATAAAACCGGAAACTATACAGAAGATTTTTGATGCAGCCCGTATTGAAGAGGTGGTCGGCGATTTCGTAACCCTCAAAAAACGAGGCGTCAACTACATTGGGCTTTGCCCTTTTCATAACGAAAAGACGCCCTCGTTTACCGTTTCGCCTGCCAAAGGAATTTTTAAATGTTTTGGATGTGGCAAAGCAGGCAATGCGGTGAAGTTTATCATGGAGCACGAACATTATTCCTATCCCGAAGCGCTTAAATATGTTGCAAAAAAATATGGAATTGAAGTAGAAGAGAAGGAACTAACTTCCGAGGCAAAGCTGCAAATGGATGAGCGGGATGGGATGTTTGCGCTGAATACGTTCATTTCCAATTATTTCCAGGAACAACTTGTGAACAGTGAAGAGGGGAAAGCCATCGGCCTGACCTATTTTAAAGAGCGTGATTTTCTGGAGTCCACCATCAAAAAGTTTCAACTTGGCTATGCTTCCGACGAATGGGAAGCTTATTCAAAACACGCCATTGCCAATGGATACAGCAGGGATGTTTTGGTAAAAACAGGTCTTTCCATTGACAAAGGTAACCGGCTCATGGATCGTTTTCGAGGCAGGGTGATGTGCCCCATTCATAATCTTACCGGAAAAGTAATTGGCTTTGGCGGGCGTATTCTCTCTAAGGAAAAATCTACAGCAAAATATGTTAACTCGCCTGAGTCGGATATTTATAACAAAAGTAAAAGTCTTTACGGAATCTTCTTTGCCCGTAATGCCATTGTAAAGCAGGAAAATTGTTATCTTGTTGAGGGTTATACCGATGTGATTTCACTGCATCAGGCCGGTATTGAGAATGTGGTAGCTTCTTCGGGTACTTCACTCACGGTGGATCAGATAAAACTTATCAGGCGGTTTACACCGAACATCACTATTCTGTACGATGGCGATACAGCGGGCATTAAAGCTTCTTTCCGTGGCATCGACCTGATTTTGTATCAGGGAATGAATGTAAAAATTGTCCTTTTCCCCGAAGGAGAAGACCCCGACTCGTTTGCACGAAGCCACACCAGCTCGGAACTGGATGATTTTATCAAAAAGGAAGCGGTTGATTTTATCAAATTTAAAACACGGTTACTTCTTGACGAGACACTCGGCGACCCGACTGCAAAAGTTTCGCTCATCAAAGAGATTGTCCGGACTATTGCTCATATTCCCGATGCCATTCACCGGACAGTTTATATTCAGGAGTGTAGCAACCTGATGGAGATTCCCGAACAAACACTTATGAATGAGCTGAATAAGCTGCTTAGGGAAAAATACCGGAAGGATTTGCGACAGCAACCCGAACAGGAAGTGGCTGTGGAAACCGGTATCAAGCAGCGTATTTCGGAGCAGATGGAAATTAACCCATTTGACATAAGTGAACACGAAAAGCAGGTGATACGGCTTATATTGCTTTACGGAAGTAGAAAGATTACTATCCACGAGATTATTCAGGATGAGCTTGGCCAGGAAGTGGAAGGCGAGCATGAGGAATCGGTGGCACAATATATTTTGCAGAATCTCGAAGATGATGGCATCCGGTTTGAGAATGATATTTACAACCGTATTGTTGACGAAGTGAAGGTATTTATGGAGGGGGGAGACATGCCTGATGAACATTATTTTGTTAACCACCCTGATGAAAAATTAGCCTCTGTGGCCATTTCTATCATTGCGTCGCCCTACGAATTGAGCAATAACTGGGAAAAAAACAAAATATTGGTAAAACTGGAAGATGATGACCTGTTGAAGACCATTATCACTACCCTGAATCCACTGCGTACAAGACTTATCAGCAGGCATTTAAATGAACTTCGTGAAAAGATGAAAACATCAACCGATGACGCAGAAATTTTCATTCTCCAACAACAATTTTTTGAGCTTAAAAAGGTGGCCAACGAGATTGATCACGAGTTAAAACGACCGTTTGATTATTAAATAGCTCCTCTTTTAGGGTAAAAATTTCTTTTACACACATGCTCTGATTATTTTCCTTGCAGAATCATTAGGATTGATTCTTATTTCAATTATATTGAAATATATTGAATATGAATATATTATAATGAGTTTGTACCGTATATTAGATATATCACCTGTCGATATGTATAAAAAATAAGATAAAATCCAAATTTTTTTTGTTAAAAAATAACAATATATAACTATTTTTTTACTTTTGCTGTAATCTACGTATTTAT
>JAJRQN010000004.1 GCA_024280235.1 Bacteroidota bacterium | reverse complement strand
ATGAAACACTCATGTTTAAATTTTAAGCACACAGGGGGATGATTAAAGTCCGCATAGCGGACGACTCAAATGTAGTCTCGGATTTTAATCCGGGGCGATGGTATCAAAACACATTATATCAATATTTTATAAATTTCTAAACAGATGAAACACCCATGACCCCGCCTCAGGCGGGAACACACAGGAAAATGATTATAATGCAAACCTGATCAAATGGGAAAAATATTATGTTAAATAGAGCCTATAAAATACTGAATATCAATACCAAAAAATTATAAACATATGAAACTTATTGATATCAAGTCGTAAACTCCAAGAAATAGCCTTATTATTTGGACTATTACTCCAAAAAATCAGTATATTATTGGGAATTTTGAGATACCATCATCTTTTTTGCGATTTCCGAAGACCCTCGGCTTTACAGGAACCTTTTATTCAGGGGGCTGTATTCTTTCTTCTTTAGAATTGCTTTAGATTTCCACCCTACTTTCGTCGCAACAACTGAATTTTATTTTCTCCAAAAGAAAGTCTATGACACGAAACATTTTGCTGTTCACAATTGCCGGATTACTGATAGCAGGTACCATGCTTACCGGATGCAAAAGCCGAAGCCCGGCGTCCCATACCACGGCTTATGTGAAAACAGATACTGCCCATGCCGTTATTGCGGTTTTTTATGAAGAGGTAAAGGGATTCGGCACCATACAGGCCATACATGCACTGGATTTAGAAGCCAAATTCGATGGTATTGTGCATTTTGAAAATTTGAAAGGCCGCATTGAAAAAGGTACTGTTCTTTACACCATGGGTGGTCCCGAAATTAAATTGAAAAAAGATAATTTGCAAAAGGCATTGGCAAACGCCCAAACACAATACCATTATTTCAAGCAGTATTATGAAGCCCAAAAAACCCTTATCAAAAAAGACTATTTGTCGAAAATTGACTTTGAAAAGGCAGTTCGCGATTTTGATAATGCGCAAAACAATCTGAACAATGCTCAATATGCGTTAGACTATTTTATGTCTATGACTCGTTACAAAGCTCCTTTCAGCGGCTATCTTGATGATTTGCAGGTTCAACAGGGTGAAGATGCAGTTGTGGAACAACTTCTCGGAACTTTTCAGGACGATGACCATGTCAAACTCATCGCTCCGTTTTACGGTAATCCCAGAGAACTGGCAGGGAAGAAAATCTCTATAGAAATTAATGACAAAGTTTATAAGGGAAAACTTATTTATCTTGAAAAGGGGATCAATCCTTCCACCGGAGGACATACGCTGTGGGTTGCTCTTCAGGATACTGCCCATGAGCTAAAAAGCGGAAGTTATGTTTCCTTTTCCTTTCTGACAAACAAACACAAATCCGTTGCCGTTCCCGAAGCTGCTATTATCCGGCAACAAAACAATTACTTTGTAATGGAAATAATCAATAAAAAATATAAAAAAATTGCTGTAAAAACCGGACTGGAAAGAAATGGTTTGATAGAGATAAAAGAAGGTTTGAAGAGAGGTACGGTAGTTTTGACAAAAGGTGCTTTTGAGGTTTTCTACGGGAATATCCGGAAGAGCATGAAGGTTGCGGATTAATTAGTGGAGCTAAGAAAACATCAATTTCTTCCCCGCTTAAAACGGGGCAAGCTGTTACTCTCGTAAAGAATTCCGGTTATCCCGACAATACTGTCGGGACTCCTGGATTTCTGCACTTCGAAAGCCTTGACCTTGACGCTTTCTCAGCCCAACGGAAAAAATTCGGGAGTTTTCCTGAAAAAACTAAAATTATAAGCGGGAAGTATGAACAAATCATTTGAAAATTTCGTCAGACGTCCATTTTATTCTTTGGCTATCGTTATCGTATTGATTGCCACCGGAACCTGGAGCCTGTATAAAATGCCGGTGAATTATTTCCCTGGAATAAATTATCCTTTGATAAACGTAGTTACAGAATATTCCGGTGTTTCGCCCCGTAACATGGAGATATTGATAACTCGTCCCATCGAAAATGCTTTGCAGGGAATTCGTGGTGTTCGGCGTACCTCTTCTGTAACTACCATGGGGCACTCTGAGGTTACCGTAGAGTTTAGCAATGCTTATTCGGTTATGGACGCCCGCCAGCTCACGGCAGCAGCACTTTCGACATTGACAGGACAGTTGCCGCAAGGTGTTGTTCCGGTAATTGATAACCTCGGCAGCCGTATGCAGGAAGTCATCGGCTTTACTTTTACAAATCCCCGGATTCCTCCCTATAAGTTGCGCGACATTATCCAATATCGTATTAAGCCGGCTCTGTTAAGTTTGCATCATATTTCCAAAATAACTGTTTTGGGTGGAGAGAGACCTGCTTTTGTTGTAGAACCCAATCCTCAGAAACTCCGGCTGCTTCATTTAAGCTTGTTGGATATTAAGAAGGTATTGAAAGAGAACAATATCATTGTTTCAGGGCGCTATCTTGAGAAAAATTATTATGATGTTCCCATTCGCGGGAACGGTCAGTACCGAAACCTTTCCGATTTGCAGAATCTCAAAGTAGCCACCCGTGCCAACGGACTTCCGGTACTTCTAAAGAATATTGCACAAATCACAAAAGGCGGTTTACCAGGACATTACAGTGTGCGGAGCGGAAAGTATCCTGCTGTAGCCATGCTGGTTCAGAAAACCGAAGGCTCCGGCTCCATCGAGGTCGCTTCTTCAGTACAAAAGTCTTTGCAAACACTCAAAAAACTGCTGCCTCAGGGCACACAAACAGATAAATTCTACGACCAGTCGGAAATACTCAGCCGGTCCATGTCGGGAGTTCGTGATGAAATTTATATAGGCGCTCTTCTCGCCATGCTGATTTTGCTGCTTTTCATGCGGCGCACAGCTCCTACGCTTATCGTTTCCGTCACCATTCCTCTCGCGCTTATGTTTGCCGCCACCATTATGTACACCATTGGTTATACCCTGAATATGATTACATTGGCGGCCCTGACGCTATCGCTCGGAATGGTGGTTGACGACTCTATTATTGTACTGGAAATCATAGAAAGGTTTTTGGAAAAGGGGAAATCTCTCATTGAATCCATTCGGAAGGGGGTGAACGAGATTTTTGCCGCCGACCTGAACGGTACACTTACAACCATCATCGTTTTTCTTCCTTTACTTTTTATTTCCGGGTATATGAAGGACATGGTTACGCCTTTCGGATTGACCATTACCCTCACGCTTCTCGGCTCATTTATTATTTCCATTACGATTATCCCGGCGCTAATTTATTGGAAAGGAGATCTGAAAGGAATAAAGGTGAAAGAAGCGGCTTTTTTGCAAAAATTTAAAGCTGTTAATGATAAAATTCTCCATTTTTCCCTGTCGCATAAAACAGGGGTTGTTGTCGTGCTGATACTGCTGTTTCTTGTGGGCAGGGGCCTGCTGCCTCTGACAAACAAGGCGAATATGCTCCCTGTTGTTGACGAAGGGGCTTTGCTGTTTGAATATACTATGCGTCCCGGGGTTTCCCTAAAAGAATCGGAAGAGGTGGCCGAACAACTGGTTAGTGTGATTCGGAAAAACCCAAATGTGGACAATACCTATTTACGAATAGGCTCGCCGGCAAACACTTACTATGTGGAAAGTGTGAACAGCGGTGAATTGTTTATCAAATTAGTAAATAAAAAATACCGGACAGAAAGCGTTACACAACTGATAAACGGATTTAAAAAGCAGTTCGCCACTTTTGATGGGTTGGTTATGCTGTATCATCAGCCCACTCAGGAAAATATTGATGAAAGTTTTAGCGGCCTGCCTGCTTTTTTTGGTGTTACGGTTTCAGGCCCCAATCTTGACACACTTACCCGCCTTGCGTCTGTGGTGGAAAAAACGGCAAAAAAAACGGGAGATTTCAGCAATATTATTAATAACGCTAAATACCTTGTCCCTCAGATTGATATAACGCCTGATCGTGCTGAAATGGCCTGGTTTGGAATTAGTGCTTTTGATTTGTATCAGGAACTAACGTTGGCTTTCAGAGGAGAGGTAGTTACCCGTTTTGTAAAGGGACAAGTGCCTGTTTCGGTTTCTTTGCGGCTTCCGCCAGGCGATCGTAACAACCTGAAGAAGCTGAAACACCTCGCTATTCGCACTTCCGGCGGAAAATATATTCCACTGAATCGTCTGGCGCATATTCAAATGATCAACGCACTGCCTTCCATCAGTCACCT
>JAJRQN010000031.1 GCA_024280235.1 Bacteroidota bacterium | reverse complement strand
CTGTTGTGCCCGCGGTTGGAAGCATACAAAAAATGGCCATCCAAAGAGATTTTTATTTCTGCACAATAGCTGGTTTCGTTGTAGTTGTCGGGTAAAGTGGAGAAAGCTTTTTCCCGGAGATAATCACCGTTTTTGGTTCTTAACCAAAGGGTTACCGTGTTACTCAGCTCGCTGACCACATACATCCATTTTCCGTTGGGATGAAAAGCCAAATGACGCGAACCATCACCGCGACGCATTTTCTTCTCGAAAGGAAAAACGGGTACCAGTTTTTTCTGTAAAGTGTCGATGGTGGAGAAAAACAGGGCATTGGCTCCCAAGTCCACCGTGATAATCCGGTTGCTGTTCGGCTCAAATACCGCCTGATGGGCATGCGGCCCTTTTTGCCGTGGCGAAATCCCTTGTCCGGTGTCTTGCTGTACATCCCATTTGGGCGAAAGCATCCCCTTTGGACTCAGATGAAACAGACTCACGTTCCCGCTAGAGTAATTGGCAACCAACACATATCCTTTTCGGTTTACAGAGACAAAACAGGGGTCGGCTCCATAAGAAGATCGGCGGTTGACAAACTGAAGCTGATGGTTGTGAATGGCGTAAGATTCGATACTGCCGGTTTTGTGTGTTTCGTTTACAGCGAGTAAAAAACGTTTGTCGGGAGTGATAGTCAAAAAGCTGGGGTTCACGGTTTTGGCAGCTAACTTTATTCGCTTTAAGCTGTCGCCCTGCTGCTTGTAAAGATAGATGCCCTGACTTCCGTTTCCGGTATAGGTTCCCACATAAAAGTAAGTAACGGTGGTTTCCCCCTTTTTCTTTTGTGCATTATGGCAGCCGGTGAAAAAGGTTAAACTCGCTGACAAAAACAGTAAAACAAATAAAATAAGATTCCGGTTTTTCATGGGAAAAGCACTTGTTACAAGGTATATTTTTTGGCCATGATAATTATGCTTTTCGCAAAAAACATCATGTTAAATTTCCGGTTTAAAGTGTCAGCCTTTCCTTAAAAGGCAGAAATGTCATAAAATCCACATGATGAACGATGTAAGCTTCCGTAGTACGTTTCACCATGTTACCTTCGCCGGCATGGGCGGCAATAATATGGCACACTTCGGGCGGGACACCGGCTTCTTCGGCGAGACTTACTCCCGAAAAAGGATGCCGTAGGTATTTGCCATAGTTTCCCTGAACGGCTTTTCCGTTTTCGTCCAGTTCATATTCTAATAACTTGCCTACATCGGCCAGAATAGCGCCGGCAATGAGTACGTCCATGTTTACGGTCAGCTCATCGTGAAACATGGCATTCACCTTTTCGCCGGCATCGCGGGCAATGTGCACCACGGCCCGTTTGTGGTCCATAAAAGTAACTTTCAGGTCGGGGCCCACCAGCAATGTAAAAGGAATTTTTTCAAGGTCATCGGCCGTGAGTACGCTTCTTTCCAGCGCCAGTTCCCAGGTTTTGGCTGTTTTTTCGCGCAGGTCAGCGTCTTTAATCCATTCAAGTTCAGGCCAGAGTTTTAAAACTTCTTTGTTCATTTTCTATATCTTAAAAAAAGGAAGAACAGAAAAGTTTCCATTCTTCCCTTTCTGTTTTTTTGTTACAATTTTGCAATCACGGCATCGGCCATCTGACTGGTAGAGGCAGCTCCTTTTTCTACCACATCGGCTTTTCCGCGCATTTTCATCATATCGTAGGTGCGTACTTTCCCTTCAGTTACTACTTCGGCAACTGCTTTACGGATTTTGGCTGCCATGGTTTTTTCGTCAATAAAATCAAGCATCATACAAGCTGATTCTATCATGGCGATGGGATTGACAATGGAAATCGGATAATCTGCATATTTAGGTGCCGAGCCGTGTGTGGGTTCAAACACACCGATGCCTGAATCAGCATTGTACTGTGCAGAACAGGCAAATCCCAGCCCGCCAATCAGTCCGGCAAAACCGTCTGAAATAATATCCCCAAACAGATTTCCGGCTACGATAACACCGTAATTTTCAGGATTTTTCGTAAGCCACATCATTTGGGCATCCACATTGGTATTCCACAGTTCTATTTCCGGAAAATCATTCTTTTGCATCTCCAGTGCCATTTTGTACATCATACCGGAAGTTTCGCGCAGCACGTTGGGCTTTTCGCAAACGGTAACCGATTTGTAACCGAACTTACGGGCATGTTCAAAAGCGGCACGCAAAATACGGCCGGTGGCTTTTTTGGTAAAAATGCGGGAGGAAATAGACAAATCTTCTTTGGGCGTATCGCCGAAATTTTGGGCAAATTTGGGATGACTCATAAAAGCATTATACACATTTTCCGGAGGGTCGGACCATTCAATACCGCTGTAAAGTCCTTCGGTATTCTGGCGGAAAATCACCACATCCACGGCCGGTTCTTCCATATTGCCATTGGTGCCGCGGCGGACAAAATTCAACGGATTGCCTATATAAGTATGGCAGGGACGCATGCAAATATCCAGGCCGAAATGTTGTCGCAAGCCTACAATGGGAGAGGAGTATATCAAACCTTTCCCGCTGAGTGCCGGATCAAGTTCTTCGGCTGCTGCATCTTTCGGCTTGGAGGTAATGGCCCCGAAAAGGGCAACTTTGTGTTTTTTAATGAGTTGTAATGTGCGTTCAGGCAGGGGATTTCCTTCGTGCTTCCAAAATTCCCAGCCAATATCGCCTTCCACGTATTCGGCTTCAAAACCCGCGGCATCCAATACCCGAATGGCTGCTTCCAAAACGTTTTTCCCGATACCATCGCCGGGAAGGGTAACTATTGTTCTTTTTGACAT
>JAJRQN010000030.1 GCA_024280235.1 Bacteroidota bacterium | reverse complement strand
GATGATGTTGATTTTTTCTTTGCTAAACCGGTTAACTTTTGCCTGCCGGATGCCGTCAATGGTTTCGGTAGGCTGATAGTCGGGAACCAGCGGTCCGAAAGAGACCTGAAAAAAGGAATGGATTGTTACGCCTGTCGCATTAATGGCTGCTACACCGGTGGGAGCCGTTACAATCATCCGTTTTGGCGAATGTGCTTTCAGGTTATGTAAAAAGGTGGTTTTCCCCGTTCCGGCTTTCCCCGTAAGGAAAATATTCCGTCCGGTAAACTGCACGAAATCGTAAGCGAGTTGTAATTGTGTATTGTTTTTATAATCCATTGTGGTAAGGCTGGGTCGATAATCAGAACAAAGGTAATTATTTTTAGGGATGGGAAAATGGCTACGGAAGAAAAGCTTTGAATCGGTTGGATATCTACTCTTTCAAATTCTACTCTTCCGGATTTGCACCGTGTCTCACTTCAGGCGATGAATCCGGAAGCTTTGAAATAGAGGATTTTCAATCCGTTTATCCATTATATAAAAAGCTCTTAAGCTCGAAATGCTACCAGATTAAAAATCCTGTTTGTCCGAAATATTTGGGTTGCAAACCCGAATGAGCGAAGTATAGTTCCGGTAGGGACAGCTCAACTTCGTGCCTGTGGATTTAATCTGTTTTCCGTAAATCATCATCCCCATACTTTTCCTATTTTTGAAAAAAAGATTATCATGTACCTAACCGATAGAGAATTGTTTTATCGCCATTTGGCTGTGCCGGCAGAAGTGCCTAAGGCACTGGAGATTGTGCGTGCCGAAGGAATTTATCTTTATGATGATTTAGGTAATCGTTATATTGATCTTGTTTCCGGTGTCTCAGTCAGCAACGTGGGGCATCAGCATCCTGCCGTAGTGGAAGCTGTAAAAGAGCAGGTTGAAAAATACATGCATTTGATGGTCTATGGAAAATATATCCAATCGCCGCAGGTGCGGCTGGCCGGAAAAATGGCGAAAAACCTGCCGTCAGCCCTCGATTCTGTCTATTTTGTCAACTCCGGCAGCGAGGCCATTGAAGGTGCATTGAAACTATCCAAACGCATTACCGGTCGTACGGAGATGATTGCTTTTAAAAACGCCTACCACGGCCATACCCATGGCGCCATGAGTATGTTGGGAAATGAAGAGATGAAATACGCTTTTTATCCGCTGTTGCCTGATGTCCGGTTTTTAGGTTTTAACAGCTTGGATGAACTCGCGCAAATCACCAAAAAAACCGCCTGTGTGCTTATCGAACCGGTTCAGGCTGAAGCCGGTATTCTGGTTCCTGACATGTCATACATGCGCGCTTTACGCGACCGTTGTACGGAAACCGGTGCCATGTTGATCTTTGATGAAGTGCAGATGGGCTTTGGCCGGACAGGAAAACTCTTTGCTTTTGAACATTTCGATGTGGTTCCCGATATTTTGTGTTTGGCGAAAGCTATGGGAGGCGGTATGCCCATTGGCGCTTTTGTCTCTTCCAAAGAACGGATGTTACTGCTGACGCATCATCCCAATCTGGGACACATCACCACTTTTGGAGGTCATCCGGTAAGTTGTGCTGCGGCTTTGGCAAGCCTCGAAGTTATTCTTCGCGAAAAGCTGCACGAAAAAGCCCAGACCAAAGGTCGTTTGTTTGTGAAATGGCTCAATGGTCATCCGCTTGTGAAGGAAATCCGGCAAATCGGCCTTATGCTCGCCGTTGAACTTGTGGATGAGACCATCACAGACAAAGTGGTACTTGAAATGTATAAAAACCGGTTGATTGTGGATCGCTTTCTCTTCAATGATACCAGTTTCCGGATTGCCCCGCCACTCACCATTACTGAAGAAGAAATAAAAATGATAGCTGAAAAAATTCTTTACAGTTTTAACCAAATTAAATAACTCCTCTATGAAAAAAATTTACTTTTTGTTTCTTGCCGGACTCTTTTTCTTTGGCGGGACTACTTTTGCCCAGGACAGAGTGAGTAGTCTGAATTTTGAAACACGCTCAGAAGTGATTGCCCAACACGGCATGGTCTGTACCAGCCAGCCGCTGGTAACGCAAATTGCCCTTGACATCCTAAAAAAAGGCGGTACTGCTGTGGATGCTGCTATTGCTGCCGATGCAGCCCTCGGATTGATGTAACCCACCGGTAGCGGTATGGGTGGCGACCTGTTTGCCATTGTGTGGGATGCCAAAACACAAAAACTCTATGGCCTGAACTCCAGCGGGCCTTCGCCCAAATCACTGACTTTGAAATATTTCAAAGACCACGGCTACAAATTTATTCCTGCACACGGGCCGTTGCCGGTTTCCGTTCCCGGATGTGTGGATGGCTGGAACGAGCTGCACAAACGTTTTGGGAAACTGCCCATCAACGAAATTCTACAACCTGCCATCACATACGCCCGCGAAGGCTATCCCGTAACCGAGCTGATTGCTTATTACTGGGGTCTGAATGCACGTATCTTGAAAAAGTATCCCGGCTTTGCCGATGAATATATGCCCAATGGAAAAGCACCGGTGAAGGGTCAGATTTTTAAAAATCCGAATCTCGCGAATACGTTGGAATTGCTGTCAAAAAAGGACTTCGGGAATTTTATGAAGGGAAACCGGCACGTGTGATTGATAAATATATGCACGAAAATGGTGGTTTTTTGTCGTATAGCGACATGGCTTCATATCATGCCCAATGGGTAAAACCCGAAAGCACTAACTACCGTGGTTACGATGTGTGGGAGTTGCCTCCCAACGGTCAGGGTATTGCTGTATTGCAAATGCTGAACATGCTGGAGAACTTTGATGTAAAATCCATGGGCTTTGGCAGCGCGGCTTACATCCATTTGCTTACCGAAGTCAAGAAAATCGTTTACGAAGACCGGGCAAAATTCTATTCTGACCCGAAATTTAACAAAATTCCTGTGGCACAATTGATCTCCAAAGCTTACGCAAAGAAACGTCTGAAATTATACGATCCCCATCATGCAGCCAAATATTATCCTGCCGGCCAGCCGGAGCAGGGAAATACCGTTTACCTGACGGTGGCCGATCAGTACGGAAATATGGTCTCGCTGATACAGAGTAACTACCGCGGCCTGGGTTCGGGAATGACACCGCCGGGGCTGGGGTTTATTTTGCAGGATCGTGGGGAGCTTTTTTCCCTGAAACCGGGACAATTCAACACTTATGCACCCGGCAAGCGGCCTTTTCATACCATCATTCCGGCTTTTATCACAAAAGATGGAAAACCGTGGATAAGTTTTGGTGTAATGGGCGGAGCCATGCAACCGCAGGGGCAGACACAGATTGTGGTTAACCTGATTGATTTCGGGATGAACCTTCAGGAAGCCGGCGATGCTCCGCGTATTCGCCATGATGGCTCTTCGCAGCCTACCGGAACGAAGATGAAAGACGGTGGTTGGCTCAACATGGAGAGTGGATTTAGCTACGATGTCATTCGTCAACTTATGCAAATGGGACACCGGATACGATGGAGTCTTGGTGGCTATGGCGGCTATCAGGCCATCATGTGGGATGCGAAAAACAAAGTATATTATGGGGCTTCCGAATCAAGAAAGGACGGCGAAGCAGCAGGATATTAGATATTTATAAAATTTAACATGCAGGAAAAAACAACGAAAATCATTGAAAAAATCCGGTTGGTAATCGGAAAAGAAGAACAGCTTTCCCCATCCCCGTTTATGAACTGGCTGAAACCGGTGGCGGTGGCTGCCGAATACGGATCGCTGACTTTTGAATACAAAATCAGGAGAGAAATGACCAATCCCATGGGAAATCTCCACGGCGGAGTCATTGCCGGAATTATTGACGACATTATGGGCGCCACTGTTTACAGCCTTGAGAAAAGCGACTATTTTGTTACCGTAAACCTTTCGGTGGATTATTTTGCTCCTGCTGTGCTTGGAGACGTAATTCACGCTATTTCTAAAGTTGTAAAAGAGGGGAGGTCGGTTATCAATGTGGAGTGTGAGTTGTGGCTTCCGGCAAAAAAACGGTTGTTGGCGAAAGCCAGTTCCAATTTGATGCGACTACATTAAGATGCCTGTTTTCCAGTTGCCCGACGAACCTGTTTTCCCGCGGCCTGAGCTGGCCGAGCCGGAAGGATTGCTTGCTGTGGGTGGTGATTTATCTCCGCAGCGACTTCTTCAGGCTTATGCAGCAGGAATTTTTCCGTGGTACAACGAAGACAGCCCTGTTTTGTGGTGGTCGCCTGACCCGCGTATGGTACTTTTCCCGCAAGAGTTCAAAAGGCATAAAAACCTGCGGCGGCTGGTACACAGCGGAAAGTTCCGGGTAACTATGGATAAGGATTTTACGGGTGTTATTGAAGCATGCAGCAAAGCGGAGCGAAAAGGGCAGGAGGGAACATGGATTACAAAAGCCATGCAGGAAGCTTACATTCGGCTTTTTGAACTGGGATTTGCTCATTCGACGGAGTGCTGGTCAGGGGAAAAACTGGTTGGCGGTTTGTATGGTGTTGCGCTGGGAAAAATATTTTTCGGCGAATCCATGTTTCATTATGTAACCGATGCTTCCAAAGTGGCGTTGTGGCATTTGGTTGATTTTTTACTGAAAAATAATTTTAAATTGATTGATGTACAGCAAGATACTTCGCATCTGCGCAGCCTCGGTGCCCGGCTGATTCCAAGAAAAGAATTTCTGCAAATTCTCAATGAAAATATTAGATAGATAACTTTGTTTTGCATTCGGGTAGTACGTGCGCCGGCTCAGACGAGAAATTTATGTTAACGAAAGGATTTCATTGTTGAATTGCACGTATTCAATTCCGCATTTCCGCATTTTTATTTTTCTGTTTTCATAACCTTCACCAATTTGGGCATTATCTTTGTATTTTTATAAGCTATGAAACTTTTCGCTGCCATCTTATTTTTTATTTTGCTCTCTTTTTCGGTAAAGGCAGAGAGTTATCCTGTGCAGGCAGATACCGTTTTACGACAGACAGATTCTATTCCCTCCGTAAATTTGTCGGAGATTGAAATTATTTCACACAGGAACAGTGTTTCTTTCTGGACGCGCTGGCGGATGAACCGGCTTATTCACAATGTGAAAGTGGCTTATCCTTATGCTAAAACAGCCGGTGCTTTGCTGCGAATTTATGATGTAAGATTAAAACATGCCAAAAACGATGCCCAACGAAAAAAAATCATGAAACAGGCGGAAAAAGAGATTAAAGAACGTTACAGCACTCCGTTGAAGAAACTGACTTTTACGCAGGGTTTCATATTAATAAAGCTCATTGATCGTGAGACGGGAAATACTTCTTATGGGTTGTTGCAGCAACTGCGTGGAAAGTTTACAGCTTTCTTCTATCAGGCGTTTGCCCGAATTTGGGGATATAATCTGAAAACACGTTACGATCCGAAAGGCAAAGATCGTGAAATTGAGGCTATTGTGAAACTCATTGAAGCCGGAAAACTGTAATATTTCACAAAATTCTCACATCCTCACATCCAAACATCCCACATCCTCACATCCTCCTATTTTCCCCGTCCCTGAATAACAATTAAAACGGTGTAAATCATTATCTTAAAGTCCATCGAAAGAGACATGTTTTCTAAATAAAGCAGGTCATACCTCAGGCGGTCAACCATTTCGTCGATGGTTGAAGCATACCCGTATTTAACCTGGCCCCAGGAGGTTATACCTGGTTTAATTTTTAGCAATAGTCTGTAATGCGGTGCTTTCTGCATAATCTGGTCGATGTAGTATTGTCGTTCAGGTCGTGGACCCACAAGCGACATTTGTCCTTTAAGCACCGTTAAAAACTGGGGAATCTCATCAAGGCGATATTTTCTGATAATTACGCCAAATTTGGTTATTCGCGGATCACTATCCGAAGAGAGTTGGGGGCCGTTTCTTTCTGCATCCACAAACATCGAACGAAATTTATACATGTAGAAAGGTTTTCCCCGGTAACCAATGCGTTTTTGCTTGAAAAGCACAGGTCCGGGAGAGGAAAATTTAACACCAATGGCTGTAAAAAGATATACAGGAGAAAGGAAAATGAGTACCATGGACGAAGCAAAAATATCCAGAAAACGTTTTAGATATTGTTGCCAGGCCGGCATCAGGTCGGGGGATATTTCGATGAGCGGTGTATGAAAAACGTTGGCCACTTTTACCGTTCCAAACATGATATCCTGTAACAGAGGGATGATTTTAATAATCACATTAACCTCTTCCAACTCAATGATAATACGCTGGATAGTATCTTTTTCAGAGCGTTCAATAGCAATGATGACTTCCTCTATTTGTTCCTCTTTTACAATCTTATTCAGCTTCCTGTAATTACCAAGATAGGGGAGGTATTTACTCATTTTAAAATATTCACGGTCGTAAATATTTACAAATCCTATAAACTTGTTTCCCGATGATATCTCTTGATGTATAATGGATTGATAGATGCTTTCTGCATTTCCATTGCTGCCGATAATTACCGTGTTAAAACCGATTTCGCCGTTGTGAACCTTGCGAACGGTGCGTGAGGTAAGAAGAAGCCGTGAAACATAAGTAAACCCAAACTGTAAAGCAAGCAAGACAAGGAATGATTCATAGTAGCCCTTGTATCCGTGCACCTGATCATCCAGAATCAAAATAAAAAACAGGAAAATAACACCAATCAATACAGTAATTATTGTTTGCCCGAGTTCTTTTAGTCGGGCTTTCCGGTATATGCGCCTGTAGGATCCTGCTGTTATATACAAAATCAGCCAGAATACGGGGATAACGATAATCCCAAGCCAAAATTTGCGATCGTCATAAATTTCATTAAGATGGCTGAAAATTTGCGGGCTTTCGTTTAATTTTCTATAAAGATAGAATAGTGACCAAGCAAGCAGGGCGCTGAACCAGTCAAGAAAAACATATTTTGTAACTTGTAGATGTCTGTTCATCAATTACTTTTCATTTATGTCGGGACAGATTCTTTTTTGCTTTATTGAAACAAGCCGAATGAAAACATAACTCAATCTGCATATAAATGTGGCTTTGGGTTTCTTTTTAAGGGCTAACGAAAAAAAGGTGAGCTTATTGTTGTCAGCCTGAAGTTTCCCAATTCATTCCAAAGAAATATTATGGTGTCAGCATTTGTACCTTTTCATTAATTAGAAAAGCTGCTTTTAGATTCTGATAGGTGCTTTCGAGAGTAACCAATGGCTTTTTGTTTTGTGTCAGCGACCGGTAGAATGCTCCGAGTGCCAGCAACAATTTATCTTCTTTGGGTGTTTCCAAATTGTTGATAAGAAATTGATCGTCAACTTTTTTATTTTGCTTTCGTAGAATCTTTATCCGGAGTTTTAAAAAATCGGCTTGTACACGTGCCCGATGCTGGTAAAATTTAATTCTACGGATATTTTTGGCTGCAATACGGTTGGCGGTGAGATTCGCTATAACGCCATTGTCAAATTCAAGGTTGGCATTGACAATATCGGGTGTGCCGTTGAAAACGCTTATTCCGGTGGCGTGTACTGTGCGGATATTGGCTTTCACAATGCTGAGCACCATGTCAATGTCGTGCATCATTAGATCCATGACGATGGGAATCTCTTTTCGATGGTCATCGAAAGCGATATGGCGTTGTGCTTCGATATACATTGGGTGGGATAGGTATGGAAGTGTTGCCTTGTATGCCGGATTAAACCTTTCGGGGTAATTGACCTGTACTTTCACATCCGCTTCTTCGGATAAGTTAATCAGTTGCAGTGCTTCCGTCGGGGAAGAGACAACCGGGCTTTCCATAAAAAGATGTTTTGATTTTTTAATGGCTTCCACTGCCAGTGGAAAATGGTTTAGATGCGGTGAGGCAATATCAATGACATCCGCATGCTTTAAAAGTTCCCCGAAGTTTTCAAAATAGGTAACTCCCATTTTATTGCAAAGTTCACGGGAGTTTTCGGTAAGTAAATCATAAACTCCGGAAATCTGAAAGCCGGCAATAGATTGTATGGCTTTCAGGTGATTTAAGGAAGTCTTGTCGATGCCGGCAACCCCGATTCTTATCATGGTTATTTTTTTTCAAAAATACTACCTGAAATGTTTAAATTCGCATCGAAAAAAAGAAAGTACCAACCTCTGAATGTTAATAAATGGAAGACACTTACCGCCACAAAGGTATGCGCCGGAAACTGGTGAACGAAATTCGTAAAAAAGGTATTCTGGACGAAGAAATTCTGGGAGCTATATATCGGGTGCCACGTCATTTGTTTCTCGACTCGGGATTTTTGAGTTATGCTTATGAGGACAAACCTTTCCCCATCGGTTCGGGACAAACTATTTCACAGCCTTATACTGTTGCCTTCCAAACAGAGTTGTTGAATGCAAAATCAGGAATGCGTATCCTGGAAATTGGTACCGGTTCCGGCTATCAGGCTTGTGTGCTTGCTGCACTCGGTGTGGAGGTTTATTCCATTGAGCGACAAAAAAAGCTTTATGAGAAAGCCTGCGATTTCCTGCCACAGTTGGGCTTTGACATCCATTTGTTTTACGGTGATGGCTACCTCGGACTTCCTGAACAAGCCCCTTTTGATAGCATTCTTATCACCGCTGCTGCCCCTGAGGTTACGTCTTGTCTGTTTGACCAACTTAAAACAGGTGGGGTTTTGGTTTCTCCTGTTGGAGTTGGTGATATTCAAACCATGTTTCGTTATACAAAAGAGAAGTCTGGCAAAATTTCAAGAAAAAGATTTGGTAATTTCCGTTTTGTTCCTCTGCTAAAAGATAAAGCTGACGACTAAGGGTTTTCAACAATTGTTAATAAAAAAATACCTGTTTATAAAACACTGTGCCTGCGTGTATTAAACCCTACTCATAACAGATTTGAGTAATTAATTGCTTAAAAGTTTGTTTTTTTCCAAAAAATTTAAATAGTTTTGTCGGGTATAAATATATAATACAACATATCTTTATTTAAGATTTCTTAACAACTTTTAAGATTAAATAATTTATTCTGATAATCTTTACATCATGATAATGAGCGGTTTTGTGAATATCAGGAGGCGAAAAATATTACGCCTTACGGTACCCCTGTTTTTATTTTTCATCCTTTTTCTTACTTCGGTTTCATCTTATTTGGGACAAACTGCCGAAGCCGAAAAGAATTTTACACAATGTAAAGCTTGTCATACCATCGGCGGCGGACGGCTTGTAGGGCCTGACTTAAAAGGTATTCCGGATAAATATCCCGAGGCTTGGCTGATAAAGTTTATTCAGAACTCGCAGGCTATGGTGAAATCGGGAGATAAGGAAGCCGTGAAGATTTTCAATGAATACAATAAAATTCCAATGCCATCGCACAATTTTACCGATGCTCAGGTGAAAGACATTTTGTTGTACATTAAAATGGGGGGAAAACTTCCTGCCGGGGCTGTGGCAAAAAATGCTCCGGCCAAAATAGCATCAGCTTCCGCTCAAACTATTAGTCCCGCAGAACGATACGTACAGGAAAAAAGAGAAGGAAGTCGTAACCTCGCTATATTTGCCATTGTCTCAGGTGTTTTATTGTTGTTAACTCTGGTCGATTTAATGTTTACCCATTACATGAAAGCAAAATGGGTAAATTATGTTGTTCTTCTTTCGGCACTTTGGATTCTTGGCGAGTGGTCGTGGGATTATACGACTTCTCTCGGCAGACAACAAAATTACCAACCCGACCAGCCTATCTGGTTTTCTCATAAAGTGCATGCCGGGCAAAACCAAATTAATTGCGAATATTGCCACTTTACCGCCGAAACCAGTATGCATGCCGGAATTCCTCCTGCCTCCGTTTGTATGAACTGCCATTCTCAGGTAAAATCGGGAAAACGTACCGGCAAAAAAGAAATTGCTAAGATTTATGCTGCTATAAAAGAAAACAAACCTATTGAATGGATAAAAGTGGATAACCTTCCCGACTTTGTCTATTTCAACCATGAGCAGCATGTGAAAGTAGGTAAACTGGACTGCACCGAATGTCATGGCGATGTGGCGCAGATGGATCAGATAGCACAAGTGAAAGATTTAAGTATGGGATGGTGTCTCGATTGTCACCGTAGCCATAAAGTACAATTCACCAACAATAAGTTCTATGGTGCATATAAAAAGTTACATGAAGAGCTGAGAGCTGGTAAAATTGATCAGGTAACGGTTAAAATGATTGGTGGCGAAAATTGTTCAAAATGTCACTATTAAAAACAAAATATTTATAAACTAATTCCATTTCAATATATTATGGAGAAGAAATACTGGCAAAGTCTGGAAGTTTACAAGGAAATGAAAAGGAATACTGTTTCCGACAGTGAAGCAATGCCTGAGTTTTCCATCGATGGTTTGGATGAGTCCGAAATAAAAGGAAAATCAAGTCGCCGCGACTTTCTAAAAATGATGGGCTTCTCAGTGGGGGCGGTTGCACTGGTTTCCAGTTGCCAAATGCCTGTTCGCAAAGCCATCCCGCTGTTGAATCGTCCGAAAGAACTTATTCCGGGTGTCCCTAATTATTATGCTTCCACCTTTTACGATGGCGATGAGTATTGCAGTATTCTTGTGAAAACCCGCGAAAGCCGTCCGATTAAAATAGAAGGAAATGACCGGTCACCCATCTCCAAACGGGGAACCACCGCCCGCGTTCAGGCTTCTGTCCTTAATCTTTATGACGACGAACGGTTGAAAAGTCCTCTGATAAACGGGAAACAGACCAGTTGGAAAATCATTGATAAGGAGATAAAAGCCAAGCTTGAAATATTAAAAAATGATAACAAAGAAGTTATCTTAATGACTTCCACTATCATTAGCCCCACAACGCGTAAACTGCTTGACGAATTTGTAAAGGCATATCCTAATGTGAAATGGGTGCAGTATGATGCTCTTCCCATGTCGGCTATGCGCAAAGCCAACGAAACCAATTTCGGGAAAACAGTTATTCCCTTTTATCACTTTGAAAATGCAGACGTGATGGTTGGCTTCAATGCCGATTTTCTCGGAACATGGCTTATGCCGGTTACCTTCTCCAAACAATTCGCCAAAGGACGCAAACTGAAAGACGGACAAACAAAAATGTCACGCCTTTATCAGTTTGAAACCAACATGTCGCTTACCGGCTCCAATGCTGATTATCGGTATCAGATAAAACCCTCGGAAGAAGCTGCCGTTTTGCTGAAATTATATAATACATTGGCAAAAAAAACAGGAAACTCTGTTTTTGCTGCACCGGCAATAAATACCAATGTGAATCGGGTTGCCAATGATTTGCTTAAATCCAAGGGTAAATCACTCGTGGTTTCGGGTACAAATGATCTGCAGATTCAGCTGATTGTCAATGCCATTAACCAATTGTTGGGTAATTATGGAACAACAATCGACTTAAATACTCCTGTCAACCTGAAACAGGGAATGGAAAGCGATATGATGCAGGCTATGAGTTCCATTCAGTCGGGTAAAGCCGGGGGAATTCTGTTTTACAATGTCAATCCGGTTTACGATTGCATACACAAAGACAACCTGAAAAAAGCCATCAAAAAGCTTCCGCTGAAAGTGTCGTTTGCTACTACCCCGGACGAAACAGCACAACTTTGCGACTATGTCTGTCCTGATAACAATTACCTCGAATCCTGGGACGATGCTGAGCCTGCTTACGGATTTTTCAGTTTTACACAGCCTACCATCCGTCCTATTTTCAATACACGGCAATTCCAGGACAGCCTGCTGACCTGGATGGGAACAGAACAGACTTTTTCTGACTATCTCGAAACGAACTGGAAGAAAAACTTTTTTCCAAAACAAGAAAAATATGCAGGTTTTGATAAATTCTGGTTTCAGTGTAAACAGGATGGTGTTTTCTATGTTGCTTCGCAAGAGACATCACAGCCTGCTTTTAAACCGACAAGGCTAAAAGTTGCCAAACCTGGAAATAGTGGCCTTGAGCTGGCACTTTACGAAAAAATTTCCATGGGAACCGGAAAATATGCCAACAATCCGTGGCTTCAGGAGATGCCCGATCCTGTGTCAACCGCTACCTGGGACAACTATGTAACTGTTTCGCCTGCTTTTGCAAAGGCAAAAGGACTGGAGCAGGAAGATGTGGTAACAATTAATGATAAGCTGGAACTGCCCGTCTTGATACAGCCCGGACAAACGGAAGGAACTCTTGGTATTGCCATTGGTTATGGTCGGAGCCATGCCGGAAAAGTAGGCAATGATGTTGGTAAAAATGTTTACGGCCTGATAAATGCTGGCAACGGAATAAAAAATTTACTTGGTACGGTCGTTACGCTGAAGAAGACTTCCAAAACCTATCCTCTTGCCCTGACGCAAACCCATCATGTCATGGAGGGACGTCCTATTGTTCGTGAAACGGTTTTAGGGTCTTTTGTTAAAAATCCGGCTTCAGGGAATGAAGAACACGAAAAATTCCTGAAAAGTGAAGATTTCAGTTTGTATCCGGAGCCGAAATTTGATGCATTCCAATGGGGATTGTCCATTGACTTGAACAGCTGTACCGGTTGTAGTAATTGCCTTATTTCGTGTCAGGCTGAGAATAACGTGGCTGTGGTTGGGAAAGAGCAGGTGAAACGCGGACGAATTATGCAGTGGATACGTGTTGACCGTTATTATTCAGAAATGGCCGATGACCCGGAAGTTTTCCACATGCCGGTGATGTGCCAGCAGTGCGACAATGCTCCCTGTGAGAATGTTTGTCCGGTGGCTGCCCTGAGCCATAGCGATGAGGGCCTAAGCCAGGTTACCTATAACAGATGTATAGGTACCCGCTACTGCATGAACAACTGCCCTTATAAAGTGAGAAGGTTCAATTGGTATGAATATGTAAACAATAATAGTTTTGATTATAACATGAACAGTGATTTGGGTAAACTTGTGCTCAATCCTGATGTAACAGTAAGACAGAGAGGTGTTGTTGAAAAATGTACTTTCTGCGTGCAACGTATTCAGGAAAAGAAGCTTCAGGCAAAAGCCGAAGATCGTGAATTACGCGACGGCGACATCCTGACGGCTTGTCAGCAAAGTTGCCCTGCCGATGCTATTCAGTTCGGTAACCTGATGGATAAGAAAAGTGAGGTCAGCAGGACAAACGATACGGGAAGAATGTATCATCTGCTCGAATCGTTGCATACTTTGCCGTCGCTGAGCTATTTAACCAAAGTAAGAAATAAAGAAGCATAATAAAAAAACAGATATTATGTATAATGTAAAAGTCAGAGGCGTATTAATTGAAGGTAATAAGAGTTACCACGATATTACACAGGATGTTAACGGCCCATTGCTTAGTAAAACCACTCCTAACTGGTGGTGGATGGCGGCTTTTGTTGCCAGTTCCATGCTGATTTGGGGCGTTTGGGGTTTTTATAACACAGTTACTGTTGGAACGGGTACCTGGGGGCTGAACAACAGTGTTTCGTGGGGATGGGCCATTATTAACTTTGTGTGGTGGATTGGTATCGGGCATGCCGGAACTGCTTTTTCCATCTTTTTGCTGGTGTTACATCAAAAATGGAGAACCTCCATCAATCGTGCAGCCGAAGCCATGACTATTTTTGCTGTGATGGCAGCAGGAATGTTTCCTCTGATTCATATGGGACGTGTCTGGGATGGCTTTTATGCATTTCCATATCCTAACACAAGAGGACCTTTGTGGACAAATTTCAACTCCCCGCTGTTTTGGGATGTTACGGCTATCAGCACCTATCTGACGGCTTCTTTCCTGTTTTGGTATGTGGGTATGATGCCCGATTTTGCCAGTATTCGCGACAGAACCGTTTCAAAAATTAAAAAGAAGATTTATGGTATCCTCAGTTTTGGATGGCTTGGCTCGGCGAGAGGATGGCTGCGTTTTGAATCGGCTGCGTTATTGATGGGCGGGTTGACTGCGCCTCTTGTTGTCTCGGTTCACTCTATTGTGGCCATGGACTTTGCTGCGGGTATTGTTCCCGGTTGGCATTCTACTATTTTTCCGCCGTTTTTTGTGGTAGGAGCTATTTTTTCAGGCTTTGCCATGGTGCTTACGTTAATGATTATTGTCAGGAAAGTATACAAATATGAAGAATATGTAACCAGAAAACATTTGGATGCTATTGCAAGAGTACTCACTTTTGTCTCTCTGATTATGGGAGTGGCTTATGTTACCGAGATTTTTATTGCCTGGTACTCGAATTCTCCTTATGAAATGTATGTGTTCTTTAAAAGCAGAGCAATAGGAGATTATGCTTTTGAATTTTGGGCTATGATTGTCTGTAATGCTATTATTCCACAATTGTTTTGGTTTAAGAAAATACGGACAAATATTACGATGGTATTCATTATCAGTATCTTTATTAATATTGGGATGTGGTTTGAACGTTTTGTAATTGTAGTTACATCACTTTCCAAAACATGGTTGCCTTCTACCTGGCACAACTATTCGCCAACGACAACTGAGGTGGCAATTTACGTTGGAACACTTGGATTCTTTGTGCTTGGCATACTGCTGTTCCTGCGTTTCCTCCCCATGATGGCTGCCAGTGAGCTGAAAGGCATACTTAAAGAAACCAGTATTGTAACAGAAAACACAAAAAACCATGAGTAAACAAAATCAAATTTTGGGTGTTTTTAATGACCCTGACGAGGTTTCGGAAGCAGTAGGTAAACTGCTGCAAAACAATATTCAGGTAAAAGACGTCTATTCGCCTTTCCCTTTGGAACATGTGTGGGAAAAGCTGAAATTGAAAACCCGCATTCCTTATGCTACTTTCCTGTATGGAGCTTTTGGAACAGCAGGTACTTTTGCTTTTCTGTATTGGACTTCAGTCATTAATTATCCATTGATATATGGCGGTAAACCGACCAATTCATTGTCTTTTATTGTGCTGATGTTTGTGCTGACAATTCTTTCCGGTGTGATTTTTACTCTTGCCACTTATCTGATTCGTGAAAAAATGTGGCCGGGCAGGGAAGTTAACATGCCCGATTCCCGTTCTACCGATGACAAATTTGTCATTGTCATTGAAAAGGATAAGAATATGGACGATGAAGCAGTCCGGAAAATTGACGAATTGCTTAAAAAGAGTGGTGCGGTTGAAGTCAATATGAGCAATGTTTAATGCGTAAAACTTATAAAATGAAAAATAGTTCAATTCTTTTTATTCTTTTATTGTTTGTGATGGCACTGTCCTCCTGTGTGCAGGATAAGAATAATCCTGGATATGCTTATATGGGAGAGCACGATATGTATTATACAAAATTTGATAAGGCCTATGCTCCAAGCAGAATTTTGCCTGACGGGCAGGTGAATCAACCGGCTCCCGAAGGAAGTGTTGACAGGAGAAGCGCTTATTTTCCTTTTCATCCTAAAAATATTGCTGAAAAAGTGGCGGGACAGGCCAAAGCGGGTATCGAACTGAAAAATCCGGTTCAACCTACCTCCAAAAATATTGCCGAAGGAAAGCGCCAGTATGGAATTTTTTGTGCTGACTGCCATGGTTTTGATGCCAGAGGAGATGGCCACTTATATACGGCTAAGTTATTTCCTGCTAAACCTCGCGATTTGACCGGAAGTTATGTTCAAAATATGGCTGATGGCTCTATTTTTTTCATTATTACCGAAGGCTCTGTTTCAGGATTAATGGGGCCGCACGGAACTCAGGTTACATCTGAAAATCGTTGGAAGATAGTGAATTATCTACGTTCAATTGTAAAAAAATAATACCATAGATTATTAAAATTTATTCTAATGGATAAGAAACTTCAAATTAGTAAGTCGTTTAAAAATGTTATGATACTTCTGATTGTAATTGGTATCGTTACTATAACAGCAGGGTTTTTGTCGGGTGCTGTTACGCGAACATGGGCTAATCTTTTATTAAACAACTTTTTGTTTTTATCGATGACGCTCGGCGGACTTTTTTGGCTGGCTTTGCAGGCGATAACACAATCAGGTTGGTCTTCGGCTTTTATCCGTATTCCCCAGGCTCTGGTAACTTATCTTATGGTGGCAGCTATACTTTGGCTCTTCCTTTTTATCGGTGTTCCACATCTGTTTCACTGGGCGGCTTCCGGCGCTGCTTTGCACGATGCTGCGTTGGCTCACAAATCGCCTTATTTGAATATTCCTTTCCTGTTTATTCGTACGGTAGTATTTTTTGCTCTGTGGATATTTATTTCTTTGCGTATTCGGAGGCTGTCTTTAAGAGAGGATCAAACAGGTGGTCTCGACTCGTTTAACAAAATTGAATTCTTGTCTAAAGTTTTCATTTTCGTACTTGGTATCTCATTCATTTTTGTTGGTATCGACTGGCTCATGTCGCTTGATGCACACTGGTACAGTACACTTTTTTCCATCAAATTCTTTATTTCAGCTTTTTACCACGGTTCGGCTTTAATTTTGGCCGTGGTAATTATCCTGAACAAACTTGGATATTTACAATTCTTAAATGAAGGCCATTTACATGATTTTTCAAAATATATCTTCATGCTTAGCATCATGTGGGGCTATATGTGGTTTGTTCAATACCTGCTCATTTGGTATGGAAACATTCCTGAAGAGACAGTCTATTTCCATATCAGAAGAGAAGAAGGATTTCAGACACTGTTTCTTGCCGAGATTTTTATTAACTGGCTTTTTCCGTTCTTGTTTCTCATGTGGAACCGGATGGCAAAAAATGCCAACGCTTTGTTAATTACCGTTGCCGTATTGTTGGTGGGGCAGTATATTGAAATCTACAATGCCATTGTGGCCGAAACAATACACAAAGTGGTATTTGGCTATCTTGAGATTGGTACTTTTATCGGTTTTGCCGGTTTGTTTTTGCTGGTGGGTGCGCTTTCGCTTTCCAAATATCCGTTGGTAGCCAAAAATCATCCCTACCTTATGGAGAGCTTTACTGTGGAAGATATTGAAGAGGAGTATTAACCGATAGGTTTTATTTCTCAAAAAGCTCCTGTACAAAATATTGGAGCTTTTTTTGTTTAGCCATTTTGTCTGGCATGTTAAAAAAAATCCATATAAAAAGATTTGCAGAGAAACTACTCCATATCTTTCAGGCTTTTAGCCTCGATGTGGTGGCAGGAGCATTGGCAATAGGGGTTTTTGCGGTAAAGACACTTCATATTCAGCCTAATCCGTGGTGGTGGGTTGTGCTGAGTTTGTCGGTTTGGACAGTATATGCCGGTGACCATCTTCTCGATGGTTATCACCGAAAACAGGCATCGACTATGTTCCGGCACAGGATGCATTACCGGTTTCGTTATTACTTTATGACTGCCCTTATTTTGGCTGCTTTTACAGCAATTTTCCTGGTCTGGCTTTTTATGGACATACGGATTTTGATTGGCGGGATAGCGATGGGGGCAGGTGTCCTGATTTATCTCTTTGTGATTTATATCGGACGAAAAAACAACTATTATTTTCAAAAAGAGTTTTTCATCAGCCTTTTCTATGTGGCCGGCATTTGGCTTGCTCCGGTTATCTGGCACGGTATGCCGCTTTCAATTCCGCTGATTGCAAGTATGATAATTATCTTTTTGCTTGCATGGGCCGAAGGTTTGAGTATGGCTTATTTTGAGCAGATATTTGATAGGGGAGACGGTACACAAAGCTTCTGTACTTTTTATGGTTCTGCCCTGACGCGAAATTTGTCAGGAGCATTGCTGATAGCAGGAATGCTTCTCTCGCTGATATTGATTATTTTGGTTCCTCTTTTAAAAAAGGAATTTATCCTCTTGATTGTGTTGTCGGCCACTTTGATGCTTCTACACGTTTTTCCATCCTATTTTCAACAAAAAGGACGTTACCGGTTGCTCGGAGAATTTATTTTTTGGCTGCCCTTTGTATTGCTGTTCTGACAAAACCAGTTATGTGTCCGTGGCAATACTTTATTTAGAATAGATTTAAATTAAAGAAAGTTCGTTAATTTATTTTAACATTATTTAATTTATTTTAACTTTGTTACCTCCTCAAATAAGAGAATATGTTTTTGCCTGAATGAAATAAGATACTGATTTTAAAATGATTACTAAAAATTGTGCTTTTATTGTGCGATTAATTTAAGTAAGCGAGTACCGAAAAATTAAATTACAATTGATAAAATTGAACCATTTTTATTTATTTATAAACCTAAATTATTCATTATGATGTTAATTACAAAACGTTTTCTCGTATTGAGTCTCGTTTTTCTGTTGATGGCCTCAGTCGGAGTTCCGGTAAAAGCCCAACAGACACTCAATGAGGTGAAAAAAGAACGTCGGTTGTCCGATGCTGATGTACTGGCAGCGGTCAAAACTTTTATGCCGCGAGGAGGCCGTGACGAGTATTTCGGCTTTGTGGGAACGGGTAATTCCGGAACTATGATTGTTTACGGACTTCCTTCTATGCGTATTTACAAGTACGTGGGCGTTTTCTCTCCCGAACCATGGCAGGGCTTTGGGTACGACGATGAAAGTTCATTGTTGCTGAAAAAAGCCTCGCTTGATGACAAAATTGACTGGTACGGCGATATGCGCTTTCCGGCTTTGTCAGAAACCAACGGTAATTACGACGGGAAACATCTTTTTTATTCAGATGGTGCCAATTCGCGTATTGCCATGCTCGACCT
>JAJRQN010000029.1 GCA_024280235.1 Bacteroidota bacterium | reverse complement strand
TTGAGCCGGTAGGTTACCGGAAACTGTAATTCCTGTTTATTCATTTGAATAGGCTCAGGATAATCAGTTTTATTTTTACTCCTGTTCACAGATTTGTTGTTCATTTTGAATGTTCCGAAAAAATTTCGGCAAAAATAAACAGATTTTCATAGCGCAGGAGAATCCCTTAAAAAATATCGGAAAAACGCTGTGGGTCATACTGATGCATCATATCATAAGTAATCTCAAAAACATCTTCGGCATTGGGATTGGAGAAATAATCGCCATCGGTACCGTAAGCAGCTCTGTGTGCTCGGGCAGTAATGGTACGGGGTTTCATATCAAGAAAATAAAACCCTCTCTGATTTTCCAGCACATCTTGCATCATATACGAAGTGGCTCCACCGGGAACATCTTCATCAAAAAAGATGATTTTGTTGGTCTTTTTCAACGAATTAAGGATAACACCGTGAATATCGAAAGGAATAAGTGTTTGTACATCAATAAGTTCCACATCTATTCCAAATTCCGTTAATTGTTTGACTGCATCCTGGGCAATGCGTACATCGGAGCCATAAGTTACCAACGTTACATCGTTTCCGGTGCGCAACACCTCCGGAACGCCCGGCGCAATACGGTATTCACCAATGTTGGAAGGTTTTTTTTCGCGTAAGCGGTAACCGTTCAACGGCTCAATAATCAAAACCGGCTGGTCAGAGGCGAGATAAGTATTGTAAAATCCCGCTGCCTGAGTCATGTTGCGGGGAACAGCCACATGGATACCGCGGATGGAATTGATGACCATGCTCAGCGGAGAACCGGCATGCCATATTCCCTCAAGCCGGTGGCCACGCGTACTGATAATCAGGGGAGCTTTTTGTCCGCCACGAGTACGATAATGCATGGTGGCAATATCATCACTCATAACCTGCAAGGCATACAGAATGTAATCGAAATACTGAATTTCGGCAATGGGACGCAAGCCGCGAAGCGCCATGCCCAAGCCCTGACCGATGATGCTGGCTTCACGGATTCCTGTATCGAAGATTCTGTTTTCTCCATATTTTTCCTGTAAACTTTCGTATGTCTGGTTGACACCGCCTATTTTCCCCACATCCTCACCAAAAGCTACTACCAAAGGATTATGTTCAAAAATATAATCGAAATTATCCCGGAGTATTTCCCTTCCGGGAACATATTCTTCCTTATCAAATACAGGATCAACGGGCCTGATATTCTCAGCCGACCATTCCGATTCGCTGTACAAATGCGAGCTGTAGCTTTTCCGGCCATCAGCCAGCTCTTTCACAAGCCATTCACGAATAATCGTTTTGAGCTGTTTGTTTCCTACCGTACAATCACATAAATTCCGGATAGTTTGCCTTGCTGCGCTGTAGATATCTTTCCGGATGGGTTCGCCCACACGTTTCAACTCGTTACGAATGGCCACTAAAGTCTGCTTCTTTGTGCATGCGCAGTCGTGATTGAGCAGGCTCAACAGTTCATCTCTCTTTTGCCTGAGCGGTTGGTTGTAATTTTTCCACGCATTTTGTCTTGCTTCTTTAGCACGAATTTGCGCCTGCTCTTCAATGGCACTCAACTCTTCTGCGGTTGCGATAGTATTTTCAATTATCCATTGCCGCATGTGCAGGATTCCATCTCTGTTTCGCTCTTCTTCAAGCTGTTGAGGACTTTTGTAGCGTTCGTGTGAGCCGGAGGTGGAATGTCCCTGCGGCTGTGTGCATCCTGTTATGTGAAAGAGAACAGGAACCTGTTTTTCACGACAAAGAGCAATCCCTTTGCGGTATATCTCCATTAGCCCTGGATAGTCAAAGCAGTTTGCCCTGAAAATCATCAGGCCGTTGGTATTTTTCTCTTTTTGAAAGCCTGCGAGAAGTTCGGAAATATTCCCTTTGGTTGTTTGTAATTTATTGGGGACAGAGATGCCCCACTGGTCGTCCCACACCGAAATGGCCATAGGAACCTGCAATACGCCGGCAGCATTGATGACTTCAAAAAAATGGCCCTCCGAAGTAGAAGCATCTCCAATGGTGCCAAAGGCCACCTCCCTGCCGTTTTTACTGAACTTTGTCTGCTTTTGAAATGATTTTTCTTTTTTAAAAAGCTTTGAAGCCAGTGCCAGACCTAGTAATCGTGGCATTTGGCTCGCAGTGGGAGAGGAGTCGGGAGCACTGTTTTTCTGTTTTGTCAGGTTTTTCCATTCACCCTTTTCGTCGAGACTACGGCTGGCAAAATGGTTATTCATAAGTCGTCCGCCATGCGCAGGATTGGCTTCGATGTCGGTATCGCCATAAAGCTGTGCGAAGAACTCTTCCAGTGTCATCATGCCGGCGGCAAACATAAAAGTCTGATCACGGTAGTACCCCGAACGCCAATCACCATCCTCAAATACCTTGGCCATAGCAAGTTGTGGAATTTCTTTTCCATCGCCGAAAATGCCAAACTTTGCCTTTCCGGTGAGCACTTCACGCCGTCCGAGCAGGCTAACCTGTCGGCTCTCGTTGGCAATGCGGTAATCGTTTAGTATTTCTTCTTTTGATAAATTGAATGAGGTATAATGGATTTCTGTTTTCTTCATCTAATATCTGTTTTTACTCCACAAAAATACAAAATTAAAATGATTCTAAATTAGACAAGCCTGCTTTTTAAACCTTAAATGAAACCCGAACCTGTTTCTGTA
>JAJRQN010000028.1 GCA_024280235.1 Bacteroidota bacterium | reverse complement strand
TTCCAAACAAAAACCTTATTCAACAACAGAATCAATGAGTTGACCGATGCCCCGTTTACCTTACGGATACCCAGCTCTTTGGTTCGCGCATTAATCATGCTCAGCGTAAAACCGACAAGACCTGCAAGCGTGATTAGTGCTGCCAAAACCGAAAAGAAACCCACGGTATTTTTTACGGCCCGGTCAAAGCTGTAGTTTTTCCGTAAAGTGCTGTTGTAAAATTTAACCTGAACAATCTGGCCGGGAACGATACGCTGAACAGCTTTCCTGATTTTTTTTACCGTACCCATAATTCCGGCGGAGGCAATGCGAACCGTAACAATCGAATAAACCGAAGGCGTGTCATAACGGCTAAATACCGTAGGTTGCATTGCCGAATGCAGCGAGCCGGAAACAAAATCCCTGGCTGAAAAATTCATGACACAAGAGGGGGGGGCAGCGACAACAGGTATCCGGTCACAATGGTACATTGAGGTGATAAGATTAGATTTACCCAAAGGGGGAGTTAAACATTACTGTTAACTTTAAACGAGGTTCAAAGTTTGAATATGTTGATAAGCAAACAGGCGAATATAAAGCTTACGAAACACAAGAGAAAAAGTGGCGACATCTGAGCTTTTTAGCAAACCCTATTTAGAAAATAGGAAATGAAACAACATAGATGTTTCCTGAATGGGCAGTTTTGGCGGGAAGACTCAAAACGTGAGTTTAACAAAAAAATAAACCTCTATCTGCTGTGAAAATCCAAAAAATGATTTCCTTTGTAAAGAAAAGGATAAACAGATTATTATTTGGTTATCAGTTATTTAAAATTAAAACCATGATGAATACCATAGCTCTTGTGGCACACGACAACCGTAAACAGGATTTGATAGAATGGGTAGAGTATAATTACAAGCTATTAATGGACAAAAAGCTGGTTTGTACAGGAACCACCGGCAGGCTGGTAAGGGAGGCGCTTGAAAAACATCTCGGTGGGAAAAAGATAAAAGCTATCGAATTGCTGAAATCAGGCCCATTGGGTGGTGACCAACAACTCGGGGCCATGATTGCCGAGGGGAAAATTGATATGGTCATTTTTCTATGGGATCCTATGGAACCGCAACCACACGATGTGGACGTGAAAGCCCTGCTGCGTATTGCGGTGATGTACAACGTTCCCACGGCCAACAACCGCTCTACCGCCGATTTCCTGATTACATCGAAATTGTACAAAACTGATTATCAGCCCGTTCTGAAAGATTACTCGTCCTATATTAAAAGAAATTTGAAATGAAAGACTACAAACAATACATCAGCGTTAGCGCTGAGCCGGAGGATGTGTATGCCTGCCTGACCAATCCATTTACCATTGAACTTTGGTCGGATATGCCGGCAAAGATGGAAGCGAGAGAAGGTACAGAGTTTGAGATGTTTGAAGGGGATATTGCCGGAAAGATTCTGGAGCTGGAACCCAACAAAAAAGTGGTACAACAGTGGTATTTTGGCGAACAGAAAGAGCCTTCCATTGTTACTTTTAAAATTCATCCGGAGAAAGGAAAAGTTTCGCTGGAACTGCGTCACACCAACATCCCCGATGAAGCTTATGAAGAAGTTGCAGACGGATGGAAAATGTATTTCCTCGGACGGATAAAAGAGTTTCTGGAGATTTAGCCTTTGTTTAAAATATCATTTACAGCTTCTCAAATCTGCTATTGGTTGAGGATAGCAAATCCTCCTCCCTTTTAAAACTCCGGATGGCAAATCGGGCATATTCAAGACTCTCTGATTGTAAATCTTAATGAACACGATTACTGTAGCTCTTCCGGATTTGTAATCCGGAAGGTTGGGAGTTTAAAGATTTTCAATCCGTTTTCTATTTGTTTCATAACCATTCTCTCGTTTTTCGATTCCATCGGATTTCAAACCCTGAGAAGCAATGCAGACAAAAAAACTCAGATGATAAATCCAACATTGTAAACAAAAAAATAAATCCTAAAAAAGTCAGAGATGAAAAGCCGGTTTATGCTTAATTTTGTCATCCACTAAATTCAAAATGAAATAAACCATGATTCAACGTAAACAAACCATTTTTCTGTTACTTGTCATTATTGCTTCGGCCATTAGCTTTTTCTTTCCGCTGGCTGATTTTATCGGAGCTAAAGATTCGGTTATTCTCTTTGTCCAGAAAGCCCACAGTCTCGTTCCCGGCTCCACTTTCAACCAAAACGGTTATTTCAGTCTGCCACTGCTTTCGGCAACGGGTTTTGTGATGCTGTTTTCATTAATTAGCATTTTCATGTACAAAAACAGGAAAGTCCAGATACAAATCATTAGAGTATGTATTCTTGTGGAAGTTGTGTTTATAGGACTTTTCTTCTTCTATTACGTGGATTTCCTACAAAAACTCACAGGAGGAACTATCGAATACAAAACGGCAGTTTTTATGCCATTGATTAGTTTGGTTTTTCTGGTGCTGGCTTACCGTGGCGTAATGCAGGATGAAAAGCTGATACGCAGTGCCGACCGGTTGCGGTAGCAATTATATCTTTTTGTGCCGGTCGATATCCAGTATCTCCAAATCTTTCGGCTGTGCTTTTTCTATGGCAAACCGAACCAACGTAATACTTTTGTGAAAACCGGAGTGGCCAGCAGCACCGGGATTAATGTGCAGAAGTCCGTATCTGTTGTCGGGGATGACCTTTAAGATATGCGAATGTCCGGAGATAAACAGCCCCGGTCTGTATTTTTCAATCAGCATTCGAGCTTTTGATGAATAGCGTCCCGGGTAACCGCCAATGTGCATCATCAGAACTTTTAGTCCTTCCACCGTAAAAAATGCAACTTCCGGGAAATCTTTCCGTAATTCACCACCGTCGATGTTACCGTAAACTGCACGGACAGTCGCAATAGCCTCCAACTGCACAATCACTTCCAAGCTACCAATATCACCGGCATGCCATATCTCATCACAGCCGGAAAAAAATTCGGGAATACGGGAATGAAAATAGCCGTGTGTATCCGATAATAAACCTATTATCTTCAAATTATTAAAACTTGTATCCCATCCCAACCATTAATAATTGTTTAAATTGTACTCGCGGTCCGATATTTCCGTTTTTATCCGTAATCATGACATCGTTATCATACAGGAGTTGTGTAGAGATACTGACATTCAGCCAGTCATTTACTTTCATTCCAATGAGTACCTGCCAGTCCACAACGATGTTTTGCGGATTATGCAAGTAATCGGAGAACAAATCCAGTTTGGTGGCAAGGTTTACATTTTTAGCGATGTCATATTTTAAGGTAAGCAACAGCCTTGCACCAAATTGCGAACGACTTTTTTTGGCATGACTAATAATATTTCCAGCCGAATCCACAACAGCAGGCGTGAGTCCGAACGAGCCGTTATCTGCCAAACGCTGGTCATTCACAATGATCCAGCGAGCATTGACAGGTGAAAAATTCAGGGAAAAGAATTTTGCCGGTTTCCACTGAATACCAGGGCCAAAATCGATATAAGCAGGAGCCATAAAGTGTGAAATCCGGGTACTTGAATCCACTGCATAGTCATATCCGTTGGCAAACTGCGACTTAAAACTTCCCAACACGGTGAAAAATATTTTTTTTGACAGTTGGCGACGATAAGTTGAAATAAACTCGATTTTATCATCGGTTTTGGTTGGGTCGGCCTTTCCTATAATACTATAACCCAGCCCAAGATCAAGCCAGTTGTGCCATGAATTCTTTTGCTTTGTATAGTCGGCATTCATAGTATATTTACCGATAACACCAAAATTACTTTCGCCACCTGCGGCCCAGTTGGAATAGTAATTTTGATTCACATTCAGGCTGGCATTCCCGGTAATTTTCCAGTTTTTAATCGTATCATTTTGAGCACTGACACTTGCAGCCACTCCCATAAACAATAAAATAATTGTAAGCTTTTTCATAAAAAATAAAAGTTAAATAGCTGAACCGTTTTCATAATTCAATGGCAAAAATAAATAAAAACAACCATATACCAAACTACAATGACCGTTAACAGGCTGCCAAAACAGATTAACCGCATCAATTTTTTCCAAAGAGGGAAATTATTATATATTTATACAATCTTTTAAACCATTTAGCTATCCCTGATTATCTAAAATCAACACATTTTTAGGTAACCATTTGTAATAAAAACTTTTATAAATAACTACAAATAAATAGATTATGAAAAAATTTACTATTATGGCAATTCTTGTCTCAGTGATTATGATAGGTTTTACAACCTGTAAAAGGGACACGAGCATTACCTGTAACCTCGGTAAAACTGATAATGCACTTTCCAATATGACTATCCTTTTCAAGGCTGCCAAAACAGGCGATGGTACACTTTCGACACTGACCTATAAAGTCGGTTCAACAGAAAAAACCATTTCTTCTCCGGCATTACCCTGGTCTGTCAATGCGGATGCTTCAGCAGGTGATGCCATTTCTATTACCGCTACCGGAACAACCAGCGATGGCAGCCTGACCATTTCTTACGATGGGAAAAATACTACGGCCGAAATACATGGCTCTGATTATTGTTCGCATTCAAATAACTAATTTCTTTCCGGGTAGTATAAACCGATTTCTGTTATATCTCTAATTCCGCAAGGTTGTTTTATTACGAAAGGTAGAAATGGATGTTAGTGTTGGTAAGTACAGCGCATAAGTACCGCAAGTACAGCCTTTTAGCTACGGTGAGCAACTTAAAGCGAGCATTGTCAACAATGACGTGTAGTTCGGCCTTGCAGTAGGAAGATTCTTGCGGATTTAAGGTTA
>JAJRQN010000003.1 GCA_024280235.1 Bacteroidota bacterium | reverse complement strand
CCCATGCAATACACCAACGTGGTGCTATATCGCCTGCCCGATTCGACTATGGTTAACGGAAATATTACGGCAAAAGATGGCTCTTTTAAGTTTACAGGTTTAAAATACGGTCGCTATTATTTGAAAGTACATTTCCTTGGTTTTAAAATTAAAGTCATTGACAATATTGAGTTGTCTGCTGCAAAACATATAATTAATTTTCGGGCTATCTATCTGGAACCCGAGGCTTCTACTTTGCACGGGGTAGAAGTAACGGCCAGCCGCTCCAGGATATCTTATCAGGTGGATAAACAAGTGGTAAACGTATCCAAAGATTTGATGGCTTCTGCCGGCTCTGCTATCGATGTGCTGGAAAATGTACCTTCGGTTAATGTGGATTTGAATGGCAATGTTACCATGCGTGGTTCTTCCAACTTTACGGTACTTATTAACGGCCATCCCAGTGTTTTGGATGGAAACGATGCTCTGCAACAAATTCCTGCTTCCAGCATTCAGCGTATTGAAATCATAACCAATCCCACAGCAAAATTCGATCCGGAAGGTGTTGGCGGAATCCTGAATATTATCCTGAAAAAAAATAAAAATCTGGGGATTAATGGCGTGATAAATGGTTCTGTTGGTAACCAAAAAAGATATAGAGGAAATGCATTGCTGGGCTATCGTACCAAAAAGGTAAATGTATATCTCTCAGCCAACGGTAGTTACAGGGATATGCACATGAGTATGAATTCACAGGATTTAACTTTTGCCGGCGACACTACAAACTACAGGATTACAGATATTAACGGAATCAGAAACCGCAGAGGCTTTGGGCTGACAGGAGGACTTGATTACTATCTCAGCAAGAAATCCACGCTTACCCTCTCCGGAGAATATGGCGGTTATGGTTTTGGGATGGACAACAACAGCAAAAGGAATATTTATACGGTTCCCGCCACAACGGATAATTATTCAAATTCTATAAGCCATTCAAGTCGCTGGGGACATTATTATACCGCCCAGGGTGATTTCCTGCATAAATTTAATGACAACGGACATCAGATTGAAGCTTATGCTTATTATTCCGGCAAAAGCAGCACTGACAATGAAAATCAATCCAATTATAATACTGATTCTTTGTGGAATAATCTCGGTATGGAGCCTTCCAGCCTGCGTACACAGACGGTGGACACCTCTTTTAATTTGAGGGTAAAACTTGATTATGCTTTGCCTGTGGGCAAAAAAGGGAAATTTGAAACCGGCTATCAAAGTCGTTTTTATAACGAAACCGGACAATATACTTACGAAACATTTGATACGGCTACGGGCGACTGGATTTCCAATGAGAACTATAATAACATAGTGGATTTCAAGCGAAACATTCATTCGGCTTATGTCAGCTTTAAAGATATCTATAAAAGTTTTGGCTATGAGCTGGGCTTCCGTACTGAATATACCGACCGGAGTGTGGATAATAACAATGGGAAAGCGCCATTTAAAATTAACCGGTTCGACTATTTTCCCACTGTGCATTTGTCCTGCCAGTTACCTCAAAATTATCAGGTTTATACCAGCTACAGCCGGCGCATCAACCGTCCGCGGCAATGGAGTCTGAACCCTTTTCCCATGATTATCGATCCTTACAATATCAGAATAGGAAATCCTGAGCTGCAGCCGTAATACATCGATTCTTACGAACTGGGAGTGCAGAAAGTTTTCTCTAAATCTTTTCTCTCGTTTCAGGCATATTACAGGAAAACAACCAATAAAATTACACGTATCAAGGTGCTTGATACAGCCGGAATTATGATTCATACCAGCCAGAACCTGAACAGGGATTTTGCCTATGGAGCTGAGCTGATGACCAATCTGAGGCTTGTTAAATGGTTTGGCGTTTATGCCAGTTTAAATCTCTATCATTATCGTCTTGAAGGCAATGTGCAAGGCGCTGATGTGGCGGCCAATTCTACCAACTGGTCGGGAAGAATGACCGCTTCATTTAATCTGAAACACAATTTCAGGTTTCAGTTGATGGCCATATACCGAAGTCCCACGGTAACGGCGCAGGGAACACGTAAGGGTTTTTTCTATTCAAATTTGGCGATTCGAAAAGACTTTTTCAAACGTAAACTGAATTTAACTCTTACTGCACGCGATTTGCTCAATACGGCACACTATGAATCCACAGCTTCGGGTGTTGGTTTTTATTCTCATTCGGTGTTCCGGCGACAATGGCCAACAATTTCTCTCAATGTTTCTTACATTATTAATAATTACCGGCAAAAGAGACAAAAAAACCAGAACAATCAGGAGGCTCCTCCTTCCGGTGTGGGATTTTAACCGAATTTAATTCACGTTATTTCGATTATTTTTAGCGGAAAATACCTTCTGAAGGCCAAAAGATTTTTGTTTAGATTTGCAAAAATTTTAAAATATAATATTATGGCAGGAAAAGTTCACACAACATGGAAAGGTAAAATGGCGTTTGAAGCCCAAATCGGCGGCTTTAACTTTATGATAGATGCAACAGAAGCTGTGGGTGGCGAAAATCGTGGTCCTCAACCCAAACCTCTGACACTCGTTTCGTTGGCCGGATGTACTGCTATGGATGTCATTTCCATTCTCGGCAAAATGCGTGTGGAACCCGACTTTTTTGATGTGGAAGTAGAAGGCGAACTCACCGATGTACACCCCAAATACTATCATACCATCAATATTAAATATATTTTCAAAGGGGATAACCTTCCCATGGATAAACTTGAAAAAGCCGTTAATCTTTCGCAGGATCGCTATTGCGGAGTAACCGAAATGTTGCGCAGAGCTGCAAAAATTAACCACGAGATTGTTATTCTTGACAAATAATCGCAGTAAACAAAATCTCTGACACGAAATTGTTTCCTGGTTTTTTTATGCAATTACCCGCTTGATAAACCGTAACTTGTGGGTGTATCTCTTTAATGCTTCGTTAAAAATACCTTCATGGTCGATGGTGTCGATGCGTACCTGCCCCGATGAATGAATAATTTGATGCTGATTGAGCAGAATGCCTACGTGGACAATGTTCCCCTCATCATTCTCAAAAAAGGCGAGGTCGGCAGGCGCAGCTTCATCAATAAAACCGACAAGCAATCCCTCTTCCGCCTGTTGTGAAGCATCGCGATGGAGATTGTATCCGCACATGCGGTAAACCATCTGTGTGAAACCCGAGCAATCGATGCCAAAATAAGAGCGACCTCCCCAGAGATAAGGACTTCCGAGGAAATTTTTGGCTGTTTTCATCATAAGTTCCGGGGTTTGTTTTCCCTGTAAAACAGAAATATCTTTAGGTAGATTGTAAACAGATTCTCCTATCCGAAAAGTATTTGTATCGAAAACAGGTAACCTGCTTCCCATGATTAGAGGGAGTTTGCTCCCGTTTTCTCCACGGGCTTCTGTAAATTTAACGGTCATAAAAACAGGAACCTCATTTTCCATTTGCTCAAAAAAGGCAGCAGGAGGGAAGCTAATTTGTTTTTCGTCCACCCATCCGGAATAGTTGTCATGGGAAGTTTCTATAAAAAGCCAGCTCTTGTGCCGGTCATTGACGTGAACCACATCGCCAAAAATAAGTTGGTTAATCATTTGACTTTTGTCCGAAGGCTTTTCGCGCACCGGAATCGTGGAAAGAATGCAAATACCTTTGTTCATAATAACAAGTTAATAAATGATAGAATTTCAGGTTTTCTTATCTTTGTACCAAGATAAAATACTATGAAGTCTCTTTTTCCAAAATTACAACAATATTCATATGGCCTGCTCAAAATTCTTACTTTTGTTGTAGCCGTGGTTATTGTGGTGGCGGTGAGTCCGCGGGAAAGAATTTTTAAGTATGAATTTAGTCTTGGAAAACCTTGGAATCACAAGGACTTATATGCACCGTTTGACTTCTCCATCCTGAAAACGGTACAACAGCTGTCAAAAGAACGGAAGGAGTTACTGAAAAATCTGAAACCTTATTTTCAGTATGATGAGCAGGCTACAATAGCCGGAAGAGCGCATTTGATAAAGAGTTTTGGCAATAACTGGCATTTTATCAGTGGGAAAATGAATCCTGAGGTGAGCCGTCAGGACTCCATTACTTACCTCGATGCTTTGCTCGCGGTTTACGACCAGGTCGAACGTGGTATTGTCCGTCTCGATCCTGTTCTTGAGGGAAAAGACAAAACTTTTCAGATTAAGCTTATAAGAAATAATGAGGTTGCGGATTATAACCTGTCTCAACTTTATACTATAAAAGAAGCTGATGATTATGCCATTAGCTATCTCAGGCAGTTAAACAGTCCGGATAGTGTCATACTTTTTAAGGTGATTGATAATGCGCTGGTGCAGAATGTGATTTATGCTCAAAAAAAGACTGATATGATGCGGAAGGAGCTTGTTTCGAAAATTTCTCCTACTGTGGGGCTGGTGCAAAAAGGGGAACTTATTATTTCGCAGGGCGAATTGGTTACCATGGAGAAATACCGGCAGCTGACTTCGTTGAAACGTGAATATGAACAGGAGGTTGGGAACTCTAAAGCGTGGAAATTTGTTTATACGGGACGGATAATCCTGATATCTCTGTTGTTTTTCATTGAGATGATGTTTCTGATGGTATTTATGCCATCCATTTATAAAGAGCTTCGAAAATTGCATCTGCTTGTGGGAACACAGGTGGCGTTGCTGATGGTTTCATTTTTCATTTTTTCGCATTATCCTTCGTGGAGCTACCTGATTCCATATACAATTCTACCGGTTATTGGTGCTGTTTTTCTAGACAGGCGAGGCGCTTTAGTGGTCTATCTCATTACACTTATGCTACTGGGCTTTTATGCTCCCAACAGCTTCGAGTTTTTCTACACACAGTTTACGGCCGGATTTGTCGCAGTTTTCGCCGTGGGTCAACTTTCAAAACGATGGCACCTTGTGCGAATTTCCATATTGGTTTTTATAACTTATATGTTGGTGTATTTCAGCATGTTGCTTGTTCAGGAAGCCTCGTTTGCAAATATTTCTCTTCGTTTTGTTCTGATGCTGGCCGGAAGTTCACTATTTATTCTGCTTGCTTTCCCGCTTATTTTTGTATACGAGAAAGTTTTTGGGTTGGTAACGCAGCTCACTTTGCTGGAGCTTTCCAATACGAACAATCCGTTGTTGCGTGAATTGGCAGAAAAAGCTCCCGGTACTTTTCAGCACTCCATGCAGGTAGCCAATCTTGCTTCGGAAGTGCTGTATGTCATTGGTGGTGATGCGTTGATGGTACGTACCGGTTCGTTATACCATGATATTGGGAAAATGGAGCATCCGCTTTTCTTTGTTGAAAATCAGCCGGAAGGATACAATCCTCACGATGAGCTGAGCTATGAAGAGAGTGCACGTATTATTGTGGGGCATGTGCTTACCGGAATTGAAATGGCGCGGAGAGAGCATCTTCCTGAACAGATTATCGATTTTATTCGGACGCACCACGGTACGCGGCGGGTGGAGTATTTCTACCGGCTTGAGCGAAAACTAAATCCGGGGATGGAAGTGAATGAGACGGAATTTCGTTATCATGGCCCGGTGCCGTTTTCAAGAGAAACTGCCGTAGTGATGATGGCCGACTCGGTGGAAGCCGCTTCGCGCAGTCTGGTAAGTCCTGACGAACAAAAGATCAATGACCTTGTAGAACTTATTGTAAATTCGATGATGGAATCGGAACAGTTTAATAATGCGCCTATTACGCTCAAGGAAATTACCATTGCTAAGAAAATCCTGAAGAAGAAGTTGTTGAATATTCATCATGTACGGATAGCCTATCCCGATTAGTGAAAACCCTCATCTGGTATTTTGTCAGAGGAAATCCGGAACTATTTTTTCAAGATAATTATTGCTGTCAGGACCAAGATTGAAAAGCAGGTCGATGATGCTCAGGTCGGGCAGAAAACCGTGACGGCTCGAAAAAACCTGAATATATTCGGGAAAGGTACCTGTAACCTGTTTCTTTGGAGTGAAGTGGTGGCGCAGGTCGCGTATTTCTGTCGGGTTCTTCTCAAAATATTCCGTAAAACTTATCTGTGGCTGAATGTCAAGCAGCTCACATATTTTTTCCAATAGCTGCCGGTCAAAGTCAAACAGGTTATCAAAATTGCCGGTATAGAAATCCTGTAAATCATCTTTGTAATAAAGGTAATAGGGCGATGCTTCGTAAGCTGACTGTATGGCTCGCCAATGTTTCAGATACCATTTTTCATTATTGAAAATCTCTGCTTTCGAAATGATAGTATGGTTTCCATTTGGCTTGCTCACCGGAATGGACAAAGGCAGAACGCCACGTTCAGAATAAATATGACAACGGTTACGATAGCTTTGCCGCCGGTAGGTTTCGTGCTGCTCTATCCTTACGGGATGTTTCAGCAACAGCGAAAACCAGCTCATCGGGGGCAGATAGGCAAGGGATAACAGAACGGTCTTTTCACTTCTTATCATGGCGCAGATTTAAACAAAAAAGGCTACAAAACCCGGAGGAATTGCAGCCTTCTTAAATCATTGGCAGACTTATTTTTCCACTTCCTGTTTTTTCAGCAGGACATCGTTAATAGCCTGAATAAGCGTTTCTTTCGGTAAAGCACCTACTGCCATTTGAGGCTGACCTTCAGCAGGACAGAACAACATGGAAGGAATGCTGCGAATACCAAAAGCGGAGGCCAGCTCAACTTCCTGTTCAGTGTTGACTTTGTAAATATCAATTTTTTCGGCAAACTCTACAGAGAGTTCTTCGAGAATGGGAGCCACAATTTTACAGGGTTGACACCAGTCGGCGTAAAAATCAATAATACAAGGTAATTTGCCTTCAAATTTCCAATCTTTGTTTTCTTCGAAGTTAAATACTTTTTCTAAAAAAGTTTGTTTTGTTAAATGTTCCATTTTGATTTTGATATCTGTTATTTAAAGATTTACTGTTTTTTTGTTTGTGGTTTCTTGTGTAGCAGCTGCTCATCAATAATTCTCACATAGGTATCGTGTGGTAACAAGCCAACCTGCATCATGGGTTTTCCTTTTTGGGGAATAAACAGCACGGCAGGAATACTTCTGATGGCGAAAACGGAAGCGAGCTTACTCTCTTTATCTACGTTTACTTTATAAAATTTCACCTTACCTTCATATTTTTTTGCCATTTCATCCATGATAGGCACAACACGTTTGCAAGGGCCACACCAATCGGCATAAAAGTCAATAACGGAAGGCTCATCACCTTCATAAATCCATTGTTTCGGAGACTTTTCAAAATTCCACACATTCTTCAGGAAGCCGGCATAAGTAAGCTGTTCGGGTACAACATCGTTTGAGGCTTTGAATTTCCCGGCAATGTTAGTACTCTCATTCTCCTGATTTCCTTTGATACTTGTGCAACTGTATGTTGCAAAGCTCACAAGCAACAATATTATTGGAATAATTCGTTTCATATTATTTATAAAGTGTCTTAATAAAATGCGGTGCAAAGATATAATAAAATAGTATTGGAGAGAAGCAGGACAAAAAGTTTCTTTGTTAGAAAAAAACAGCTTCTTATGTGTCTTTATATTGGAACCTGGGGAACAGCGTAAATTCCAATGGGAGATGACTTTTTTGGTTTTTTATATGGCTCTGTTTTTCCGGTTTTTGAAGGTTATATAAGATCGCATAGTAAAAAAGTCACTAGCATCCGAAAGTTGAAATTTTAAAAAGCCCTCAGAATCCTATATTTTTGTTTTTGGAACAAACATTTATAAATATGGGACTCTTCAGGCGCAACAAAAATAACAACAAACCGGTAATCCGACAAATAATAGATTT
>JAJRQN010000027.1 GCA_024280235.1 Bacteroidota bacterium | reverse complement strand
CCAATTTGAGTTGTGTTGGCATAACGAATATCAAGCATGTCAATTCCAAAAGTCCCCTCATCGGCCTCCATGGAAAGTTGTATAAAAGATCCCATATGAGGTGTGATGGCACCGCCATAATAGAGACTTATCGATTGTGGAAACTCAACATTATTATTCTGTGCTCCGGGCAGACTTTTTGACAAATGGGTAAATCCGGTGTTAAATGCCAGGGAAAGTGAAGAGATGTGGAGCAATTTTAATATATCCCTGCTCTTTTTACCATCTTTTGAGGTTTCCTTTTGAACAATCGTTTTAATGTTTGTCATGGTATAACCGTTTAACTTAAACTGTCTTCCAAAGGAAGTAAGTTCAGGAAAAACAGTGTGGCAGGCCGTACAAGACAGCCCTGTTTGCCTTGCAAAGCTCGGAATTGCCTGTACAACAACAGGAGTAGTTACAAAAGCCATAAATAAAAGAACTGCCCCCGTAACGACAGAACTCTTTTTATTTAGAACAGGTACTTTTTCTCCTTTCCGAAAGAAATAAAATTTTTTCATTTTTTTTTGATTTTGATGGTTAAATTATTTGTTAACTGTTACGTTTAAAATCAATTATTGCTACACGTAAAAACAAAAGGAACACAGGAAACAGGCTCTTACGATATCAACATTACCTTCTTTTAATGAGCTATACCCTTTTTCACAATTTGGCGAAAGTTTCTGACAATCTTTTTATCCTTGTCAACAGCCGGTTTCCTACGGAACATTCCCGACAGAAGATATCTCTGCCGGGAAAATCCTTGTTTTAATTGGTTTTGTGCATTCCTTTATCCTTACTCTTCATGCGTTGCATCATTTGCTGCATCATGGTACATGTCTCCATCATCTTCGCTTTTTGAGCTGCATCTTTGGGCATCATCTTCATCATCATAGCTTTCATTTCAGGATCCATTTTTGACATCATCTCATTTTTCTTAGACATATCGCCACTTTTCATCATCTCAACCATTTTAGCATTCATCTTCATCATTTTTGCCTGCTGAGCTTTATCTTTGGGCATCATTTGAACCATCATAGCATACATCTCATCCTTCTGTTTTTTGGTCATCATACCTTTTCCGTTGACTTTCTTGGCATTATCCATCATTTGCATCATATGCTTCCGCATCGTCATCATTTGCATCATCATGGCTTGTTGATTACTGTCGCCGGATTTCATTTGCATGTCATGCATTTGTCCCATTTCGCCTTTCATTTTGGCTTTTTTACCCTTTGCGCAATCTTTTTTAGCCACAGAGTCAGGCTGCGAAGCCATCATTTCCATGTTTAAGAAAGATTCGCCGTTTCTATCTCCGGGGAACTGCATACCACTTTCGGCAAAGGCGGTTCCCGTGAGGGAAAAAACGGCCAGTGCCATTACGATTAAAATTTGCTTTTTCATTTTTTTATTCTTTTAAATTATTAATAATTTGATTTTTATGTTATAGATTTTATTTATGTGAATGTCCATCAGCACTATGCGAATGACTCTGTTTGTTTATCGTATCCGTTTGCATACCCGAACCGGTTTTCATTTTTGACCCTTTTGGAACCATTTGTTCCTGAGCATGTTCCATTTGCTCACCGGCCTCGTGTCCGGCTTCGCCATCATGATTGTGCATCATGCTTCCACCGGGCATTTCCATAATATATTTTTCCATGGGCATAACGCCGGCTCCTTGTTCATAGACTATTTTTCCACCGAGATAGGCAGTATAAACGAGCACGGAAGAAGTCCCTATCAAGAGTATCATAATGATTACCAACTCTTTATACCGGATATTACGTTTTCTAATGACAAACCATAAGGTAATCAACACCAAAGCAGAAGTAATGATAAAACCCAAAAGTTTGTGAACTTCCATAACCTGATGAATGGCGTCATTATGTATAACTCTTTCATCCTCATAAAGCCCGCTAAACAGTGCCGCCAAAACGCTAATGGCTCCGAGAATCAAAACCCAGTAAAGAACTATCTTTAACTCCTCTCTCTTTTTTCTGAATAAAACTGCCAATACACTTATAAGAGTAGCTGTGAGCAAAAGCGCTATTGGGAAATGTACGATCATCGGATGAATTGTTTCCATGTTTTTTAGATTTATATGTTTCTGTTATTGAATAATTTCCTTTTGAGTTTTTTATCGAAGCAGTATAAAGCGACCATCATATTGTGATATTTACCGGCTCAATGCATCATGGAACCGCCTCTCATCATACCACCACCCATCATCATATGTTTTCTGTTTTTGGTTGATTTTTTTATTCCATCAGCATCTTTTTGTGTGGCGGTACCGTAATTATTTCCCCAGGAGTTTAGGATATAATTAACAACAGCAACGGCATCAGAGGTATTGCTCACCTGCGGAGGCATCGGGCTTGCATATTTTACACCATTCACAACAAGGCCTTTGTCAGAGCCGTTCATCACTTGTTCAATTAATCTTTTTTTGGGTTCATTTTTCAAAAAGTCAGAACCTTTTAAAGGAGGGAAAACGCCCGAAATTCCCAGTCCGTTCACCTGATGACAACTCACACACTTTTGCTGATAAATTTGGGATCCTCTGGCATCATTTGAATCACTTTTCCCATTTGATTGAGCATACACCGCACCCTGATAGCTTGTATTCATATTTTTTTTACTCATTCCGTAAAGAAATATAAAGGCTCCGGCAAATAGTCCGATTATTACAATCATTAAACCTGTCTTTTTCATATCTATCTATCTTAATGGTTCACTAATTATTGATTTCTAAGACGCAATGCATTGGAGATCACCGATACCGAGCTGAAGCTCATAGCTGCGGCTGCAATAATGGGACTTAACAACACACCGAAAACGGGATACAAAGCACCGGCCGCAATAGGAACACCCACCGAGTTATACACAAAGGCAAAAAACAGGTTCTGTTTGATATTTCGCATTACCTTGTGGCTTAAATCGTGTGCTCTGACAATTCCGTTCAGGTCGCCTTTTACCAGTGTTATTTCGGCACTTTCCATGGCTATGTCTGTTCCCGTACCCATGGCAATACCAATATTAGCCTGTGTTAAAGCCGGGGCATCGTTTATCCCGTCTCCTGCCATGGCCACGATATGACCCTGATCCTGCAACTCCTTCACTTTGTCATATTTATCATTGGGAAGGCAATCGGCCTGGAAGCCATCAATACCCACTTCATCGGCAATGGCTTTGGCAGTAAACTCGTTGTCGCCGGTAAGCATGATCACTTTGAGACCGGCTTTGTGCAGTGCCTTTACAGCCTGTTTGGAGGTCTCTTTTACCTTATCGGCAACGCTAACCATTCCGGTTACTTTCTTATCCACCACGAGAAACATCACCGTTTGTCCTTTTTGCTGCCATTCAGTGGCCTTTTTAAATTGACTATCCGTCAACTTTGCACCAAAAGTTTCCAGCAGCCGGCTGTTTCCCAATCCGATTTCTTTACCTTCCCATTTACCTATGACTCCTTTTCCTGCAACCGCTTCAAAATTTTCCACATCAGAAAGCGAAATCTTTTTCTCTTTGGCACCTTTCACAATCGCATCTGCCACCGGATGCTCACTGTTTTTATCCACAGAAGCAGCCATGGTTAGTATCTCCAAATCAGAATATTGGGAATCAAGTGAGACAAAAGAATTCAATGCAGGCTTCCCTTCGGTAAGCGTTCCTGTCTTGTCAACAATAACCGTATCTATTTTGCTCATCTCTTCAATGGCTGTGGCATCTTTTACCAGTACACCCGATTGCGCAGCGCGTCCTGTACCCACCATGATGGACATGGGAGTAGCGAGGCCAAGCGCACAGGGACAGGCAATTACCAAAACAGCAATCGCATTAACAAAAGCATACACCAGTGCCGGCTGAGGTCCCAGGAAATACCATATGGCAAATGTTGAGATGGCTATGGCAACCACAATCTGAACAAAATATTTGGCCACTTTATCGGCCAGACTTTGGATAGGAGCCTGGGTACCACTGGCTTTATTTACCATATCGATGATTTGTGCCAGCAGCGTATCAGAACCTACCTTTTCTGCTTTCATCTGAAAAGCCGTTTTTCCGTTGACTGTACCGCCAATTACTTTTTCTCCTTCGGATTTTTCCACAGGAATGGATTCACCGGTTATCATACCTTCATCTATGATGGCATTTCCTTTATAAATGGCACCATCTACCGGTATTTTATCTCCGGGACGTACCTGTAAAATATCACCTGAGATGACTTGCTCAAGCGGAATTTCATGTTCTTCTCCGTTACGGATTACCCGTGCCACAGGAGGAACAAGGTTAAGCAGCGCTTTGATAGCCGTATTGGTTTTACTGTGTGCTCTTAGTTCCAGCACCTGTCCCAGCAACACCAATGTCAAGATAAAAGCCGAAGCCTCAAAATACAAATGAACATACCCCGCTGCATCTTTAAATTCTGCCGGAAAAATACCCGGAAAGAACATTCCTAACACACTGAAGATAAACGCGGCACCCACTCCGAGAGAGATAAGCGTCCACATATTGGGAGTCCATCTCAATACGGAGTTCCAGCCTCTGACGAAAAAATCCCAGCCGGCATAAAATACCACCGGAATGGTCAATACAAATTCTGTCCAGCGCCAAAAATCCTCAGGTGCAATCTTTTTCAAATCTATCCATGGCACATAAGCTGTCATGCTGATGATTAAGACCGGAACAGAGAGTGCAAGGGCAATCCAAAAACGTTTTGACATACTGAGATAAGCTTTTTCTTCCACACTTTTCTCATCACTCTTTTTTGCCGTTAAGCTGACTTCGTGTATCAAATGCATACCACACACAGGGCAATCGCCCGGATGATCGTAGGTTTTATCCCCTTCACAACGCATGGGGCAATGATATTTCTCTACCGATTTATTCTCCTGATCAGGATGCATTGACATTATTTCAACCTTTTTTGCCTGTTGTCCGGAGTTTTTCACAGAAGATTCCGCAGACTTTTTCGCCGGATGATTATGTCCTGCGTTTTTCCCATCGCCGTTGACCGGAACGAGGTGCATATTACAAACGGGGCAATCGCCCGGTTCATCGTATGTTTTGTCGCCTTCGCAATGCATGGGGCAATAGTATTCTGTTGGTTGCATGGCAGACTTCTGCATTTCGTGTGTATGCATGTGGCCATGCTCACTATGCGCATGCTGATGCGATTCTGAAGTATGAGTATGTTTATCTTGCTCCTGAACAGAGCCAACTGGCACCAAGTGCATTCCGCAAACAGGGCAATCATTAGGCTGTTCGTAGGTTTTATCACCTTCGCAGCGCATGGGGCAGTAATATTCTGAATTTTCGTTTTTCACTTTGAATGTTTTAGAATATTTATTTTATCAATTATTAACTACATATAAAGTACTCGCTACAAGTCGCTTAACATGCGATCATACTCTTCTTTATTAATTTCACCACGGGCATATCTTTTTGCTAAAATATCGTAAACTGTTTCAACCCGAAAGCGATTGTCATTGGGATTTCTGCGCAACAGGATATAGAGTAGCCAGCCAAAAAAGAACATCATGAGCAAACCGCCCATCCACCAGTAACCTGTTCCCCATCCCATATTTCCAAAATTCATCATGGTTTTAATATTTAAATGAT
>JAJRQN010000026.1 GCA_024280235.1 Bacteroidota bacterium | reverse complement strand
CTGTCGCCGCTGGCCTGACCGCCAACATTACCATAATTCTGTGCTTTGCTGCTGAAGAAAAATAAAACCAATGCGGAAAGTAAAAGAAATCTTATTTTCATAAAAACCTTATTATTAAAATAGTGTGCAAATCTAACGAATTAAAAATTGTTTTATTATTTCTACTGATATATTTTCATTTATGAGTCCGGTCTAAAAAGGTACGATTTTGATTTCAGCCACTTTTACCCCGCAATCCCATAAAAGGGAAGTGGCTGAAAATCAGTACTCCCTTTAGAGAAATGGGTAAATACTAATCTTCATTTTTTTACCTTTCAGTACCTTTTTAGACCGGACTCATTTATTTTTTTTCGGAATATCGGGTATAAATTTATTTAGTGTCAGCAAGAAAACTCTCTATTTTTAGAAGGTGGTTGTCAGAAGTCGTCAAGGTCGAGGCGAACGCAATCTGAAAATCAGAAGTCCGCTACATGATTGTCGGGATGACTGATTTGAAAATAAGCTCAACAGCTTGTCTCACCTTAGGCGAGAAAGAGATTGGCGACTTCCGGCAACCACTATTTAACGAATAAAAACCAGCTTATTACTCAGATATTTTGTCTCCCCATCGGGAGCGGTTACCTGTAATTGATAAACGTATATGCCGCGGCTGATCTTATTTCCGGTGTCAGTAGTACAATTCCAGTGAATTCTTCCCGAAGAAAAACCAGCCGGTGTCAGTTCCCGCCGCAAACTTTTTACCCGTCGGCCATCCAGCTTATAGATGTCAATTCTCACCTTCAGCACTTTGCCAGCCTGATTATGGTCAAAGACAAAATCTGTTGCATCGGTTACCGGATTAGGCATATTTATCAAATGTTCTATCACAAGTTTTGAGGAAGGTTCCACTACAAACGAAAGTGAAGCAGTCGAAGAATTATTATACAAATCCCATGCTTTCAGGCTGATAACATGTTCTCCATTGGATAATCCCGTCAGCTGAAAACTGACTGTTCCCTTGCTAAAGTCGCCTTCGTCAGCCACATAATAAGCATTCAGATTATAACTTTGGTTCGGATTACCATCCAGTGTGGCAACAATGTCATGTCCGATACCATTGCCCGTGGTATTGATACCACTTTGATCGCTCAGACGAGCATAAAGCACAGGGTCGGCATGTGTGACATCGCCCGTAGAGAAAGTGGAATCGTTCATATAAATACGAATGTCCGGACCGGTTGTATCCAATACGGCATCGTTGTCAAACCCGCCCACAATTATATTTTCGTTGTAGCCGTGTCCATCGCTTTCCCGTTATCAAAATAATAACTGATACGTCCTTTCCCGAATTTATAAGCAATGTCTTTGGGAACTACGAAAGAGAAGTCGAAAGTTCCGTTTTTAATGGCAGCTTTTCCTTTGAATAAAATACTGTTCCACATGTAAAAAGTGGTAACACGGCTGTCAGGATCAGTAGCGAGCGTAGAGATAGCTGATTCTTTATCAAAAACAGTAGAAAAGATGGTCCCGTTGTAATTGTTTATTTTCTGGTTGTTGTCATCGGTAACACCCCCCTGAATATGCACTTTTGACAAGGCTTTTAATGTATCCGGCGACCCTTCTATCACAGCTTTTGCATTGATAAAGGTCGTTTTTGCCTTGTCCTGTGGATAAGCCATTTTCAGGGCAGGATCGCCGATGAGCACAAATTTTTTGTCATTGTCGCCTCCCAATACTTTCGAGTGCATAATGACATCGCCGAAACAGGGGTAAGCACCGTTGACTTTTTCAAACATATTATGCCTGAAGATAGCCATGTTGAGCGCAAGGTTGGCGCTGGCATAGGTAGCCCGCGTCGTGGTAAACAGAGAAATAGCGCCACCGTTGGGATTCAGGAAAACCAGTTCACCTGCCGAAACACGTTCCGGATCATCGTATCGGGTAAACTCGCAGGTGGCCGTAATAAAAACAGCAAGTTTATCTTTGTTAGTCCATGAATTTATATCGGCGATGGTCAAAAATCGCTCGTGGCCAAGACCGACTTCTCCGCCATGGCCTGAATAGTTAAAGATCAGCGTTCCTTCGTCGATAGAAGAGTTAATGGCTGCATTCAATGCCGGCGCACGCTGGCCGCTCGGTGTGGATATCTGGGGAAAAGCATCAAGATACAACTTATTCAGCCCGTAAACCGGATAATGACTGTTGATATAATTGGAAAGCGTCTCCGCATCATTCAGATGCCGGTTATAATCGCCATCGTCTGCCACAAAAGTCAGCCGGTTACGCCACGGCCCCATAGTTTTCGACGAATTAGAAGCATAACTAATACACTTATCTACAGCATTTTTTGCCTCCGCAGGCGTATCCACAGGAAATCTTCCGATACCAATATCCACGCGGTCGCTACTGCTCACGCCTTCGCCATCGTCCAAATAGCCAAAGTAGTCATCCGTGGCAATGGAACTAATCATATTGAGTGAGTTGACAGACTCCCAGCAGGGAACAAAATTGGTATTTCCGGGAAGGCGGTCTTTGAAATCGTAGGACGCATCACCGAAAAGCAACAAATATTTCAGCTCTTTTCCGGCATCACTTTGGTCGTAAATATGTTTTGCAAAATCCCGAATAGCACTCACATCCTGCGCTACGGAAGAAAACTCATTGTAAATCTTCTGCGGGGTTGTAACAAAAACTTTCATACCATCTTTCTGCCGGTGAAAATCAGCCAGCCTTTCAGCTTCACTCAAAAATTCGGGATAGGCAACAATCAGAAAATCAATATCTTTCACCGCATGTAGGTTCTGGTTTTCCACTTTTTCCACAAACTCAGGCGAATAAAACTTACTTCCGTCAAAAGCAACAAAAGCTTTGAACGGCACAATGTCAGTATTAAAGTTGATTGCTCCGGAAACCTGCTGTGTACTCATCTTTTTGGGAGAAAGCGGATCGGAAACATCCCAAACCGTTACCTTATCAGAAGTCTGTAAATGATAGCGGGCAATATTTCCGGAAGGAAAAATGTTCCTGAATTCCATTTGGCCGCCATCAAAAATCAATTGGCGCTGCACGTTGATATCTATGTAGTCGAGATAGCCTACCGAAGAAGAAGAGCTGCGCCGGAAGACCGTTTTGACAGCAATGTTATCAGCTGCCGGAGTAAATTCAAATTGTGTGCTGCCGCCTTTCCCCACATCGTAGCCGCTGTTGCCGGTGATGGGCATATTCAGTGTCTTTTGTAACCGACCATTAGTGAAAATCTGAAACTGGTTGGAGGAGAATGCCTTAGAAGCAAAAACTGCTTTCAGACTTGCTTTTTGCGATTTTATCAGATGCGGAAAATCGAAATTGAAAGTGTAACTCAAAGTAAAATCATAAACTTCGCCGTACCAGGTTCTTCCCGTGCCGCCGAGGTTTCGCTCATCCAACTCGTGATATGCATAATCGGGAAAACTCGTTACTTCCGTATCAGGTGTCCCCGAAACAGATTCCTGCCGAATACGTAATCCGGGTTGCGAACCTAATGTCAGAAAGTAGTAGGCGTAGTTATCATAGTAATTATTTTGATGATTAAACTGTCCCGAAGAAGCGTTGTATTTCCATACTACCGGCCCCACACCATAAAACAAAATATAATCACCGGCATCGAAACTACCATCGCCGCCATCCATTACTTCAATGGGGTTTTCCGTTAGACCTGGCAGCCGGGGTGCATTATTTTTTTCGGGCAGAACTCCTCCCCCGTTTCCGTAAAGGGCGATGTCTGCCGGATTACCATCCACGGGGAAACCCATACTTTTCAAATCATCGTAAGTTAGTTTATAGACGCCGCTTTTGTCGATGCGTATTTTGAACCACTGCCCTCCGGAAAGTACCGATTGGGATAATAGCTGCCGTTTTGTATGAAATGATGCAGCCGGCAGTTCTTTCACATCGATTTTTATAGTAAACGAAATGAGTTTCTCAAATTGCTTCTTTTGCGGATTCCACCGAACCGGCACCAAATGAACCACAGCATACGGCTGCTTTCGGTAAATAGAAAGATTCACACGAACGCTGAAAGTAGTATCCTTAAACTCTTTTTCAGAAAGCCATCGGGCAGTTTCGGCATTAACCGGCAGAACGTGAAGCTTGTTTAGTCTTGCATTAAGCTGTACCTCAGCGGAGTGGATGGGAACAACTTTGTTGAAAACGGGTAAGCCATCGGGTGCGGAGAAAAAAGCGCCGCGGAAGAAAAGACGCTGAAACACAGCACCATTCTCTGTTTTCAGATACTGCATTCCCTGCCATTGAAGCGTATCGCTAACAGAATAATCAATGGCATAGCTCAAAAACGGAAAGGCTACAAACAAAAGGAAAAATGTAAATCTTTTAATCTGCATAGATATGATTTCGTCGGCAAATATATAGAATTAGGTATAGATGCCTTGTAAAAAACGGACAAAACGGGTTTTTATTTTATGCGGTGAACAGCAGGTGAGAAAGAAGTAATAATTGAATATCGAGGCAGAGTACGCTTCAGGCGTGGACGCCTGTAGCGGGGTGTTAGATTAATATTGAATGAGCTTCAGGTGTGAACGCCTGTAGTGGAGGAATAAATTTACATTGAAAACCGAATATTCTAACTTAATTATTTACATTTGCAACTTCACGTTAAAGAAATTAACGTTGGCAAACAATAAAAACCGTTAGAGATAGTTATACATCAAGGAAAAATTAATGGCAATAAAAATGCTGAAATTCAATAAACTTTATTTGGTCATTATCTCGCTTGGCGCAATGCTTTTGTTTACAACATCATGCAGCAAAGGAGGGAAAAATATTTCGCGCACAACCGGATGGGCATACAACGATCCGAAAAACGGAGGCTTTGAAGTAAGCCCTTCTAAAGAACAAAAGACCGGACCCGGACTTGTATTTATTGAAGGTGGCACGTTCACAATGGGAGCTACCGAAGAAACGCCTTTTTACGAATGGGACAACCGGCCTCACAACGTAACGGTAAACAGTTTTTACATGGATGAAACGGAAGTCAGCAACCTGGCTTACTTAGAATATATTTACTGGCTTGAAAGGGTTTATGGCGCTGATTATCCAACAGTTGTAAAAAAAGCGCTTCCTGACACAACGGTCTGGCTGAGGAAGATGACTTACAACGAACCCCTCGTGGAAAACTATTTCAGGCATCCCGCCTACCATAATTACCCTGTTGTCGGTGTCAACTGGTTACAAGCTAATGCCTACGCCTCATGGCGGACAGACCGTGTCAACGAGCAGCTGCTCATCAATGCCGGTTACCTTGATTACGACCCCGACCAAAAAGACGACAACTCATTCAGCACCGAAGCGTATCTGTCCGGGCAGTATCAGGGATTGGTAAAAGAAGGTAAAAAAGACCTTAACCCTAACGGAACCGGTGTTCGTAAAGTCAGCTATGGCGATGGTATTCTATTGCCTCACTACAGGCTTCCCACCGAAGCCGAATGGGAATATGCTGCACTTGGTCTCGTAGGCAATACGGTAAATAACAGGGTTGCCGAAAGGAAAGTTTATCCCTGGAACGGAACCGGATTACGCTCCGACAATAAAAAATATTACGGAAAGTTTGTTGCCAATTTCAAGATAGCCGAAGGCAACTATATGGGAGTTGCCGGAGATTTAAATGATGGAGCCAGCATTCCCGCTCCGGTTATGTCTTATTGGCCCAACGACTTTGGGCTTTATAACATGGCCGGCAATGTAAGCGAATGGGTTATGGATAAATACTCACCTGCTGCTTTTCAAACAGAGGGTGATTTTGACCCCTATTATGGTGATAGTTTTAAGACACTGAAACGTGATATGGATGGGAATGTAGCCCAAAAAGACAGTTTGGGTCGAATCCCACTTGCTCCGCTCAAAAAGAGTAAACTGGCACAAATAAACAATACAACCCCGCCACCTGACAACTTCAATATGAGTGAAAATGCACGAAAAGGATTTGCCGAATACGGCGTTACCTCCTTGATTAACAGTAAATCCCGTGTTATTAAAGGGGGTTCGTGGAATGACCCGCCCTATTATCTGAGCCCCGGGGTGAGGCGGTATATGGACGAAGATAAGTCATCGGCAACTGTAGGCTTTCGTTGTGCCATGAGCCGCGTTGGCAGTCCCGAATCGTCAAAACAGCGGAAAAAATAGCAATCAGAAGAAATGTTTACTTTTAAGGGCTGTTTCCTGTAACCGGAACAGTCCTTTTTTCATCTATGCGTATGGAAAACTTTAAAAAAATATATAAGCTTTTTCGCCGGCATTCTCTTGTAAGTACCGACACCCGGAAATTGGAAAAAGGGAGCCTTTTTTTTGCTCTTTCAGGCGAAAATTTTAACGGCAACCGTTTTGCAGAGATTGCGCTTGAAAAAGGCGCCTTAGCAGTCATTGTGGATGATCCGGAATTCGTCCCGGAAAATGACAACCGCTATATCCTTGTGGAAAGCACATTAAATACGCTACAAAAGCTGGCAAAATTTCATCGGCAACAATTTGACATTCCCATACTGGCCATTACCGGTACCAACGGCAAAACAACTACCAAAGAATTATGCGCGGCCGTACTCTCAGCTGAAAAAGACATCTGCGCCACAGAGGGAAATTTTAATAACCATATCGGTGTTCCGTTGACTCTGTTGCACATTGGAACTGATACCGAAATTGCCATCGTGGAAATGGGTGCTAACCATCCGGGAGAAATAGAACATCTCTGTGAGATAGCACAGCCCACACATGGACTTATTACCAACATCAGTAAAGCGCATTTAGAAGGATTTCTTGATTTACAAGGGATTATCTATACTAAAAATGAACTTTACACCAGCATTAAAAATAACGCCGGGATGGTGTTTGTAAACAAAGACGATCTGTTGCTCATGCAACTTTCGGAAGGGATAAACCGTTTCACTTATGGTATTCCTCCGGCAGACACAGAAGGGAAAACAGAACAAGCCAACCCGTTCGTTGTGCTGGATTGGTTAAGGGAAACAGGCAGACTGCAAATAAAGACCCGACTTTACGGCAGCTACAATTTCAACAACATTATGGCAGCCATTGCAGTAGGAAAGTATTTCGGGATTTCGGAAACAGGTATTGTCCGGGCATTAAAGAACTACAAGCCGAGAAACAACCGGTCGCAGCTTTACCAAACGCAAAACAACACCTTAATCCTGGATGCTTATAATGCCAATCCAAAAAGCATGAAACTGGCCATTCAGGATTTTGCCTCACACCGGTTTCCCCATCCCGTACTCATCCTTGGCGACATGTTTGAACTGGGAAAATCAGCTGAAGAAGAACATAAAAATATTGTTAAGCAATTGGAATTAAGCGGTTTTCAAAATATTATTTTGATTGGAAAGGATTTTTATCGGATTGCACCTGAACAGCCTTTTCTAAAATTTACTTCTACAGAAGAAGCGGCGCAATATCTGAAAAGCCATCCCATAAAAGAGGCACACATCCTTGTCAAAGGTTCACGCGGAATGCAACTTGAAAAATTGATTGAATATTTATAATTATGGTACACACAGCATTGGGAATAATGTCAGGGAGTTCGTTAGACGGACTTGATCTGGCTTTCTGCGAATTCACGGAAGATAACGGCGGGTGGAATTACCGGATTGTTGCTGCCGAGACACTTCCGTATCCGGAGGAATGGAAGATGTTGTTGCAAGAGAGTTTCTATGCCGATGGCAAAAAGCTGACAGAAAACGATGTGGCTTATGGAAAATATCTCGGCAATCAAGCCGATAACTTTTTAAAGAAACATCAACTCAGGCCGGATGTTATCGCTTTGCACGGGCATACTGTTTTTCATCAACCCGAAAAAGGTTTCAGCTTGCAGCTTGGTAGCGGACAAGCTGTTGCTATTGCAACAGGCATTGAAACAGTAAGCGATTTCCGGAGTAAAGACATCCTTTTGGGCGGACAGGGAGCGCCATTGGTACCCATTGGCGACAGCCTGCTGTTTGCCGAATATGATTATTGCTTAAACATCGGTGGCATTGCCAACATCTCTTTTGAAGAAGATGGCCGGCGGCGTGCTTTTGACATTTGCGCCGCTAACCAGTTGTTAAACTACCTCAGCCGGCAGATGGGAAAAACTTATGACAAAAACGGCGAAACAGCCTCCCTCGGAAAACTGGACAAAATTCTTTTCGACAGATTAAACAGTGCGGAATTTTGCCGGCAGCACTACCCGAAATCACTGAGTAACGAACAGGTGAAATCAATTTTCCTTCCCATGTTGGATGAATCTGATGCTACGCTGGAGGATAAACTCTATACTTCCGTCAAGCACATTGCGTTTCAAACTGCACGGGCAACGGATGCTTCAACAGAGAAAAAGATAATTATAACAGGAGGCGGCGCACGTAACGGCTTTTTAACAGAGGCTATCCACAAAGAATGCCCGCAAACAGTTTACATCCCGGACGAAAAGATTGTTGATTTCAAAGAAGCATTAATATTTGCTTTCATGGGCGTTTTGCGCAAAATGGAACGTATAAACTGCGAGGCCTCTGCCACCGGAGCCAAAAGAGATTCTTCGGGAGGAATTGTTTATTTACCATAGTTGTGCGTCAGCAAAACTAAAACAGAACATAATGAAAGATAATAAATTTGCAACAGTTATAAGTTTAATAACTTTTTTTCTATTAACATTCTTTTATGAATGGTACGTTAAAGCGTGGGCAATAAATGAAATAGGTGCTATAATAAGAGTTGATGTTTTTATTATTTATCCTGTCATCTTAATTCTCACTTTTGCAATATTTTTTTTACTAAAAAAAGTCAAAACAACTAAAAACAAGTTATTTTCAACTATTTTATTCATATTATTTTGGATTGTGTTTGCTGGAATGTTTAAGTTTAATATTTTGGCAAACATGAAAGGGTATGATGTTGATGGTAATTTAATAGAACTGGAACATACTAATTTTGAAATTAAAGAGAAACAATTAATAGGTTCTTGGCTAGATACTTCTGAAAGTAAACTTCATTTCACTTTGTTTAAAAATGGTACTGCACGTTCGGATAATATGAAAACTTTACTTTATAGAAAATGGCGTGTGGAAGGAAATAATTTAATTCTAACAGAGGAAAGTATTGGTAACGGAAATACTTCTATTGACGACTATAAATATGAAATTGTTTTATTAAATGATAAAGCATTGATTTTAAAGAATGGGAAGTTAATAAAACGATATGTTAAGAAAGGCAACCAATAAAATATTTATAAATATAAACGGAATGTGTTCTAAATATTTGATTAAAATGCCGAACGCACAGCAAAGCGTATAAATCATTGGGCAATAAGCAGTTAAATGAGAATTATAGGTATAAATAAACATTACGGTAAACTGAAAATGAAGTGCTTCGAAATGCCCAACGCTTCATACACAAACCGTTTTGTGAGAAGTTAAGTTCCACAAAAATTAACCCCGGTCATTCAGAGAATGGTCGGGGTTAATACTTTCTAACGTGTAACGTTTATTATTTCACATGCCTAATGATGGAAAATAAATTCGTTTTGCAACCAGTAAGTAGCAATACCGGCGATATAGCCGAGTAATGCCAACCATGCAATTTTTTTCATATACCAGATAAAATCGATTTTCTCGAGTGCCATAGCCACTACGCCGGCAGCCGAACCAATAATCAGGATACTTCCACCTGTACCGGCAGCAAAAGCCAGTAATTCCCAGAAAGCTCCGTTTTGCACAAAATGGTGCATGAAAGTAGGATCAGCAGAAACAGCGACCAAAGAATGGGTCATAATCGGATACATTCCCATGGCGGCAGCAGTAAGAGGTACGTTATCCACAATAGATGACAATAAGCCGATAGCGCCATTTATAAGATAAATGTTGTGCATATGTTTGTCAAAATACTCGGCCATAACCTGAAGATGACCAGCCGATTCCAAAGCAGCAACCGCTGATAAGATACCAAGATAAAACAGAATAGTAGGAATGTCAACTCTTTTCAAAATACCGACAACAGTAAACTTACGTCTGTCTTCTTCCGTACCTTTTTTATGGATAAATTCAGTAACAACCCAAATGACACCAAGACTGAAAAGCATACCCATGTATGGTGGCAAATCGGTAAGCTCTTTAAAAATCGGTACAAAAACCAAGCCGCCAATACCAAGAACCAACAAAAGCATACGTTCACGCGGAGAAGTACTAAAACTATCCGAAGAATCTGCAGACGGCTTTTCAACATGACCTTTCATATAAACAGAGACAACTGCTAACGGTATGACAAGACTGACAATACTCGGCAGGAAAACCATTCCCATAATATCGAGTGCAGTAACCTGCCCGCCAATCCAAAGCATAATGGTTGTTACGTCGCCTATCGGTGTAAAAGCTCCACCCGCATTGGCGGCAATAACAATCATACTGGCGAAGAACCAACGTGATTTTTTATCATCAATCAATTTGCGCAACAAAGCAATCATCACGATGGTTGTTGTCATATTATCCAACACTCCGGAAAGGAAAAAAGTAATGGTGGCAACTGTCCATAACAGTTTAACCTTACTGGTCGTCTTAATCCTGTCCGTAATAACGCGAAAACCTTCATGCTGGTCAACAGTTTCTACAATGGTCATGGCTCCAAGCAGAAAGAAGAGTATTTGCGCCAGATTACCAAGGTGAGCGACTACCTCATGGTCGGTAACAAAATATTTCATCTGGGAAATAAGACTCACTCCTTCATATTTATGCTTAAAGGACGCCAGTTCGGAACTTTTCAGAAAATGTTCCCATGCAGGGCTGAAACCCAGATTAAGAATATCGGGCAGGCCAAAGATATACACAACCCAAATAATAACGCCCAGCAAAAGGGCAGATGCTGCTTTGTCCACTTTGATAGGGCCTTCCATTGCAATGGCAAGATAACCCAACACGAATACGACAAGCATTAAGATAAATGTTATCATCTCTATAATTTTTTGTGAATTTTAAAGCTGCAAAAGTATTGAATTGCTATTTCATAACAATCCTTTTTTTACCCCAAAATACAAGAAAACCTCTATTTTATACCCGGTACAGATAATAATGTGATTTAGGACAAAAAAAGTCCACAGGGCTGTCAACTCTGTGGACTTTTTTTAGTAGTAGTTAGAAAACTACTTGTTTATAATATACTTATAGTTAAGCGGATAAAAACAAGCTACATATGAAACAGGATTAAATCCTGAAGCCAGTAAATCAGGATACCGCCAAAATATCCAATCAGCGCCAGCCAGCTGATTTTCTTCATATACCAGATAAAGTCTATTTTTTCCAATGCCATGGCAGCAACGCCGGCAGCAGAGCCGATAATCAGGATACTTCCGCCGGTTCCGGCAGCATAAGCCAGCAACTCCCAAAAAGCACCATCCTGCACAAAATGATGTAAGTATGTCGGTTCGGACGAAGCCACCACAACAGCATGTGTAAGAATAGGATACATACCCATAGCACCAGCAGTAAGCGGAACATTATCCACAATGGACGACAACAAACCAATAGCGGCATTGATACCATAAATATTATGAACATTTTTGTCGAGCCAATGACTTGCAAGAGCCAAATGACCGGCAGACTCAAGTGCTGCAACCGCCGACAAAATACCGAGGAAGAAGAAAATAGTCGGGATATCAACCTTTTTAAGAACGCCCATAACTGACAATTTGCGGCGGTCTTCTGCTGTTTTGCCTTTATGAATCAACTCTGTGGTAATCCAAACGACACTTAAACCAAACAACATTCCCATGTATGGAGGCAAGTGGGTAATTGTTTTAAAAACAGGGACAAAAACAAGAGCACCTACACCCATAATGAGCAAAAGTTTACGTTCAAAAGGCGTAGTAAAAACAGAGGTTTCACTTGCGTCAATTTTAGGTTTCTCAACCGTTCCCTTCATATATAACGAAACAATAATCAACGGGAATAACATATTGAAAACACTCGGAACAAAAACCATCGAAATAATATTTGCTGCCGTAACCTGCCCGCCAATCCAAAGCATAATGGTTGTTACATCGCCAATGGGCGAAAAAGCGCCACCCGCATTGGCTGCAATGACGACCATACTGGCAAAAAACCAGCGTGTTTTTTTATCAGCCACCAACTTATTCAGCAAGGTTACAATAACAATGGTTGTCGTTAAGTTGTCCAGAATTGCAGACATAAAGAAAGTAAGAATACTGATTATCCACAAAAGTTTTACTTTGCTCGTTGTTGTGATTCTATCGGTAATCAACTTGAACCCCTGATGCTGGTCAACTGTTTCGACAATGGTCATGGCGCCGAGCAGGAAGAAAAGAATCTCACTGATATTTCCAAGGTGTTCCACAACCTGATTGTCAACCACAAAGTACTTCATCCTGTCAAAAAGCGTAGCATGGGGATGCAATTTCACAAAATCATCCATTAAACAACTGTGGCTGAAATGTTGCCAGGCATCGCTGAATCCAAGAGAGAGAATACTGGAAACATTCAACATAAAAACAGCCCAAATGAGCACTCCCAACATAAGAGCAGAAGCTGCTTTATCAATTTTAAGCGGATGTTCTAAAGCTATGGCGGTATATCCAAGGACAAAAACCACCAACATCAAGGTAAAACTAAACATATCTGATTGTGTTTGTTAAAAATACGATTGTTGATAATTGCGGCAAATATAAATAAAGAATTTAATTTGCCTCCTTTTGAAAAACCTAATTGACATATGTAAAGAGAATTTATATGTGGTCTAAATAGGCCATAAAAAGCTCAGATGTGCGTCAGATTGCCTGTGGCAAACAGGCTTAGACTTATTGAAATAAAGATATATCCTTGTAGTTAGTACCGAATAATATATAATGATGGTGTGAAGCTCAGACCTCCAACAGGAAGAGACTTGCAGATTTATAATTCGATAAGGAAGACGATTGAGACTGTCGGTTTACGGAGGTATGTATTTTTTATGATACGGGCCAATGATAATAATTTCCCTATTTTTCAGTTTAACTAACAACCGGATGTTTAAAAGAAAACAAGTTCTTAACCGGCTTGTGATACATCTGTATATATTTTTACATTTTTAATACAATTTTTAAGAGATAAATTATGATACCAGTCATCCTCCTTCAACTCCATGAAACAGCCCAGGCGTTGGGAACCGAAGCTATTAAAGGCGAAATAAGCCTCCCAATCATCCAACTTGTTATAAAAGGAGGATGGATTATGGCTATCCTCGGACTGCTTTCACTCATTGCCGTTTATATTTTTATTGAACGATATCTCGTCATCGGCAGGGCTGCCCGCGAAGACAAGAACTTTATGAACAATATACGCGCATTTATTCTGGCCGGAAAACTTGAGTCGGCCAAAGCGCTCTGTCAGACAAACAGTTCTCCCATTGGCAGGATGATTGAGAAGGGACTTCTCAGGCTGGGGAAACCGCTCAACGATATCAATGCAGCCATAGAAAATGTGGGAAAACTGGAAGTTTCAAAACTGGAAAAAAATGTGGCCGGCCTTGCCACCATCGCCGGAGCAGCCCCCATGCTGGGATTTCTCGGCACAGTTATCGGCATGGTTCGTGCTTTTTACGACATGTCGATGGCCGGAAACAACATCAACATCCAATTACTTTCCGGCGGAATCTATCAGGCCATGATTACCACCGTAGGAGGACTGATTGTGGGCATTATGGCTTATATTTTTTATAATATCGTGGTTGCCAGAATACAGAAAGTAGTTTACCTGTTGGAAATCAGAACATCGGAGTTTATGGATTTGCTTCATGAACCCGCTAAAAAATAAACCTGCCCGCTTTTACCAAACGGTTGTTCAAATTTCAAAAAATTCCCAAAATGGCCATAGAAACAAGAAATAAAATCGACACCAATTTCAGCATGGCATCCATGTCGGACCTTGTCTTTCTGCTGCTGATATTCTTCATGCTCACCTCCACTCTCGTTGCGCCCAATGCCATTAAGTTGTTGTTGCCAAACAGCAACAGTAAGACTATGGCGAAGCAAAGCCTTTCAGTTTATATTAACAAATCGAGAAACTTTTTTCTTGGAGACAAGCCGGTTCCACCTGCTCAGCTCGAAGCGCTTTTGTATAATAAAATAAAATCTAATGCGCAGGCTACCATCGTTTTGCGAGCTGACAAATCAGTTCCGGTACAGGATATTGTTACGGTCATTGATGCGGTAAACCAAATCAATACAAAGTACAAAACCAAACACAAAATTATTCTGGCGACAAGCCCCAAACGATAAACAAACACCGGAATGAGCATAAATAAAGACAACGGGAAAGCGCTTATAGGCACCATTATTTTTCATGGTTTGCTGGTGCTTGCCCTGATGTTTCTTGCCTTACGAACTCCCCTCCCGCTTCCCGGCGAGCAAGGAGTAGAAGTTACCTTAGGCACTTCCGATGCCGGAATAGGGAACCATGCCATGCAAACGCAGCAGAAGACCATGAAACCCAAATCATTACCCAAACCTGTTTCACAACCCATCCGGACGGCACCCAAACCGCATCCAAAACAGGTTGTTACCAAACAGAAAAACCTGACCCAAAACTTTGAAAAAGCACCATCGTTAAAGAAAAAGGAAATACCGAAAGAAAAGAAGAAGCCGGCAAAAAAACCGGAGAGAAAAGCTGAGAAAAAGCCGACTACAGTAAAGAAAAAAACAGATTCCATACATATAACTCAAAAAGCTCCTGCTGAGAAAAAACCACAGCCGGTAGTTAATCCCCGTGCCTTGTTTAAAATGGCACCGGGAAGCCAAAACCAAAACAGGGGTATTAAGAAAGGTACCGGCAATCAGGGAAAGCTACACGGTTTTAAAGAAAGTAAAGCCTACAACGGACAAGGCGGACAGGGACACGGCATTTCGTTCAGCCTTGGAGACCGCGGTGCCAAATTTCTGGACAAACCAGTTGCTAACTTTTCCGAACAGGGAACCGTCGTGGTACGCATTGAAGTTGACCCCAAAGGACAGGTAACCGATGCCCGCGTTTATGCAAAGGGCACAACTGTCATCAGTGAAAATCTACGCCGTATTGCAGTGCAATCAGCTAAAAGTTCACTCTTCAGTGCCGACCCATCCGCCCCTGCTATCCAAATAGGGACCATTACCTATCATTTTATTTTGAAAAGATAGGATAGCCTGTTCACTAAGTTTGTTTAGAAATCTACCAACACACCGACAATAAACAAGAGCAAATTTTCTACATTTGCCATATGAATTATGACGAAACCATTCAGTGGCTTTTCAGCCGGCTTCCCATGTACCAGCGTGTGGGGCAGGCCGCTTACAAAGCCGACCTCTCCAACACAAAAGCCCTGCTGAGCCTGCTCGGACAACCACAGGAGAAGTTCAAAGCCATCCATGTGGCCGGAACCAACGGCAAAGGCAGCGTTTCACACATTATTGCCTCAATATTGCAGCAGGCCGGCTACAAAACCGGGCTTTATACCTCCCCTCATTTGCGTGATTTCAGGGAACGTATCCGCATCAACGGCGAAATGATTCCCCGTGAAAAAGTAACTGACTTTATTGGAAAACACCATGCTGATTTTGAAAAGATAAACCCCTCTTTTTTTGAAATGACCGTTGGGATGGCTTATGCCTTTTTTGCAAATGAGAAGGTGGATTTTGCCGTTCTCGAAACCGGAATGGGCGGACGATTGGACTCCACCAACATTTCAAATCCGGTACTTTCCATTATCACACACATCGACTACGACCATACACAGTTTCTCGGCAACACGCTGGAAAAAATTGCCGCAGAGAAAGCTGGTATTATCAAAAAAGGTATTCCTGTCATTATCGGTCGAAAACAAAAAGAAACAACTCCGGTTTTTGAAAAAACAGCCCGTAAAAAAAATACGCAGCTTATCTTTGCAGAAGACCATTTTGAAGTAAAAAAAATCCAAACGGCCCAACCGCTGGAAAAGCATTACGACATCTGGTTTGACAACGCGTTGTTTCTCGAAGACATCAACAGTCCGATTTTGGGAAATTACCAAATGGAAAACATTGCCACTGCTTTGCAAAGCATAGAACTCCTGAACCAATCCGGAGAAATCAACGTG
>JAJRQN010000025.1 GCA_024280235.1 Bacteroidota bacterium | reverse complement strand
ATAACCCCAACCAGGATAACCCCAATCAGGATAACCCCAACCATAATAAGGATAACCCCATCCGTAGCCATAATAGGGATATCCGCCCCATCCAAAGCCCAATCCCCAACCATACGAACCAAAACCAAATGACCAACTGGAACCGAAATACGAACTTCCAAAGCCAAGATTAAAGGTAACACTTGGCGTGGTTACAACCGTAGTGATACTATTTTGTTGGCTTGAGTCCTGAGTAGTCCGGTCTGCATAATAGTTGTCGTAATAATCCAGGGAAGTATCATTTGACTGATGAAATCTTTTCAGCTGAGCCGAATAATCAACGTCGTACTGATCACCCGAAGTTGTCTTACCTGACGACTGGCTGATATTTTCAACTTTACCTTGTTTGTATCCGGTATTGCCGGCTTGTTTTGCAGCGGTAGCAGATACGGCGTTTGTGGTAGTCGTTTTAGCAGTTACATTATTGTGCGGAGTTGTTGAGTAGTAAACATCATCCTGAGGAACACTTTTTGTAGTGCTGCAAGCTGTAATAAAAAAGAAACTGAGGATTACAGCGGTAAATAGTATGTATTTTATCTTCTTCATGGCGATTAATATTGTGCTTCAATAAACATTGTTTATTTTTGCCGTTCATTAATAAGTTGCAAAGATTATACCAAAATAGTAAAATGGCAAAAGAACTTACAAGCAGAAGTGAAAATTATTCACAATGGTACAATGATTTGGTGGTAAAAGCCGGTTTGGCTGAGAATTCAGCCGTCAGAGGTTCGATGGTAATAAAACCATATGGTTATGCTATCTGGGAAAAAATGCAGCGGATTCTGGATGATAAATTTAAAGAAACCGGACATGAGAATGCTTATTTTCCACTTTTTATACCTAAATCTTTTTTTAGCAAAGAGGCTTCTCATGTAGAAGGTTTTGCAAAAGAGTGTGCTGTGGTTACCCATTATCGTTTGAAAAATGATGGTCATGGAGGCGTAATGGTTGACCCTGATGCCAAATTGGAGGAGGAGCTGATAGTCAGGCCAACTTCCGAGACCATTATATGGGATACTTACCGTAGATGGGTTCAGTCATACCGCGATTTGCCTCTGCTCATCAACCAATGGGCCAATGTAGTGCGCTGGGAAATGCGAACACGACTGTTTTTGCGTACATCGGAATTCCTTTGGCAGGAGGGTCATACGGCTCATGCCACCCGTGAAGAAGCGGTACAGGAAGCTGAAACAATTTTAGGAATCTATGCTGATTTTGCAGAGAATTACATGGGCGTTCCTGTGTTGCAAGGTGTAAAATCTGCCGGCGAACGCTTTGCCGGTGCAGTGGAAACTTATTGTATCGAAGCTTTGATGCAGGATGGAAAAGCTTTGCAGGCTGGTACTTCTCATTTCCTCGGCCAGAATTTTGCCAAAGCTTTTGATGTAAAATACCTTACCAAAGACAACCGGCAGGAGTTTGTGTGGGCTACCTCGTGGGGTGTTTCCACCCGGCTTATTGGCGCACTCATTATGGCACACTCTGACGACAACGGGCTGGTTCTTCCGCCAAAACTGGCTCCCATTCAGGTGGTTATTGTTCCTATTTTCAGAAAAGCTCATCAGCTGGAAGCCATTTCTGAAAAAGCGACTGAAATTATGAAAGCGCTGAAAGCAAAAGGGATCTCAGTGAAATTTGATGACCGCGACACCCAGAAACCCGGCTTTAAATTTGCCGAATGGGAGATGAAAGGGGTGCCGATACGTCTTGCCATTGGCCCGCGCGACCTGGAAAACGGTACTGTGGAAGTTGCCCGCCGTGATACTCTGGAAAAGGAAACTTTGCGAATGGAAAATATTGCCGATAAAATCGAAAACCTGTTGCAGCTGATTCAGCGAAACATTTATCAGAAAGCGTTGGACTTCAGAACGGAGAACACATTTTCGGTGGATACATGGAACGATTTTAAAGCACAGATTGAAACAGGTGGCTTTGTAAAAGCACATTGGGATGGAACTACGGAAACTGAATTGAAAATCAAAGAAGAAACCAAAGCAACCATTCGCCTTATCCCCATCGATGTAAAAAAAGAATCTGGAAAATGTATCTATTCGGGTGAACCATCGGAAAGGCGGGTAGTCTTTGCCCGAGCTTATTAGGGCCTGCTGAAAAATATCATATCGCTTGTTAACCAATAAGATATGAAGAATATTATGGCTTTAAGTGCATAGATTCTATTGACCCGGGTTTGTTGTAAGATTTACACAGGTTTTATTGCCATTGAATCAATTGCCAGGCAGAAGGAACGTCTTCTTCTATTCTTTCACGAACAGATTCTTTGATGCATTTTGTTGAAAAAGGAACAATCTTAACATACTGCAGCGATTGGTTCATCTTACGGCCATATTTGTACGAATAAAGAAAACGTCCCTGTTTGTCAATTTTATTTTGTTTTAAATCGGGATTGGGTACCGAAATAAAAAAACGGCTGTTCCTGTTGTTTGATGAAGCCCATAATTTATTTTTATACAGATAGTTATAAAGTTCTCCTGCCAACGATTTTGCCGGGTCAATAAAGGAAATATCTTCGGGAATAACTTTATCATATTTCTTATTCAATGTTTTCAGATAAAGAAACTGTGCCCGTATTTGTTTGGTGTAATATGGATAATGAGTACAACCGAGGATAACTTCATTCAATGTTTCTCCGGGATAATTTTTTGTCATTTTTATGGTCATATTGGTTGCCATGTATTTTATGTAATTGGAAACGGAGTTTAATTGTATTTGTATCCATTTCCCGTTTTTGTCCTTCTTTACTAACAGCTGGTTCCCTGTTGTATCGAAATTGTATTGGCGAATCGACGCAAGGTCAATAGGATATTTCGGATTGCCGACAGAAGGCCCTTTATAGTTAGCAGAACTTCTCAGGCTTTTGGCTTGCGGGTCTATGTAGTTTTGATCACCATCGATAGCGCCGGCAAGGCCTATGCCGGGCTGCTGAATTACGAAAACTTTTCCGGCTTCGGGAAACTGCGGTAAGAGTTTCTTAATGGTTCGGGGATAACCGTTTGAAGCACAGGTTCCTTCCGTGGCGAGAATGCCGATAACTCCTTTTTTTCCTTTCATTTGCCGGAGTGTTTCTTTTACTCCGGCTTCAATGATGCCAAGGATATTCATGTTCAATCCCCATTCTCTCGTAGCTTTCCTGACCGTCTCCAAACCAAAAGCAGTTGCTGTATTACACGCTATGACAATGGCTTTCACCGGTTTTTTATCAGTTTGAGGAATTGTGTCCCGTGGTGATAAGAAATAGGTATTTCCCAATATAAAACGCACATCTTTTATGACCAGCTCTCTCAAAAAATCAGCTTTCCCTTCTGCATCATAACGTCCGTAAGGCATGTTGGCATCATCAGCAAGATATTCAAAATACTCTGATTTGAAATCCGGAATACCATCGGCACCCGGTTTATGGGTAACATTATTGTGTTGGTCATAATTCAGAATAGCCTCCAATACCGTAAGCCCCCCCGTCCCTGAGTCAAAAACACCCACCGGAAGTGCTTTCCGGTTTGTGGGATAATGTTGGAAGTCAACATAAAAAGGACTGCTTTTGTCCTGTTTTATTTTGGTAATAATTGGATATTTGGTGCTTAGCCGTTTGCCGGATGGTGTACACGAAACCGCTATAAGCAATAGAGATGTTGTCAGCCATTTTAAATTACTTTTCATTGAAATTTTCATGGTTTTGGAATTTGTATTTATTAAAGTTGTTTTATTGGCGGTGTTTATTTTCAAAGTTTCCGTTTTCTGGTATTGCTAATTTGCCATATCAATTTCAATATCATATTGGTATAAAAGCCCGGAGATTGCTGATAATGAAAATTTTGCTTTTTTTATGTGGTTTGTTTCCGGATCAATGGAATAATTGTAAGAGGTTCGGAAGTCGGCTTTCTCCATTATTGTATTATCAAAAACTGCTCCTGCAAAATTGCAATTTTTGAAAACCGATTCCTTTAAGTCGCAGGCTGAAAAATCTACTTCCTGTAGTTGTGAGTTTATGAAGGTCATTCTGAAAAGCCGTTTTTTATAAAATGAGGAGTGGTTTAGGGTACAGTTTTCGTAGTTTACTTCAAACCCGAATTCATTGCAATTTTCATAATTTATCCCCAGCATTTTACAATCTGTAAACTTCACTTTTCGTAATGCCGTTTTTGTCAGCTTTATCAGCGTTAAATTACAATGAATAAATTCACAATCTTCAAAAATTGTTTCGGAAAGATCGGCTTCTGAAAAGTCGCAATTTGTGAAAGTACAGTTCTCATATTCTCCTTTTGTAAATCCTTTTTCGGAGAAGTTAATATTCTCAAAACTTTGGTTTTCTGCGTACTTTTCCATGCCTTGTTATCCTGTTTTCTTTTTTGAGCCTGAAATTTTATTGAAAGTCATCAAAAAAAGAACAGCCATAATAGCGAAACAATTCTGTTCTTTCTTTCAACAAAAATACTATTTTTCAAATCCCGTAACTATTTACTTTTCCAATCCGATATAAAAATTTTTAGTGTTGTTTTCTACATTGGAGATGCTGGGATTTTTGGGTATGCCTGTGATGCTTTTTCACTGAATTATATGCCTAAATAGGATTAAGTCCCTATTTTTGCGCAAAATTTATTATTGTAGAAAAACAACATTTCGGTGCTAACCGGCAGGAAAAAACAGAAGCTTTTGAGCGGTTGCTCGACATTATGGATGATCTGCGCAAAGGCTGTCCGTGGGATAAAAAACAAACGCTGGAAAGTCTTCGACATTTGACACTCGAAGAAACCTATGAACTTTCAGATGCTATTCTCGACAAAAACCTGGATGAAATACGCGAAGAGCTGGGCGATTTAATGATGCATTTGGTTTTTTATGCCAAAATAGGAGAAGAAAAAAAAGCCTTCGACATCAGGGATGTGCTGGAAGGTATTTCCGACAAACTGGTTTACCGTCATCCGCATATTTATGGCGATGTGAAAGTGGCCGGCGCTGATGAGGTGGCCGACAACTGGGAGAAACTGAAACTGAAAGAAGGAAAGAAATCGGTGCTTCCGGGGGTTCCAAAGTCTTTACCGCCGTTGTTGAAAGCTTACCGTATGCAGGAAAAGGTAAAAGGTGTGGGCTTTGAGTGGAAAGAGCGTGCTCAGGTTTGGGGAAAAGTGGAGGAGGAGATGAACGAACTGAAAACGGAGGTGGAACAGCAAACTTCAAAAGATAAAATTGAAGAGGAATTTGGCGATCTGTTTTTTGCTCTTGTCAACTATGCCCGTTATGTGGGCATCAACCCCGATGATGCGCTGGAGCGTACCAACCGGAAATTTATCCGCCGGTTTCAGTACATCGAAACCCAGTCGGCCAAAGAGGGTTACAACCTGACGGACATGACGCTGGAAGAAATGGATGCCTATTGGAACCGGGCGAAAAAGATGGAGTAAAAATAAAAACGTGCCGGTATTTAATCGGAGCAGCCTGGCTTCGCAATTGATTCCTTTGCGAATGAATCAGGCTAATTTAGGAAGCGATATAAAATAATTTTTTAAAACCTTTTATTTTTACAGCTTTTCTTCGTAAAATTGCACACAAGAAATAAAACGAATACCTTTAGAAATTATGGTAAGGAAACCAGCTGTAAATCAAATTGTTATCTTTCTTTTATCTTTTTCTTTCTTTTTTCTTGCATCATTAAACTCAATGGCGGCAAAAGAAACGTCCTCTGTTGAGAAAGGAGCGGATACTCAAAAAGAACAGCTTGATATTGGAGATATGATTATGGAGCATGTTACAGACTCCTACGAATGGCATTTTTTTACGATAGGTGAACATCATGTTTCTTTGTATCTGCCTGTTATTCTTTATGACAAAGGACACTGGATTCTATTTTCTTCTTCGAAGTTAAAACATGACGCCTCTTACAAAGGTTATCATGTAGCTAAAGATGGCCCTAATGTTGGCAAGCTGGTTCGTACGAATGCCAAAGGGAAAGAGGTTCTTCCACAATTGGATATTTCCATAACAAAGACTGTATTCGCTATTTTAATCAATGCGTTTCTCGTTGTTCTGATTTTTCTCTCTATTGCTAAGTCCTATCGCAAAAGAAAAGGTCAGGCGCCCAAAGGGATGCAGTCATTGTTGGAGCCATTGGTGCTGTTTATCCGCGATGATGTTGCCAGAGATTCTATCGGAGAGGAAAAATACGAACGCTATCTGCCTTACCTGATGACACTGTTCTTTTTTATCTTATTCAGTAATCTTTTTGGCATTTTTCCTTTTTTCCCCGGTGGAGCTAATGTTACCGGAAACATTGCTGTTACCGGTATAATGGCTTTCTTCACGTTTGTGATTACCACTATGAGCAGCAACAAACATTACTGGAAAGATATTTTCAACACCCCCGGCGTTCCGTGGTGGTTAAAATTTCCGATCCCACTGATGCCTTTTGTAGAGCTTTTGGGTATTTTCACCAAGCCTTTTGTCCTGATGGTTCGACTGTTTGCCAACATGGTTTCCGGCCATATTGTACTGGCAGGTTTTATCAGCCTGATATTTATTTTCGGAAAGTTTGGAGTAGGTTTGGGATATGGCGTTTCTATCCTTTCCATCAGTTTTGCCATCTTTTTGGACTTGCTTGAAGTATTGGTGGCTTTTATCCAGGCTTATGTTTTTGTATTACTTTCTGCACTCTATTTTGGAATGGCGACAGAAGTGCCCGAACATCATTAATTTAAAAATTATTTATTCATCTCTAAATTATAAATTATGCATTTATTAACTATTTTACTACAAGTTGCGGCTAACATGGCTCCTTTTGCAATTATGGGCGCCGGAATAGGTGCCGGTCTTGCTGCTGTTGGTGCCGGCATTGGTATTGGACAGATTGGTATGGGTGCGATGGGAGCCATTGCACGTCAGCCTGAGGCTGTAGGCGACATTCGTTCCAACATGATCATATCTGCAGCACTTGTCGAAGGGGTTGCCTTTGGGGCTATCGTCGTCTGTTTGTTGATTGTTTTTATATAATCAATAGACGGAAATGTAATTTTAAGGTATTCCGGCGGTAGGCCGGAATACCTCAATTAGAAATCAACACAAAAAAGATATATTATGCAATTAATTAATCCCGGAATAGGCCTGATTTTTTGGATGACCCTTGCTTTTAGCCTGGTGTTGTTTATTCTTGGAAAATATGCATGGCCTGCCATCCTGAAAGGTCTGAAAGAACGTGAGCAGAGTATTCAGGAAGCCCTCGATTCGGCAAAAGAAGCTCAGGAGCAAATGAAACGTCTTAAAACAGACAATGAGAAGCTGCTCAAAGAAGCCATGGAAGAACGTGATACAATCCTTACGGAAGCACGTAAAATGAAAGACCAGATTATTGGTGATGCAAAAGGAAAAGCCGAGAAAGAAGCTTCCGTAATTGTTGAAAGCGCCAAAGAAAAAATCAATAGCGAAAAACTTGCCGCTTTGCGCGAGATAAAATCTACTGTTGCCGAATATTCCATCGAAATCGCTGAAAAGATTCTCAGAGAAGAGCTGAAAGATAAAGCCAAACAGAAAAAATATATTGAGAAACTTTTGAAAGAAACAAGTTTAAACTAACAGACCTTTACCATGAGAGTGAATTTGCTGGCAAAAAGATACGCACAGGCCCTTTTCGACCTTTCGATTGAAAACAAGATGGAAGAAAAAGTCGCTGCCGATATGCATTTGGTAGGCTCTGTTCTTGCAGAAAACAGGGAACTCAGAAAAATTATGTCCAATCCCGTGCTTCTCGGATCGAAGAAAATTAGAATTCTTAATAAGATTT
>JAJRQN010000024.1 GCA_024280235.1 Bacteroidota bacterium | reverse complement strand
TTGACATCGTATAGCAGCCATCGCTTCGCCTCTCCCTGTTTTATCATCGGGTTTTTTGACGGGGAGAAAAACTTTTTGGTTTCTTCACAAAGTGAGTTTACAAAATGGGTGTCTTCCTCGCGGGCATAAAGTGATCGTGGAGACCTGAGAAATGCCTTTTCCTGCTTTTTTGTTTTCACTTCGATGACACGATATATGATGAGTTTCATTTTTACAATTTTAAGATCAGGATAACTCTTTCTTAAAAAGAATTTATAACAAGAGTTTATCTTTTCTATGAAGTTTTTTTTGCCCGTTCAAATTTCTGTTCGGTATCAAAAAGATACCGGTAAGTAATGTGTGTTTTGTAAATGGTTCCCCCGATTTGTTCGACCAGTTTCATCATGCCGGGATTAAAATCACCTATCCAGTTCATCTCCAAATCGGTATATTTTACTCTTCCACTGAAAATTTCATCTTCAAAACGTACTACGAGTGCAGATTCAACCCCTTTGCCCTGATGTTCGGGAACTACGCCGAAAATCAGGCCGATAAGCCGGTCGCATTTTTTGAATAGCTTTAAATCAGCAATAAGTCTGAACTTATTCAGTAGATTCATTTTACCATTAAATTTTTGTATTATCTGGTTTAGATCGGGAACCATCACATAAAATGCAATGGGTTCGTTTTGGTAATAGCCAAATATAACGGCATGTGGATCCATGATGGGTTTTAATGTTTTGAATAAAGCTCTGGCCTGCTCTTTACGAATACGACTGACGCCTGAGAATCGTGCCCAGGCTTTATTGAAAATGACCATAAAGTCGTTGGCTATGCGTGATTGATTTTCTTTGCCGAGAATCTCAAAATGATAGTTTGGATCGCGATGTAAACGGGCTGCTTTCTCCCGAATTATGGGCGAATGCGAACCGCCCTGCACATCAATATGATAGGTGTACTGATTGAAGTAGTTTTTAAATCCGTAGTTTTCAAACAGGCTGTTGTAGAACGGATAATTGTAAGGCATGTTAAAAACCGGTTTATGGTCAAATCCCTCAGACAGGCAACCCCAGAAATTATCGCGGTCGCCAAAGTTTATGGGGCCGTCCATGGCTTCCATACCTTTTTCTTTGAGCCAGTTTTTGCCGGTATCAAAAAGGGTATTGGCAGCCTGCTGGTTGTTGATACAGTCAAAAAAGCCAATACCACCGGTTGGCTGGCTGTTTTTTACAGCACTTTTTTTGTTGTAGAATGCAGCCAAACGTCCCACTATCTGTTGCCTTTTATCCAGTAAAATCCATCGGGAGGCATCTCCGTTTCTGAAAAGCTTGTTGGTTTCGGAATTAAAAACTTTTTCAATTTCTTCATCCAACGGCCTTATCCAGTTTTTGTCAGATTTATAAAGCATATCAGGGAAATCCAGAAAATCCCTGATGTGTTCTTTCCTGTCAACAATAACAGTATGGAATTTATCAGGCTTCATTGGTAACCGGTTCATTTTTTAAATACTTCTCATTAAAAATACCTTCTGTCAGCTTTTGAAGTTCATCATCAAAAGCAATAAGCATTTTTTCATATTCCGGATCGTGCAATACGGCTTCGGCTTCCTCATCTTCACCTTTGACGTCAGAGGTTAGAATGTTTTCTTTGAAGTTTTTATAGTGGTCGCGGATAGAGCAGGGCATCAACACGTTTCCTCTGTGCTCCGGGTTTTCAAATCCATAGTCTTTTTGCCATTTTCTTCCGTTTTTAAACAATTTTGATTGAAGACCATCAGCCAGTGTTTTGCCATTGGCATACAAATCTTTCACATTGTCAACATAATACGGAACAAAAACACAAGGCATGATGTTTCCGTTCCAATCGATATAGAAATAGCCGTTCCATCTGCCATAAGCAATACATCCGCTGGAAAGAGATGCCGAATTCCAGAAGTCTGCAATGGGGAAATGTTTGTCTTCGAGAAAATGTGTCCATTGTTTGTAAAGTTTTACACGTTGTTCGGGTGAAATCATCAAATCAATTACATCTTTTCCCCGGCCAATAGGCATAAGCTGAAACTGCCACATGTAGGAAACTCCCAGTTCATTAAAGAAGTATTCATAAAAATCATTTTTCAAAAGTGTTTCGATATTGTGGCTTGTTGAGGTAACTGACATGCCAAACGGAACGCCCGCATTACGCAGATTAGCCATAGCTTTCAGAATACGATGATAAACACCTTTTCCGCGTCTTTCGTCGGTTTGTTCTTCCCAGCCTTCAACGGAAATAGCAGGCGTAACATTTCCCAGTTCGGCCAGTTTGTTGGCAATGCCTTCAGTAATAAGGGTCCCGTTGGTATAAACGAGGAAAAACATATCGTCAAACTCCTCAAAAAGATCAAAAATAGTTTTCCCATCCGATTTGTACATAAACGGTTCACCACCGCTGATGGTTATAAACCGGCTTCCAAAAATATCATGAGTTTCTTTTACAATCCTCCTTGTTGTTTCAAAGTCAAGTTTCTCGGCAATAGCCGAATCGGCTGAGGCATAGCATCCTGTACAATGTAGGTTGCATCCTTTTCCGGGAGAGAGGGTGATAAACTGCGGGGGATAATCGCCGTATTTTTCTTTGTAAGCTTCTTTGGCAGGATTTAGCTTTTGGTGTCTGTCGGGATTATATGAATCGCCCACAAAAACTTTTGCCATCTTTTTCATAACGGCGGGTTTGATAAAGCCTTTGTCAAGGTTTTTTCTTACCTGGTTTACAATAGACGACATAAATGCATACTGATCCAGTTTTTCCTGTTCCAGCAGCTGACGGCCTATACCTGTCAGGTTACTATACAGATATTTATCCAGTTGTTTTACAGCCATTACACGCAACATTTTATTGGATATTACCTGATTGACCGCTTCTTTAAAAATGGTTTGTTTTACATTTTTCATTGTTTTGAGTTTTATAGGTTCTTTTTTTGTTTATTTATTGTTCTGCACATACCAACAAACGAGAAATCAACAAAAACATCTGACTACAAAAATTGTCATAGGAAAAAATTTCCGGAATCAGATTCATTTCAATGTTCATGGTAATGGGAATCCCAATATACAGGGAGGAGATGGTGTCAACCGAAAGCGTACTATTCCAAATACCCAAGGCAATACCATCGTGGATGATTTTTCCGAAATATTGTTTAATAAGCCAAAAAAACTGGTTTAATTGTTTTTTCAGCAGATTGTTATTTTGATAAGCAGCTTCGGTAAACAACAAAATGGTAACACCGTTGTTCAATTTCAGATATTTTATATGAAAGCGCATAAACTCTTCCAGCCTTTTTTGGGGCGGGGTTTGTTTCTCGGCTATTTTTTGCAATGATTTGAGTAAATCATCTTTCACATCAGAAAAAATCGAGAGGATGATGTCGTTTTTTGAATGAAAATGACGGAAGATGGCTCCTTCGCTCAGGTGTACATGGCTGGCCAGATTTTTGGTAGAAAGGTTTTTAAATCCTTCCCCGGAGATAATCTCAAGGGTGGCTTTTTTAATTTGTTTCTTTCTTACCGTTCCCGATGCTCTTTCCACAACTGTTTTCATTTTTTCTTCTCGATTTTGTTGTTTCGACTCTGTTATCATTTAGCAAGCGAGTATTTACTTAACAAACTAATAAATTTTTTATTGATACTCCGTTAGCTTCTGATATCAAACAATCTGATTTTTTTATTTCCCATGGCTACTTTATTCAAATTTTTAATCTTTATAAGTAAGTAATCACTTGCAAAGATACAACAAAAATATTATTTGTCAAGTGTTTTTTTAACATATTTTTTGAAAAGGATTGTAAAGTATTGAGAATTAGAACTATACTTTACTATTTTTTATTGTTCTACTTCCATTTTAATGGGTAAATTGTTATTGTAGTGCTAAAGGAATCGATTATGGGGGAAGTCAGAAAACCGAAGGCGGAAGTTTTTTTTAATTTCACAATTGCTGGTAATTCTGCAGGGCTATGCACCGAAGCCGATTTTAGCCGTATTTTCTTATTATTTCCAATGGCTAAATTTATAACTATTTCCATATCGGAGGATGGAACCGGCTATGGTGCAGGAGCCTTTTTTGTACACTAACTATTTAATTATTACAAATTCTCTAAAATTATTTCGGTTAATTATCTTTGCTTTTGCATTATATGTTTTTACAAATGTTTCAGGTAATCTTATTTTTGCTTTTGTTTTCCATTTAAATTCAAATCCATAAATTTTTCCGTCTTTTTCTTCTACAAAATCAATTTCCTGCTGTTGTTTGGTTCGCCAAAAATACATTCTTGCAAATGTGTCTTTATAAATATTTTGTTTTCTCCTTTCTGAAATCAGGAAATTTTCCCAAAGTGCTCCAACATCTGTTCGTAGTTTAAGTGGATTAAAATTTCCTATAATCATATTTCTTATTCCGTTATCATAAAAATAAATTTTTCTGTTTCGTTTTATCTCATTTCTTAAATTTCTACTGAAACTGTTTAATCGAAAAATAATATCTCCTTTTTCAAGAATGTCAATATATTTTTGAATTGTAATTTTATTTACTCCTATTGTTCCTGCAAGTTCATTATAATTGACTTCACTTCCTACTTGTAATGCAAGGGCTAATAAAAGATTATCTAATATTTCGGGTTTCCTGATTTCTGAGAATGCAAGAATATCGCGATACAGATAACTACTTACCAGATTTTTTAATACTGTTCTTTCTTTTCCTTTATTGTTTAGAACTTCGGGATAAAACCCAAATAATAATCTGTTTTCGATTTGTTGTTCTGATTTTACAAAACCTTCTTTTTCCTCAAATTCTTCCCACGATATTGGAAATAATTCATATTCCCATTTTCTGCCTGTTAATGGTTCGTTTAATTTATTTCCCAAATCAAAAGATGAGGAACCTGAAACAAATAATTGAACTTTTTTAAATTGGTCGGTAATAATTTTCAGTGTCAATCCTATACCATTTATTCGCTGTGCTTCGTCAACAAAAACGATTTTATTCTCACCCAAAATTGTTCGTATTTCTTCTGTATTAGGATTTAAAAGTAATTGTCTTATTGAAGGGTCGTCAGCATCAAGAAATAGATATTCTTGTCCTTCAAGTATTTTTTTTATTAATGTGGTTTTCCCAACCTGCCTTGCTCCAACAATGATTATTGCTTTTCCACTTCCAATTTTATCTTTTACAATATCTTCAATTATTCTTTGATACATTTCTTTTTTTCCTGCAAAAATAAATCAAATTACTATAATGACCAAAAGTTATGACTATAAGTCATTATAATATTTATTTTTAGCTTGTGTACAACGGTTTGACTATGCACCGTAGCCGGTTTCTATCCGTATTTTCTTGTATTTCCAATAGCTAAATACAACTATTTTCGTAACGAAGAACAAAGCCGGCTATAGTGTATGAGGTGCTGTTACCCCCTTTTTTTTTAATCGTAGTGAAATCTACATTTAGCAATTAGTATTTCTTCGCCTCTAACTTGGTAAATCAGTCTGTGTTCACTATTAATTCTGCGGGAACAAAATCCTCTATATTTATATTTTAATGGTTCTGGTTTCCCAATTCCTGAATACGGATTGTGTGAAATATCTTTTAACAAGTCATTTATTCTTTTAAGTAATTTTTTATTGGTTTTCTGCCAATATAAATAATCTTCCCAGGATTCATCAACAAATATATATTTCATTAGTCAATAAGTTCTTTTTGAAACATTGATCCCTTTTTTAACTTTTCAATTGCAGAATCAAGCCTCGCTTCATTTGTCTTTGATGATAACTCGTATTGAGTTGCGTTTAAAGAATTGTATTCTTCTAATGAAATAATAACAACTCCTGAATCTTTTCCACGATTAATTATTAAAGTCTCAAAATTTTCAGTTACCCTGTCAAGGTATTTTTTAATATCTTTTCTAAAGTCTGAAATTGTTGTTGTTAACATAATTTTATATTTAGTACGTAATAATGTACTAAAATATGTACAAATATCCGATTAACCAAATTTATTTTTGTTTTTATTTTTTTAAAACAGGGGGTAACATGGATATATATGTGTCTTTTGTTTAACCCCTTCAGAGTTATGAGATTTTCTCATTCTTTTTTCCCCGCAATGTGTACAGAGCTTTTCATATTTATCCCCTTTTGGGATCTCATTCGGGTAACCAAATTCTATGGGAAATGTTTCCTTGCAGCAATAAATTCTACAAATAATTGTTCCTTCGATTATTTTTCAGTACATTAAAGTAGGAGTTAGCCGAAATTATCGAAAATGAAGCGGCATTTTACATTTACGTGTTGGATATTTCTACATTTTACGATTTTTACTTTCCGCTCGTTATTCTTTCTATGATACCGGTGGTAGAGTAGCCCTTCAGGAAGTCGATTGTAATCACCTCTCCGCCTTTTTCTTTTACAACATCGTATCCCACAATATCTTCCGGCCGGTAGTCGCTGCCTTTTACCAACACATCTGGTTGCATCGTTTTTATCAGTTTGTAAGGTGTTTCTTCATCAAACAAAACGACTGCATCCACAAAATGAAGTGCAGCAATAATGGTGGCACGACTAATTTCTCCGGTAATTGGCCGGTTTGTTCCTTTATCCAGCATTTTCACCGAACGATCCGTGTTTATACCAACAATTAAAATGTCGCCTTCATCTTTGGCTTTGCTCAAATAGTCGATGTGGCCCAAATGCAGTAAATCGAAACAGCCGTTGGTAAATACAATTTTCTTTTGCTGAAAACGCCATAAGAGGAGCATTTTCGATAGCTTTTCTTTTTCCAGAATCTTCTTTTCGATAATGTTATAATTTTTCATTACGAGGTTTTTGAGATTTGGTCAGAAAGATAATCAAATATCCAAGACCACCCACAACCACATTTAGAAGAGTCTGTCCTGCATGTGTTATTGTTGCAAAAGAGATGGCCACATCGGGACTGATGTGGTAGAGTTCTACAAGAATGGATTTTACAATGAAATGGTATGCACCGATTCCTCCCGGAACAGGTGCAACAATACCAAGGCTTCCTATGGCGAGCAGGGTAAGTCCATCCACGAAATTCAGCGAAGAGGTTTCGGGAAACATCATAACCGGAACATAAACCATCAGCGCATAAAACAGCCAGATAAGAAAAGTATAAATGAGAAACAGCCACTTATCTTTCATAGTTTTCACGGTCTTAATACCTTCCAGCACGCCTTTGAAAAAGACTCTCATTTTCAGATAAATAGAGTGATTTTTGTATCGGTGTTTGTTTCGTTTCAGTAAAATAAAAATCCCTGCTAAAACAAACAATATCAATGCGGAAAAAAGGCTGATATCCCAGATATTTACAAAAATTGTTCTGGCAAAAGGACCAAGTATTTCGTGCAGGAAGTCGCGGAGCAGCCTTACTTGAAACACAATCACTCCAAATATCAGCATGACCAATACGATGAGGTCGAAGATGCGTTCTATTATGACCGTCCCGAACAGGGCATTAAAAGGAATATTTTCTTTTTTTGATAAGACGCCACATCGGACAAACTCTCCCATGCGGGGAACAGCCGTATTGGCAAGATAGCCAATCATAACGGAATAAAAAGTTGTGGTAAGCCGTGTTTTGTAGTTCAGCCCGCCAATGAGCAGATTCCATCGGGCAGCGCGTAAAACATGGGAAATCAATACCAAAAAGAGTGAGAAAAAGAGCCATGAATAATGAGCTTTACGTATTTCACCCCACACCTCGTTCATGTCTAATTTCCGGAAACTCAGCCACAAAAGAACCAGTCCGAAAACCAGAAAAAGGAGATACTTCAAAACAGAAATTACCTGTTTGCGCTGCACTTTTTACCGGCTTATTTTAAAAAATTATTTCTATCAGGAAAAATGATATGCGGCTTAAAACTTTTTGCTTCTTCAAAATCCATGACAGCATAAGAAACAATGATAATGAGGTCATCCACGGCCACTTTGCGTGCGGCGGCGCCATTCAGACAGATTACTCCGGAGTGGCGTTTTCCCTTGATGACATAAGTGTCGAGCCGGCTGCCATTGGTAATGTCGTAGATACTGACCTTCTCGTTTTCAATCAGGTTGGCGGCATCCATCAGCTCTTCGTCAATGGTGATACTGCCGATATAATTCAAATTCGCCTCTGTAACGGTAGCACGGTGAATTTTCGATTTCAGGACTTCTATTGTCATCTTTCAAGCATGATTAAGCCACAATTTTTTTGCAAAAGTATTAAATAATCCGGATGTTATCGATAAGGCGAATATTTCCAAGCCACACGGCAACACAGGCAATAGTTCCTGTTTTGTTGTTCCATGCGTTGACAGGCTGGAGTGTTTCGTCATTCACAATATCAAAATACTCCAGCCTGAAATGGTCATTACCTTCAAAAATATTGATAATCATCTGTCGCAACGGGTTGGCACAAATATGATTTCGCCGTAGTTTTGCTTCTTTGAGTGTCTTGTAAATAAACGGCGCTATCTTCCGGTCTTCCGAATTCAAAAGGCGGTTGCGCGAACTCATTGCCAGGCCGTCGGGTTCGCGGACAATGGGGCAGGGGACAATTTCCACGGGAATTTTTTCCATAGCCACAAGCTTTTTAATGATCGCCAGCTGTTGAAAATCTTTCTCACCAAAATAGGCACGATCCGGGCGGACAATGTCGAGAAGTTTTTTTACTACAATAGCCACACCGTTGAAATGACCGGGACGGAAAACCCCTTCCATCACTTTATCCAGCTGGCCAAAATCGTACTGTTCTGTAACTTTTTCAGGATACATTTCATTGGTATCCGGAGCAAAAAGTACATCACATGCTATCTCTTCCAGCTTTTGACTGTCCTCTCTGAGCGTACGCGGATATTTTTTCAAATCATCGGCATTGTTGAACTGCTCGGGATTTACGAAGATACTTACCACCAAAAGGTCATTTTCGTTTTTTGCCCGCTGCATAAGTGCCATATGCCCCTTGTGCAATGCGCCCATGGTGGGCACAAAGCCAATGCTCCTTCCCGTAGCTTTCTGTTGCCCGAGATAAGCGGAAATTTCTTTTATGGTTGAAAACGTTACCATCGATTTATTTTATCTTTTTGAGGATAGCAGCTAAATCTGCTTCAAGGCTTACCCGTGGAGATTCCACTATCCGTCCTGTTTCTTTACCCTGATAATAGACAATAAAAGTCGGAATTCGCCGGATATGTAACCCGGAAATATCCGTATCACCGGCTTTCAGGGAGCGAAAAACAGCGATGGTTTTCAGATGGCTCTCGTCAAAACCGGCTTTGTCCAGTATTTTGAAAAAACGGCCCACCTGCATTTTACTGTCGCCACACCAGCTGCCGAAGACAATGGTAATATTGGTTTTGTTGATCGTTTTTGCAATTGTTTTAATTAAGGTAGCATCCGGATGATAGTTTTTGTATTCTGCATTGAACCATTGGCCGAAGATGCCGTTTTCCAAGCCGTTACGTGTGCAGGTTCCCACCATTACATCGCGATGCAGTATGGGGTCCATCACCACTTTGTTTGATTTTTGAGCAAAAGCTCCCGGAAGGGCAAAAATCAACATCAATCCGGCAATAAATAACTTTTTCATAACTTTTTGTATTAATAATTCAGTGCAAAGTTAGGACAAAACATGTGTACGAATCAAGAAAATCACAAAAACTGTTTGGGAAAGTTAATCTTTACAATCCCTTACACTATTTCTTATCATCAGCGTTGTCATAGGTGCTCTTAAATAAAAAAGGCCATCCGCTTTAGCAGACAGCCTTTTTATCCTTTTGATGTTGATTAGCTTCAGCAAAAAAACTCCCTATTTTAGTAGGTGGTTGTCAGAAGTCGTCAAGGTCGAGGCGAGCGCAATCTGAAAATCAGGAGTCCGCGACATTATTATCGGGATGACTGATTTGAGGATAGGCTCAACAGCTTGTCTCGCATCAGGCAAGAAAGAGATTGACGTTTTCCGGCAGGTATTACTTATCATCAACCTCTTCAAAGTCCACATCAGTAACTTCATCATCGCCACCGTTGGTGTTGCTTCCGGGAGCGCCGGCATCACCACCTGCATTAGGTGGAGGAGTCTGGCCACCGGGGGTAGCGCCTTGTGCGTTTTTATACATGTCTTCGCTGGCTTTTTGCCAGACAGCATTTAGCTTTTCCATGGCGGCATCGATAGCCGGAATATCCTGCGATTTGTGTGCATTACGTAATGCTTCCAGGCCACTTTCAATTTCAGATTTTTTATCTGCCGGTAACTTATCGCCATACTCTTTCAGTTGTTTTTCCGTTTGGAAGATCAGTGCATCGGCACCGTTCAGCTTGTCAATACGTTCTTTGGCTTTTTTGTCCTCTTCGGCATTGGCTTCTGCTTCGGTTTTCATCTTTTTTATTTCCTCATCTGACAATCCTGAAGAGGCTTCGATGCGGATATTCTGCGACTTTCCGGTAGCTTTATCCTTGGCTGTAACGTTCAGGATGCCATTGCTGTCAATGTCGAAAGTAACTTCGATTTGCGGAACACCGCGGGGCGATGGCGGAATGCCGTCGAGATGAAACCTGCCGATACTTTTGTTTTGGTTAGCCATGGGGCGTTCGCCCTGCAACACATGAATTTCCACCGAAGGCTGGTTGTCAGCAGCTGTAGAAAAAGTCTCCGATTTCTTGGTTGGGATGGTCGTGTTGGCTTCAATCAGCTTGGTCATCACGCCACCAAGAGTTTCAATACCGAGCGAGAGGGGTGTTACGTCGAGCAGCAGCACGTCTTTTACCTCGCCGGTAAGTACGCCACCCTGAATAGCAGCTCCAATAGCAACTACTTCATCCGGATTCACACCTTTTGAAGGTTCTTTTCCAAAGAAATCTTTTACAATTTTCTGAATGGCCGGAATACGTGTCGAGCCGCCAACGAGGATAACTTCATCTATATCGGAAGTGGTCAGGCCGGCATCTTTTAGTGCCAATTTACAAGGTTCAACAGTAGCTTTGATAAGGCTGTCTGTTAGTTGCTCAAATTTGGCACGGGTCAGTTTGCGCACCAGATGTTTTGGGACGCCATCTACAGGCATAATGTAAGGCAGGTTGATTTCTGTTTCCGCAGAACTGGAAAGCTCAATTTTTGCCTTTTCGGAAGCTTCTTTCAGCCGTTGCAATGCCATCGGGTCTTTACGCAAGTCAATGCCTTCATCGTTTTTGAATTCATCTGCCAGCCAGTTGATAATCTTCCCGTCAAAGTCATCTCCTCCAAGGTGTGTGTTTCCGTTGGTGGATTTCACCTCGAAAACGCCATCGCCGAGTTCCAAAATGGAGATGTCAAAAGTACCACCACCGAGGTCAAACACAGCAATGGTTTCGTCTTGTTTTTTCTTGTCGAGACCATAAGCCAGCGAAGCGGCAGTAGGTTCGTTGATGATACGCCGTACTTTTAGTCCGGCAATTTCTCCGGCTTCTTTTGTAGCCTGACGTTGCGAATCGTTAAAATATGCCGGTACGGTAATCACGGCTTCCGTAACCGTTTGTCCGAGATAATCTTCAGCTGTTTTCTTCATTTTCTGAAGTACCATAGCCGATATTTCCTGTGGTGTATATAGACGGTCGTCAATTTTCACTCTTGGTGTATTGTTGTCGCCTTTTGCCACGTCATAAGCCATCCGTTTAATTTCGGTAGTAACATCATCGTAAGAATTCCCCATAAAACGTTTGATGGATGCTACGGTCTTTTTAGGATTTGTAATGGCCTGACGTTTAGCCGGATCACCAACTTTGCGTTCGCCATTGTCCGTAAATGCCACAATTGAGGGTGTGGTACGGTGTCCTTCACTGTTCGGGATAACCACCGGTTCGTTGCCCTCCATTACTGCAACGCAAGAGTTTGTAGTTCCCAGGTCTATTCCAATTATTTTTCCCATTTTCTTCTTCTTTATGATTAATATTTTATAAGAGTCTTTTTTCAAAAATTTCCGTTGGCATATTGAAGTCAATGATTATGCCAAAATCCGGTAGTATCTACGACAATAAGTTTCCCGGTAATTATCCCTGACATTATCGGTAATAAGAGTTAATGCATAAAACGTGTAAAATACTTATTGTTAATTTGTTATATAGTAATTCAGTTGCTTTTAAGTGAGAAATTTATCTCCTCCTGAATTTATGACAAAAAGACAGGAAAATGAGATAAAAAGAAATTGCAGGTTGGCAGTAGGAAATCTTTTTTGGATAATTATTATATAAAGTACTCAAATCTGACGTGATCATCTGCTTATGCCTTTATCGCCTGTCCACAACAGAATTCCTATTCATTCCATAAAACAATCCAACTGTCAGCAGCAGACTGAGTACGATGACGAAATAGTTTTGTGAACTGCCGAAATCCTCCATTTTCGTAGCAATGAATCCGTTGTAATGCAGGTAGAAAAGAATCACCAGAGTGGCATTATTAACAAAGTGGGCAAAAACCGGAACCCACAGGCTTTGTGTTATTTCCAGCATATAACCCAGCATCAATCCCAGTAAAAACCGCGGGAGAAAGCCAAAAAACTGCAAATGTAAGGAGCTGAAGATGACAGCTGTCAGGATAACAGCCACATGAATGTTTTTGGTCCATTCGCCCAGCAATCGTTGTAGAAGTCCTCTGAAAAGCAGCTCTTCACCCAGCGCCGGAATCAGAGCAATCACCAGCAGATTCAGCGTTAATCCTGCCGGACTTTTCACTTGCAGAAACACCTCCGTCAGCTTGTCGGCCTGGGCTTCTTTGGCTTTCATCCACTCGCCGATACCAGCCAGCGCATTAGGGAATGTCATGTGTGCATTGATTTATGTCAGCCAGTTGATAAAAGGCAGGACGGCAAAAATACTCAACCCCGCGAGGAAAAGTATCATCAACGAAGGCATCCGGTCGGCTCGCAGATAGTGGCCGCTGTTAGCACTGAAAAGGTACGCAAACAACAACGGTGGCAGGATAAACATCCCCAACTGATTTATTATCTGGAAGATATAGAGAAACGATATGGCGGTTTTGCTTTCGGGTTGTGAGAGCATTCCCAGCAAAGAAGTAAGGTCGCGGTGAAAAAGTAGTTTTCCGGCTACAAGTCCGAGGATGGAAAAGATCAAAGCCGAGAGAACCATGATGAAAATTAACCAGAAAATTTTGATGGCCGGCCTGGTATCCGGAAAGAAAGTCCTTCGTTTCATTAACAAGTAATTAGAAAGCACAAAATTAATATTTTTGCCCCACCTTGTTAATGCTCTCAAAAAAGCAAATTCGTATCAAAAAAATAATCTGTGGTTAAAATAGGAAATATCAATCTCGGAGAGTTCCCGTTGCTGCTCGCACCCATGGAGGATGTTACCGATCCGCCCTTTCGGTATGTGTGTAAAATGTTTGGCGCCGACCTGATGTACACAGAGTTTATCTCTTCGGAAGGGTTGATTCGCGATGCGGATAAAAGTGTGAAGAAACTGGATTTTGAAGATGCCGAACACCCCATCGGCATCCAGATTTTCGGTCACGACATCGGTTCTATGACCGCTGCCGCTCGTTATGCCGAAAAAGCCCATCCCGACCTCATCGACATTAATTTTGGCTGTCCGGTGAAAAAAGTGGGGGCCAAAGGAGCCGGCTCCGGTATTTTGAATGATATTCCTAAAATGGTGAAGATGACGGCTGCTGTGGTGAAAGCGGTCAGCCTTCCGGTAACGGTCAAAACACGTCTTGGTTACGATGAAGAACACAGGGAAATTGTGGATATTGCCGAGCGGCTGCAGGATACGGGAATACAAGCGCTTGCCATTCATGGCCGCCTTCGGACTACCCGCTACTCTACGCCGGCTGACTGGTCGCTGATTGGCGAAGTAAAAAACAATCCGCGCATGCACATCCCGATTTTTGGCAATGGCGATGTGAATGATCCGGTTTCAGCAAAACATTTCAAAGAGACTTACGGCGTAGATGGGCTGATGATTGGTCGGGCTGTTTATGGTAATCCATGGATATTCAGAGAGATAAAACACTATTTTGCTACCGGAGAGTTGTTACCGGCTGCCGGAATTGAAGAACGTGTGCGCATTTGTATGCTGCATTTGGAGCGGTCGGTAGCATGGAAAGGTGAGCGCCGTGGTATTATGGAAATCCGCAAACACTGGTCAGCTTATTTCAAAGGTTTTCCCGGCTTTAAACCTTTTCGTATCCGGTTGATGGAAGCCCAATCTGCCGAAGCGGTAAAAGAAATCCTGCAAGATATTTTGCACAATTTTTCAGGGGAAAGATAATCTTGTCAATTCTGAGACAAGTTGATTTACGAAATGGTTAAGGCTCTTTAATGTAAGGAAGACAGGCGTCTCTGTATTTCTTTCGGAGAATTTCTTTACGAAGTCCGCGGATGGTTTGATAAGGCCCTTTGGTTGCTGTCAGGTTTGCCAGCCATTGTGGTATCTTCCCGCCTACATCCAATTCGAGCGTAAACTCAACTTCAACCATGCCGTCATGTAAAGGAATAAAACGCCATTGCGAGCGGGCAAAAGGAATCCGGACATAGTCCGGGTCTGTGGGACGATATTTAGGCATGGCTTCTCCACGGATAGTAACAACTTTACTTACGGAATCCTGCATTAAAAATGCACTGGAAATAACATCTCTGTCGGATACCGGCCAGAGAGCGTTCGTTTGGTTGTAAAGAATCCATGAATAGGGGCTTTTCTTCTCAAGGATTACACTTTTTCTATTCATAAACACCCAGTTTTTATGGTTGGGTGAATCAATCAGCAACATCACTAATGAGGATAAGGTGGTTTTCAACCGTGTTGTTGCTTTAATAATTCGGTAATTGGCACTATCGCTTTTTCGCGAATAAACCCGGATATTATCCGCTTGTTTTACACATCTCCATACCGAATTTTGTGCAATTACAGGAGATGGTCCGGCAAAAGCAATATAAAACATTAAAATAAAAAATCCGCTTCTTGTCAAAATACATTTTATAATAGAACAATTGACAACTCTTTGTCTTTGGCGAGTTGTGCTTTCAGCGCATCGAGGTTTTCAAATTTCTTTTCATCCCGTAACCTGTCCACAAACTGGATGGTGATCTTCTCGTCATAGATATCTTCGTCAAAATTAAAAATATTTACTTCAATAGTCAGGTCCCCGTGGTCAATTGTAGGACGCACGCCGATATTTCCCATGCCTTTATAAATTTTGTTACCTGTCAAAACACGACAGGCATACACACCATTGGCGGTAATCAACTTGTATTCGTTTGGGATTTCCAGATTGGCAGTAGGATAGCCTATTTTATGCCCGATACGCTGGCCACGGACAACTTTTCCCGTAATGGCATATTCATAACCCAGCATTCGATTGGCTTCTTTTACATTGCCGTCATGCAGCAAATTGCGAATACGGGTGGAGCTAACCGGAGCGCCATCGACAAAAAAAGGAGAAACCTCTTCCACTTCGTAGCGAAACTTTTGTTTCAGACTTTCCAGCAATCGGAAACTTCCTTCCCGGTTTCTGCCGAAATGGTGGTCATAGCCAATGATGACCTTTGCAGGATGAACATATTTTACCACATAGTCGGTGATAAACTGCTCCGATGTATTTCTGGCAAATTCTTTGGTAAATGGGATGATAATCAGATGATCAATACCAATTTTCTCCAATCGTTCTATTTTTTTCTCACGGGTATTGATAAATTTCAGGTTGACACTATCCTGATATAGAACCAGCCGTGGATGCGGGAAAAAAGTAATTACGATAGTTTCACCGTTATGTTTTGCGGCTTCTTCTTTCATCTTTGAGAAAATGGCCTGATGTCCCAAATGTACACCATCAAAAGTTCCGATGGTAACGACGGGATAACGAACCGCCTCAAAATCCTTTATACATTGATAGATTTTCAATTTTGTGTTTTTTAGCCCAGCAATTTTTGTTTTATCAAATATTCTGCAATTTGCACCGCATTGGTGGCAGCACCTTTTCGCAGGTTATCGGCTACAACCCAAAGATTCAAACCGTTTTTCACTGAATTGTCGCGCCGGATACGTCCCACGAATACCTCATCTTTCTCCTGAGCCGAAACAGGCATGGGATAGATATTGTTTTGCGGATCGTCCTGAACTACTAAGCCCGGCATCTCATTCAGCAAAAAAATAACTTCATCCATTGACCATGTTTTTCTCAACTCGAGATTAACAGATTCGGAATGACCTCCGGTTACCGGCACACGTGCGGCGGTTGCCGAGATAGCTATGGTATTATCGCTAAGTATTTTATGTGTTTCGTTGACAAGTTTTTCTTCTTCGGTAGTGTATCCTGTTTCGGTAAATTCGCCGGCATGAGGTATGACGTTCATGTCAATGGGATATGGGTAGATTTTTGTTCCGTCTATGTGCTGCCGTTCGTCCATTAATTGTTTAATGCCTTTTTTACCGCTGCCACTTACCGACTGATAAGTGGAAACTACAATACGCTTTATACCAAATTTCCGGTGCAAAGGAGCAATAGCCATGAGCATTTGGATAGTTGAGCAGTTGGGGTTGGCAATGATTTTATGAGAAGCCTTCAGGATATTGCCGTTAATTTCGGGAATAACCAAAGGAATCTCCGGATTCATTCGCCAGGCAGGAGAGTTGTCGATGACTGTAGTTCCTGCTTCGGCAAATTTTGGCGCCCAGATTTCAGACACAGTTGCGCCAGCAGAAAACAAAGCAACATCCGATTTCGAACGAAGTGCTTTTTCAAATGTAATAACTTCAATCTCGGACTGTTTGAAAGGAATCTTTTCCCCGGCCGATTTACCGGAAGCAACAGCATAAATACGTGTCAGCGGAAAATCATGTTCTTCCAGTACCTTAATCATCTTTCTTCCCACCACTCCGGTGGCACCAATTATTGCAACTTTCATTATTTTATTGTACTTTTATGTGCTCAACTGAAAACGCTGCAAAATTACCAAAATAATGAAACCTTTTTTTCTTCTTCTCATTCTGTTTCCACTCGTTGCTTTTTCCCAGCTTAACGAACATTTTGATGATGGGGATTTTACCCGAAACCCTGTGTGGTCGGGAACCGTGGACAAATTTATTGTAAATACCGAAAAGCAGTTGCAACTAAATGACAGCGTGGCGGGCAAAGCCTGGCTTTCAACGCCTTTTCAAATACTTCCTCAAACTGAATGGCAAATTTGGGTCAAGGCGGCATTTAGTCCTTCTTCAAAAAATTATATCCGCATTTTCCTCACTGCTGACAACCCGGATATCACACAAGTTTCAAAAGGTTATTATCTGCAGCTCGGAGAGGCCGGCAGCAGCGATGCCATCGAGCTGTTCCGAAAGTCGGATGACACCATAGTTTCCGTTTGTCGCGGAACCGAAGGACTACTCTCAAAGGCTTTCACCGTAAGGATAAAGGTTCTTCGTGATTCATTGGGAAACTGGCAGCTTTTTGCCGACCCTGCAGGCGGAGATAACTTCCGGAAAGAAGCAGAAGGAAGAGATGACCGTTATGGTATTTCGGCTTATTTTGGTCTCTATTGTCAATATACGCAAAGCAATGCGAAAAAGATTTTTTTTGATGATGTTTACGCGGGTTCTCCGTTGGTGGACACGTTGCCGCCGGAGATAGACAGCCTTTTTGTGTACTCTGATAGTACATTGACGCTCTTTTTTAACGAAATCATAGACAGCCTTTCGTCGCTGCAACCTGCGAATTATCAGCTTTTGCCTGCTGCCGGAAATCTTTCAGTCATAACGCTTTCTGCTGACAGAAAATCTGTGATACTGACCTTTTCTAAACATTTGGATAGAAATCAGTCTTATGAGCTGACCGTTTCCGGAATAGCAGACCTTGCCGGAAATCGTATGACCGGGCAAACAATCTCCTTTGTTTATGTCAAACCGTATCCCAACGATTTGGTTTTCAACGAAATTATGGCTGACCCGACACCCGCAGTGGGGCTTCCTGAATTTGAGTTCCTCGAACTCTTTAACCGCTCTGCTGTGGATATTGAGCTGAATGGTTGGAAGCTACAACTTGGAAAGTCGAAAAAAACTTTTGGGAAAGTCATTATTACTTCCGGAGGCTATCTTATTCTATGTAAAGAAGTTGCGAAGGATGCCTTTTCTCCTTACGGGAAAACTTACGGGTTTAGTAGTTTCAGCCTGACAAATGGAGGGGAGAGCCTGAAACTTTTTGATGCAAAAGGACAACTCATCTCGGCGGTGCAGTATGCTAAAAGCTGGTATGGCGATAATGCCAAAGCCAATGGCGGATGGTCGCTGGAACAGATAAACCCTGAAAATATCTGCTCGGGAAGCGATAACTGGAAAGCCGCTGAAAACAGCGTGGGAGGGACACCCGGAGAGCAGAATTCAGTATTTGATACACAAATTATTTTGCCCGAAGTAAGTGCCCTGCAGGTGCCCGATGATCACACGACAGAGCTGGCGTTTACTCAAAGAATGGACAGCAGCTCACTTGTAAATCAGAGTTTTTATTCTTTTTCACCCGATGTGGGTCAAATAGAAAAAACAGAGGTTTCAGATGACCATAAGCGTATAAAGCTGGCATTTGGAAAGACTCTTGACACAGCCACAATTTATTCGTTGACTGTCTCCGGCAATCTCAAAAATTGTATGGGCAATACCATGGCCGGGGACACAACCGTGCTGTTTGGCCTTCCACAACGTGCGGAAAATCACGATGTGGTTATTAATGAAGTGCTTTTCTATCCATTGGCGGGTGGCGTGGATTATGTGGAGTTGTATAACCGTTCACACAAAACCATCGATTTGTCTTCGTTGATTCTCGGAACAGTGAGAAAATCGCCTCCCAATCCGCCGGATTCGCTCTTTTATGACCTCTCTTTTGATCAGATTTTGTTGCTGCCAGGCGATTATGTTCTGCTGACTTCCTCGCCTGAAAAGGTGAAAGCACAGTATATTTCCAAAAATCCAAATGCTTTCCTGAAAGTTATACCATTCCCTGTCTTTCACAAAGATGAAGGAAGTGTTTTGTTGTTCCGGCAATTGCATAAAATAGATGCTTTTGATTATTCGGAAAAGATGCAATATCCCTTGTTGAATTATACACAGGGCGTGGCGCTGGAGCGGGTGAGTGCAGATGGAGAAACGAACGACCCCAGTAACTGGCACTCGGCGGCGGAAAATGTTGGCTTCGGGACGCCGGGTTACCGGAATTCACAATCAGCAAGTGTAAATCCCGATTCCATTAACGGTACAATTGACATATCCCCGGACATTTTCTCTCCCGACAATGATGGCTATCAGGATATTTTGAATATCAAATATAAGTTTGCAACATCGGGTAACACTATGACAATTAACATTTTCAATACTTCGGGACAGCTGGTGCGCCGGTTAGTCAACAATGAATACGTTGGCACCAATGGTGTTGTCTCATGGGATGGTTTGAAAGATGACGGAACCAAAGCACTCGTTGGCATCTATGTGCTTTACATAAAAGTTTTTGACCAAAAAGGCAAGGTCATGCAATTTAAAAAGACCGCAGTTTTGGCTGCGAAACTCTGAAAATAAGTGAATTTTAAAAGCTTCAGGTTAATACACCTTATTCCACAGTAACCGATTTGGCAAGATTTCGCGGCTGATCCACATTACAACCTCTCAGGATAGCAATATGATAAGCCAGTTTTTGCAACGGAATGCTGGCCAGTAAAGGAGTGAAGATTTCATCGGTTTTAGGGATTTCAATGGCATAGTCCACAAGATTTTTTATGATTTCATCTCCTTCGGTAACCACGGCAATAACATGGCCGTTCCTGGCCTTTACCTCTTGAATATTACTTACCACTTTATCATAGATTCCGTTAGAAGTTGCAATGAAGACAACAGGCATATTTTTATCAATCAATGCAATGGGGCCGTGTTTCATTTCTGCAGCCGGATATCCTTCTGCATGGATATAAGAGATTTCTTTCAGCTTTAAAGCTCCTTCGAGTGCTACCGGAAAATTATAACCTCTGCCGAGATAGAGAAAGTTTGTAGCATTTTTATACTCCTGCGAGATAAGTTTGATAATGGCATTGTTATTAAGTGCTTTTTCCACTTTATCGGGAATGCCTTCCAACTCGTGAGCCAGTTGCATCCAGCGGGAAGTGGGAATAGTTCCTTTAATCTGAGCCAAACGTAAGGCAAGCAGCGTAAGTACCGTAACTTGTGCGGTAAAAGCTTTGGTAGAGGCTACGCCTATTTCGGGGCCGGCATGCGTATAGGAACCGGCATCGGTTTCGCGGGCTATGGAAGACCCTACGACATTACAAATACCAAGGATTGTAGCGCCTTTTTCTTTGGCCATCTGGATGGCTGCCAGCGTATCAGCAGTCTCCCCTGATTGCGAAATAGCAATGACCACATCATTCTCATCAATAATAGGATTACGATAGCGAAATTCGGAGGCATATTCCACTTCTACAGAAATACGAGCCAGGTCTTCGAGCAAATATTCACCCACGAGACCGGCATGCCAGGAAGTGCCACAGGCAATAATGATAATACGCCGTGCATTGACAAGTTTTTGCTCATAATCTATTATGCCACCGAGCGAAACAATACCTTTGTCGGCATTCAAACGTCCACGCATACTATCTTTTATTGAGCGTGGTTGTTCAAAAATCTCTTTCAACATAAAATGGTCGTAGCCCTCTTTTTCAAGCTGGCTAAGGTCCATTTCAAGTGCTTCAATATAAGGTGTCTTTTTCTGGTTTTTAATAGTTCTTAAATCGACTTTCTTTCCTCTGTGTAGAATAGCTACATTCTCTTCTTCCATGTAGATTACCTTTTTGGTATATTCCACAAACGGGGTAGCATCGGAAGCAACAAAAAATTCGTCTTCCCCCACACCTATCACCATAGGACTACCCTTACGGGCAACAATCATTGTGTCAGGATCGTCTTTTGAAAGAATGACGATGGCATAAGCACCGGTAACCTGATTCAACGCGATACGCACCGCTTCTTCCAGCTCTGTTTTTTCGTTACGTTGTATATCTTCAATCAGGTTGATAAGCACTTCGGTATCCGTATCCGAATTAAAATGAAAACCACGCTCGATAAGGGCTTCCTTCAGTGAGGCATAATTTTCAATGATGCCGTTGTGAATGATAGCGAGTTTTTTATTTTGTGAGAAATGCGGGTGGGCATTCATCGTATTAGGTTCTCCATGTGTAGCCCATCGTGTATGAGCTATTCCGGCGTGTCCGCTTAAATTTTTACCGGAAATGAATTTTTCCAGCTCCGAAACCTTTCCTTTCGTCTTATAAACGGTGAGTTTCTTGTTAAGCAAGGCAATGCCTGCGCTGTCGTATCCGCGATACTCAAGGCGGTGAAGACCTTTTATCAGAATGGGATAGGCATCTTTAGGACCGAGATAAGCAACAATTCCGCACATAATAAAAGGATTTAAGTTTATGAAATGTCGTCTTTTGTTTACACATAAACAAAATTAACAAATATTACTTTACAATGGTGTAAAGAATATCCAATCGGGCACGTCTCGTGGAGTCTCCTGTGAATTGAGGGCCGTTAAATACAAACCGTTCAGGATAAATAGCCCCACTGTTGATATATAGTAACAAACCTTTATCTACCTGAGTAGAGTCTTTTATCAATGATTCAATGTAGTGGGTAATTCGAAATGAATAGGAATTATCCGAGCTATTATACACTCCGCCAAAATAATCGGCTCCTTCATGCTCATCGGGAAGGGTAACGTAAGTAGAGTCGTTCACAATTTGGATGAGCGATAATTTCGGAGGAGCACTAAGGTATGGCGTTGCCTCAGCACCGGGTAAGATAAGCTTCGCCTCGTTAATACCCACCTTCCCCAGCTTGTTCAAATCTCTGATGTGTGGAAATTTAATAATCGATTTCACACCGGCAAGCCCCTGAACATAAAACGCTTTCTGACCCAGCGTAGTATCGCCATTGATGACCTGATTTGTAAAAGCCGGAGCAGCGTCACTATAGTCATGTTGATAATGGTTAAATTTAGCCATGGATCCATTTAATACATAAGCATATTGAAGCGAGTCATGGCTATCATTATGATAATAGAGGGTTAGTATTGTTTTACTTGAAGTAGGAATAAACGAGGCAAGTGCCCCACCGCTGCTTACAACATCTGTCTTCAGATAAAGACCTCTGAAATAGTCCATAAACAGGAGATTGCTGTCCAGAATGGTAGTGTCAGCTTTTAGTAGTTTGGTGGCAAGAGCCATGTTAATATTACTGAGGTTAACACGCAAAACATCCCTTACCGTATCTTTGAGAGAATCGCTGCCGAAAATATAAAAATTGTTTTTATTGGGGTGAAATGTCATGTCTGCATAATCAGTAGGATAAACAGCAACCGTTTTATTGGAGTAATAAATGCTGTCGAAATAAATATCGTCTTTCATTTCATATACATGCAGATGCAAAGTGGCATTTGTATCACCATATACCGTTGAATAATGGAGCTGTAATATTAGAGAATCGGCCACCGGGTTGACTCCAAAACGATGTGATACAGATATTGGCAATATTTTGGAATAAAAACCAGCGTTAGTGATTCCAAAAACAGGATCTTTTATACTGCCCAAAAAACTTACCGGTAGCAGGCTGGTACGTGTAGTGTCAATTACCTGCGAGTAAACCGTAAACTCTGTCTGCCTAAAATGCATTGAAAGGGAATTGTTGGGCATTAAGGCAGCCCCTATCTTTGTGGGATATTTCGAGCACGATAAGTTAAAAAAACTTAAACATGCAAAAAGCAGGAAAATATTAACAAAAAACAGTGGTTTTTTCTTCCTAATGAGGAAACTATTCCTCTCCAATAATCTGGTCATAAAACTGGTTGTACGCATCAAAATAATTTTCTTCTCCCTGATATTCCAAGGTTGGTTTGCCGGTAGCCTGAACATATTCAAGCAATTCGGAATTAATATTATCTTCGCTTATGATAAATGCATCAGCATAATCAATAGCTCCTTTCATTACAGAAACGTAATTTGCTTTATCGTAGTATTTGGATACTTCGTCAGGGATGCCGTTCATCTTTATTTTTTTCATAAAAGAGTTGGCAAAGCTTTCATTGAACCCATCGTTATACAACGAAATAATAATTTTACTATCGACAAACAGCGGATTATCTTTATAAGCTGTTCTGAGAAACATGGGTAACAAGCTGGAAAACCATCCGTGTAAGTGGATGATGTCAGGTGCCCAGCCAAGTTTTTTCACTGTGTCAAGAACTCCTTTTGAAAAGAAAATCGTTCGTTCGTCATTGTCTTTAAAAAATTTTCCTTTAGCATCTCTAAAAATAAATTTTCGATGAAAAAAGTCCTCGTTTTCAATAAAATAGACCTGCATTCGGGCTTGCTGAATGGAGGCAACTTTAATAATCAGGGGATGATCAATGTCTTCGATAATCAGGTTCATTCCGGAAAGGCGGATTACCTCATGCAATTGATTACGTCTTTCGTTAACGAGACCAAAACGGGGCATAAAAACCCGAATTTCTTTTCCTGATTCCTGAATCTTTTGTGGAAGGAAACGTCCTATTCTACTCATGTGTGATTCAGGTAAATAGGGCATAATCTCTTGTGATACGCAAAGTATTCTTTTCTTAATCATAGATTTATTTTTAGAGATTTTAGCGGTGCAAAGGTAAGGAAAAATTGGTTACTCCGGTAAAGACCGGCCGAGTACCGCAAAAGTTTCTATAATTATGTTTGCGATGTGGCCGCATTCCTCCCTGTGGGAGGCCGGCTGTGTTTATCCAGCTACTCTTCTTCCATACTGGTATTGCCAATCTGAAACGTCGGGTTGCAAACGTTATCTCCTGACAAACATGGCTTTCATAATGTCGGAAGCCACTTTGGGATTTTCTTTTAGCCGCCTGGTGGAGTAAGGAAACCAATCTTCGCCAAAAGGAACATAAACACGCAGCCGATGTCCTTTTTCGATAATACTTTTCCGTAATGCGGGGGCAACGCCATAGAGCATTGGAAATTCATACCGGTCCTTGGGGACATTGTATTTTTTCAGCAGTCTGTAAGCTCCTTCAATCAACGGGATGTCATGGGTGGCAATGCCAGGATAGATGCCGGTTTTGAGAATGTACTCAAGGTCTTCGAGATAATGCCGGTTTACCTCTTCATATTTTTTGTAGGCAATCTTTTCAGGTTCCACATAAATGCCTTTACAAAGCCGGAAGTTCAACCGATTGTCTTTGCTGTGCATATCCGACAGGTTTTTAATATCGTCCAATGTGCGTCGCATATAAGCCTGCAGCACCAACCCCACATTTTTCGGGAATTCTTTTTTCAGCTTTCTGAAAAGCCTGATTTCCATATCTACACATTGCGAATCTTCCATATCGATACGTACAAAGTTACCGTAATCCACTGCTTTCTGAACAATCTCACGAATATTTCTATAGCAGGCTTCTTCATCCAGTAATAGCCCAAACATACTGGGTTTCAGCGAATAGTTTCCGTCTATTCCGTTTTTCTGAATGGTTTCTATAATATTGATATACTGGTCGCGGTTTTTCTCGGCTTCTTCCAATTTAGTGATAAATTCACCGAGCAGATCAATAGTAACCATATATCCATCGGTGTTCAGCTGTTTAGAAACACGAACGGCGTCCTCAATGGTTCGTCCGGCGATATATCGTTTAGAAAATATCCACACAAGATTTTTTGGCATGTGAGGTAAGATGGAGGCAATCAATTTATTAAACCACATCATAAAGCTGTATCTTTTATGTTTTTTGCGGTAGCAAAATTAAATTTAATTTTTGCTTTATTAGAGTTTTATTGTGTAATTTATAACAGTTAAAAACAAGCCTTAAATAACTGATATAAAGAGATTTATAATTTACGATTGTTTGACAGACTTTTTAAGTCAATGTTTAAAGACTTTTCATTGTGTTTGTTTTCATCCGTGGCATTATCTTCTTAAAAGATAACTCTTTAAAAAATTTGGTTAAACAAATATTTATCTCTAATTTTGCCGCCCAATTTTTGAGGAGTGGAGAAGAGCAACAGAGCGTTTTTAATTCCCGTAAAAGGGCTGGAACCCGGGGAACATCATTATGATTTTGTTGTGGAGGACGCGTTCTTTGAGGAGTTTGCATTTCAGGATATTCATCACGGGAAGGTTACGCTTTCGCTGAATATTGAAAAGGAGTCGCGGCTGATGCTACTGTTATTTCATTTCGATGGTAGTTTGCAATTGGCGTGCGACCGTTGTCTTGATGAATATTCGCAGCCTTTGCATGGTGATTTTCGCCTGATTGTCAAGTATGGCGAAAAAAAGGAAGAGGTCTCGGATGAGTTGGTAACAATTCCTTTTGAGGATAGTTATCTTGACATTGGACAGTATGTTTACGAGTTTATCCGGTTGATGATTCCAATGAAACGAATTCATCCTGACGATGAAGACGGAAACACAACCTGTAATATTGAGATGCTGAAAAAGTTGGAAACTTTTGAAGAAACTGAGACAGATTCCCGATGGGATGCATTAAAAGATTTAAAAATTAAAAAATAACCGATAAAAAATAATTAAAATGGCACATCCAAAAAGAAAAATTTCAAGAACAAGGAGAGACAAAAGAAGAACGCATATAAAAGCACATGCTCCTGTCCTCGCTACCTGTCCTACTACCGGTACCGTACACGTTTATCATCGTGCTTACTATGTTGATGGCGACCTTTATTATAAAGGAAAACTTGTGGTTAAAGGCGCAGAAGCTTAATAAAAACATGTTTATCCTCCGGATTACATTTTGGTAAACCGGTTTGAAGATTTATTGCCTTTGTTCGTTTTTCGGACAAAGGCTTTTTTATTTAAATCATCTTAAAAAATCACGTTTATTGGATGTGGCCATGTCCTCTTTAGCTATACGGTTGTATGTTGAGATAAAAGATGAGTATTTACTAACGAATGTCGAGTTAAGAAGTAGTAGAACTTCGTCATTCTTAAATTCCTGCCTGACCAGATGGGCAGAGTTTATTGGCGTCCGATATTTAAACAGTAAATATTTAAAATCCCCCGGTGTGGGCAAACAAAAACCATCTTTCACCATAAAAAATTGATTCCTGTTGACGGAAAGGATGGCTTTTGCCGGTCTGATGTCAATATCTATTTTACAGCTTCCTGTTCAGTATATTAATGAAAATAGTATTTTTGCTCCCTGTTAATTTTAAGACGTTATCATGGCAAAAATAAGAGCTGCCATCAAAGGCATTCATGCCTGGGCACCCAAAGACATCCTGACCAATAAAGAACTTGAAAAAATGGTTGATACCACAGATGAATGGATTCTCTCCCGTACAGGCATCAGGGAAAGGCATATTCTGAAAGGCGAAGGACTGGGTACTTCCGATATGGGAGTGGAAGCCGTGAACGGGCTGCTGAAGAAGACAGGAACAAAACCGGAAGAAATTGATTTGCTGATTTGTGCTACTGTTACCCCTGACATGCAGTTTCCGGCTACCGCCAATATCATTAGCGATAAGGTTGGTATTAAAAATGCTTTCAGCTTTGATATGAATGCGGCCTGCTCTACTTTTATCTTTGCGCTGGAGACAGCTTCAAAATATGTGGAATCTGGCGAATACAAGAAAGTGATCGTAGTGGGTGGCGATAAAATGTCGTCCATTACCGATTATACCGACCGTGCTACCTGTGTTATTTTCGGTGATGCTGCCGGTGCGGTATTGCTGGAGCCTACTACAGAGGATGTGGGAATTATGGATCACCGTTTTTACACGGATGGTTCCGGACGTGTTCACCTTCATCAGAAAGCCGGTGGTTCGGTCAAACCCGCCACACATGCTACGGTAGATGCCCGTGAACATTTCATCTATCAGGAAGGACAACCGGTGTTCAAATTTGCTGTTACTAACATGGCAGATGTGGCTGTGGAAATTATGCAGCGTAACAACCTGACATCGGAGGACATTTCGTGGCTGGTACCGCATCAGGCTAACCTGCGGATTATCGAAGCTACTGCACGACGGATGAAATTAAACAAAGAAAAAGTGATGATTAACATCCAGCGATATGGCAATACCACCAATGGAACCATTCCGATGTGCCTTTTCGAATGGGAAGACCAGCTGAAAAAAGGCGATAACATTGTGCTTGCGGCATTCGGTGGCGGCTTTACCTGGGGCGCTATTTACCTGAAATGGGCCTACGATTAGGATGTGGGATTTTGGATGTGAGATATAGGATGTGAGATTTTTGATATGGGATGTTTGATTTGAGTTTCATATTAAAATTTCATCATTCATCATTCGTTGATAAACATTTGATATTCCTTTAGATAATTCCGGATGAAAAATTAAGCAAAGCACAAGCGATGCTTGCGCCATTTCCTGCACAAGCAGACGAATGTTTGCGCCATTTAGTTCATTATTCATTCGTCTTCTACCAGCTCAAAATCCAGCTGGCGTTTTTCCATATCCACATTCTTAACCAGCACACGCACCGGGTCGCCGAGACGTAGTTTCTGTCCGTAACGTTTCCCGATAATCTGGTAATTGTCTTCGTCAAGATAGTAATAATCGTCTTTCATGTCGTTGAAGCGGATAAGTCCTTCGCTTTTGCTCTCTACCAGCTCCACGAAAATGCCCCATTTGCTCACACCGGAAATCAGCCCATCAAAAGTCTTCCCCACCTTATCCAACAGAAATTCCACCTGTTTGTATTTGATGGAAGCTCTTTCGGCCTCGGCAGCGCGTCTTTCCATATCCGAAGCGTGTTCGCATTTCTCTTCATAAACCTCTTTGTTTACCGACCGCTTACCTTCGAGATAATGCTCCAGCAGCCGGTGAACCATGGTGTCGGGATAACGCCGGATAGGTGAAGTGAAATGGGTGTAAAAAGGAAACGAAAGTCCGTAATGGCCAATGTTATCCGTTGAGTAATAGGCTTTTGACATAGTACGAATGGCAATGGATTCAATCATATTCTCCTCGCCTTTGCCTTTGATGTCGCTAAAAAGGCGGTTAAAAGATTTGGCCAGACTTTCGTGCGACTGAACCTCCAGCGAATAGCCCAGCCGGTTCAGAAACTGGTTAAAAGTGTTCAGCTTTTCAGGATTGGGTTCGTCGTGAACACGGTAAACAAAAGTCCTGGGTTTTTTGTTGTTTTGCGGTTTCCCGATAAAAGCGGCCACCGATTTGTTGGCTAGCAGCATAAACTCTTCCACGAGATGATTGGCTTCTTTTGATTCTTTCACGTACGTTTCGATGGGTTTTCCTTTTTCATCCAGCTTAAAACGAATTTCCGGAGTGTTGAAGTTGATGGCTCCGTTTTTAAAACGGACATCCCGCATAATGGAGGCGAGTTCATTCAGTTTCAGTATGTTTTGCACATATTCTCCCTCTTCGGTTTCAATAATTTTTTGCACTTCTTCGTAGGCAAACCGACGGTTGGAGCGGATGACCGTTTTGCCGAACCACTGGCTCAGCACTTCTGCTTTGTCGTTGATTTTAAAAACAGCCGAGAAAGTAAGTTTATCCTCGTCCGGGCGGAGGGAGCAAACACCGTTGGAGAGTTTTTCGGGCAGCATGGGAATCACGCGGTCCACAAGATAAATTGAGGTGGCTCTGTTGTACGCTTCGGCATCCAACACGGTGTCTGGTTTTACATAATACGACACATCGGCAATATGAACACCCACTTCCCACAGGCCATCACCGAGACTTTGCAATGATATGGCATCATCAAAATCTTTGGCATCCACCGGGTCGATGGTAATTGTCCACACTTTCCTGTAATCTTTTCGGCGGGCAATTTCCTCTTGTGGAATTTCCATGCTTATTTTTGCAGCTTCCTGCTCAACATTTTTAGGGAAAGAGAGGGGGAAATCGAAGTCGGCAAGGATAGATTTCATCTCCACATCGTTGTCGCCGGGGTTTCCCAGCACTTCTGTTATTTCGCCAAACGGATTGCTGGAATGTTCGGGCCAGTCAGTAATTTTCACCAAAACTTTTTCGCCATGTCTGGCTTTTTTAATCTGACTTTTCGGGATAAAAATATCGTAGGGCATGGTTTGGCTGTCGGCTACCACGAAACCGAAATTTTTACTCATTTCGAGAATGCCGACATAGTTTACTTTCTTCCTTTTAAGAATTTCCACAATTTGTCCTTCGGGCTTGTGTCCTTTCCGTTTTGGAAAGAGCAGCACTTTCACATGGTCTTTGTTCAGTGCGTGGTGCACATTGTTAGAAGCTATGAAAATGTCTTCGCCTCCTTCGTCAGACAGGATATAAGCTTTTCCCGTCTTTTTCAAATCGACGGTTCCGGTGATATATTTCTTTTTATTGGCCAGTGTTGCCAACTTGTCCGCATGCAAAACAAATTTTCCTTTTTTCACTTCCCGCAGAACTCCCTGCGCCATAAGCTCGTTTAAAATGGTGTAAATAAGGTTTTTGCCGGCTTTGTCTTTAATGCCGAGTTGGCCGGCAATTTGCTTGTTATTATAGGTTTTAAACGGATCGCCTGCAAAAATGCTGACGATAATACCGTGAAGCTGACTTTTAGGATATTTTCTTTTTTTTGACATAATTGTTCTGATTTTAAGTTTGCAGTATTGGAATAGCTGCAATAAGTTTCTGTGTATAAGATTGTTGCGGGTGAAAATAGATTTCATCAGCATCTCCTGCTTCAATAATTTTTCCTTCTTTCATCACCATGATTCGGTCGGACATAAACCGCACAACCGACAAATCGTGTGAGATAAAGATATAGGTGAATCCGAATTCGACCTTGAGCCTGTTCAGCAGGTTCAGGACGGTAGCCTGCACCGAGATGTCGAGGGACGAAACGGCCTCATCGCAAATGATAAACCGGGGTTGGAGTGCCAGCGCACGGGCAATGACAATACGCTGCCGCTGGCCGCCTGAAAACTCATGAGGATAGCGATGAAAATGTTCTGCTTTCAGGCCGGTGTTCATCATAAGTTCGAGCGTCTTTTGCTTTCGTTCAGCATTGTTTTTATAGAGATGGTGTACCTGCATAGGTTCCATAATGGCTTTACCAATACTGATCCTCGGGTTGAGCGAAGAATACGGATCCTGAAAGACAATTCCCATCTCTTTACGAAAAGGCCGGAGTGCTTTTCGCGAAAGTGAAAGAAGTTCTCTTTTGTCATAATAAATTTTGCCGCTGTCGGGTTCAATCAGCCGCAGCAGACTTCTGCCGAGAGTGGTTTTCCCGCATCCCGATTCACCTACCAGTCCCAGCGTTTCACCGGGATATGCTTTGAAACTAACCTCGTTTACCGCTTTTAATTCGTGCAGAACCTTCCCTCTCCACGATTTCTGCAAAGGAAAGGATTTCATCAGCTTTTCAGCTTCGAGCAAAGGATGATGCCGGTATAAAACCTCTAATCGTTTTTTGCGCTCTTCCGTTGTCTCTTCTTCCGGCTGAAAAGATTTTTCTTTATCATTATTTAGAAAATCATCCAACGTGGCCAGCTTTTTCAGCCTTTTGTCAAGAGGCGGATGGCAGGCAAGCAGCGCTTTGGTATATGGATGTTCGGGATGTCCAAAGATTTTGCGGCTTTCACCATGTTCAACAATTTCGCCCTTGTACATAACTATTATCTCATCGGCGATGCCTGAAACCACATTCAGATCGTGGGTTATAAACAAAAGGCTCATGCCGGTTTCCTGCTGTAACTTTTTAAGCAGGTTGAGAATTTCTTTTTGCACGGTTACGTCCAGAGCTGTGGACGGTTCGTCAGCAATAAGAATATCAGGACTGTTGGCCAGCGCCATAGCAATCATAATGCGCTGTTTTTGTCCTCCTGAAATCTGATGCGGATAAGTAAAAAAAATTTTCTCAGGCCGTGGGATTTGAACTTTTTCAAAAAGCGAAAGCGTCTGACGATGTGCTTCTTTTTTGGAAACATTTTGATGCTGACGGATAATTTCAACCACTTGCTTTCCGCAATGCATCACCGGATTAAGTGCCGTCATCGGCTCCTGAAAAATCATGGATATTTTTCGGCCTCTGATTTTTCGCATGGCTTTCTCCGGAAGCGAGAGCAAGTTGTTGTCCCCGAAGAGAATCTCACCACCGGTAACGGCAACCTGTTTTGGCAGCAGCCCCATGATGGAAAGCGCCGTGAGTGACTTTCCCGAACCCGACTCACCCACAAGACCCGTACATCTGCCTTTTTTCAAATGAAAGCTCACATTACGGACTACCTGCTTTTCCCTTACGGCGATATGTAAATTTCTTACAAATAACATTTTTCAAAGATAGTGGTTTTGGAAAATCTATGCGGAAAATGATTTTAATATTTGTTAATAATTCCAATAATGACGGGTAATGGTCATTCGCTGTCATTCAATAGTCAAACGATAAATATATTCACTTCTATCTTGTCTTTTGTAAGAGTAGTACATTTTGTAAATCAAAATATGGATGTATTTTTGTCGGGTAAAGAAAGATAAAGATGAAGAAATTTTGGATTGTGGCTCTATTAGCCATTGTTTTTATGGGGGCTTGCAATAGTCCGGAGAGTAAACTCGTCGGTAACTGGAAAGTAACGGATGTGCAGACTAATTTTGGAAAAACAAAACTCCCTCCGGAAGTTGAAGCACACATTGTGGCTGAGCAAAAGAAAATCAGCTTCCGTATTATCAACGACTCGGTACTGGTATTGATGCTTGATAACAACACTCACGAAGCCAAATGGAAAATGGATAAAAAACATAACATAAGCTATTTCTTTAGCACACAACCACAGATCATTAATAAACTGGGAAAGTGGAACGGCAGCCAAATAGTTACCGATACCAAAACTCCTTTGGGAAAAATGATTGTTACCTACGGAAAAAAATAGCTCTTTCCATTTCAGACAGCGTTTTTATTTTATCCAAATCCCTCTTGTTCCGGAGCCTGATATGGAAAAAAAGGCACAATAAATTATTTTTTTCTTGCGAAAAAAGTCAGGTAACAATACCTTTACAGAAGCCTACATATTCTCAACCCATTGACGAATTTCCTCCAGCTCGGCGTTTAAATTTTTTGTCGGCATGGTTCTGCCTGCCTTTTCATACCAGTAATTGGCATTCCAGTTGTCGCCCTCTTTGCGATGCAAAAACGCATGAAACCAACATGCCACAGGACATTCATAATGCTGTACAATCCGGTGCGCATCCTCCAGGTTGTCGTCCATGACCATTTCAATGGCCTCCAGTAACTCTTCCTTGCTAATCATCGTCTTCGATTTGGTGGCTACAAGTTACAAAAAAACCTGAATTCCAAACTTTTTTTGAAAAATTATGCAGGGTAACCCAATGATTGATTTACTTCATGAGGGCGGCCTCGGCTTCCACGCTCAGGCCAACGCAAGCCTTACCGGGCTGTCCGTTGTATCTTTGTTTTGGGAAGCCGTGTTTCGTAATGCCCAAAACAGAGGCTTCTGAGGTCGCCCTGTTTTAGGCACTCCACATCGACTTCCCAAAACAAAGGATGCCACTCCCATCCCTGCCGCAAATGTAACAGCTGATGCAAAAAGAGATTTGAAATTACAATTTTCCCCCTTCTTTTAACCTGCAAACTCAGGTTACAAGCAGATTACAACCCCGTACATCACTGTTGTCAAAACGACCGAGTACTTCAAAATTCAACAAAGTATGTTGTTTTCCCAAATCCTGCGTAGCTATGAACGAACAACTGTAGATATTGGCGAAGTCGATAACGTTAATACCACCACTTCTATGTTTCGGCATCAGGCTCAGCGGATCATTTACGTCACGGATAAGAACTTTCATCCAGGGAGGTGTGGAAAAAATCCCCCCGCCCTTTGAATATGCTTGCGATAACAACTCGGTCATGCCATATTCCGAAAAAATACTCTTTACACCAAAAGCAGATTGCAAAATGCCATGCAACTCCTCCCTGACCATCTCCCGGCGTTTGCCTTTCATCCCACCGGTTTCCATAAGTATTAAATCGGGAAATTTCACCGGAAACTGCTCTGCCAAGTCCAGTAAAGCATACGTTACCCCAAGCAAAATAATTTTTTTGTGCTGCTTTTTCAGTTTCGTCAACACTTCAGCAAGCTTATGGTAATCGTGCAGGTAAAAATCACTGTTTTCATTCTTACTCAGTTGGATAAGCAGGTTGACCATGTGTACCAGCGAGGAACCGGTGCGCTCGAGATAGGAAGGAAGAAGTGCCAGAAAAACGTATTCTTCCGGCTTTCCGAAAAAAAGTTCAAAGCCACGTAAGAGACTTCGTTCGTATAGTCCGATGTTTTTAACAAAATGGCGGCTGGTGGTACTCCCGGTGGTGCCACTACTTTGGAAAACGGCTTCCTCTTCAAAATCGCCACAAACTACTTTGTGTGTTTTGAAAAATTCGATGGGCAAAAATGGAATCTCACGGTAATTTTTTAAAGCCGTTGTATCAACGCCAATCTCTTCCACAAATCTATGGTAAACCTTATTTTTATCGTATTTAAAATGAAAAATCTCAAGGGCCAGCACATTAAAATCTGCTTCTGTCTTTATGTCGAAAATATTTTTTTCTATGGCGGCGGTTTCCTGCATACCGGTAAGTTGATTGTTTGAAAATATGTATTTTTACCCCATAATGAAAACAGCTGCAAAAATAGTTTTTATTCTTGTCTTTCTCTCGACACAGATACTGCTTTCATGCCAAAAGAAAGAGCATTATCCTATTATTCCGGAAATTCATTTCAGTCGTTTTCTTATAGAAATGGATACCACTACCCGGGTTGCCCAACGTGGAATACTGGAGTTCAGTTTCAAAGACGGCGATGGTGATATCGGACTCCGTTCCACTGATGTTTATCCACCGTTCAATCCCGGTAGCAAGTACTATTATAACCTGATTATCAATTATTACGAAAAACAATACGGTAAGTTTGTAGAGGTACCGCTGTTGTCGTGGAACCCCGATTCGGCACGTTACGACACCATGACATTTAATGCCCGCATCCCGTGGCTGACACCGCATCTGGGAAATAAAACCATTTCGGGAACTATTCAGGACACGCTGTTTATCAACAACCCGCTTTCCAAATTCGACACCATTAAATATACTTTTTTCATTTACGACCGGGCTTTGCACAAAAGTAATGTGGAGAGCACTCCGGAAATTGTAAGAAGGTATTAATCAGACTATAAAATTTATCATTTTTACTAAAACTATTACCCTTTTAAAACGCGGGTGGCATTTAAAATCGCCAACAAAGCGACACCCATGTCACCAAACACCGCCTCCCACATATTGGCGACTCCGAAAACGCCGAGGACGATAAAAACCAATTTAATCCCCAAAGCAAAAGTTATATTCTGCCAGACGATTTTTCTGGTCCGTTTTGCCACATTTATGGCTTCGGCGACTTTTGAAGGAGAGTCTGTCATTAAAACAACATCGGCGGTTTCGATGGCCGCATCGGAGCCGAGCGCACCCATGGCAATTCCCACATCGGCACGAGCCAGCACGGGAGCATCGTTTATGCCATCACCCACAAAAGCAACTTTTCCGTTTTTGCTTAGCAACCTTTCAACATGTTCCACTTTGTTCTCAGGAAGCAGTTCGGCATAATACTCTTTGATGCCGAGTTCCCCGGCGTAATTTCCCGCTGCATATTTGTTGTCGCCGGTGAGCATAACCGTATTTATTCCCATTTTGATTAGCCGCTTAACAGCATCAACGGCATCGGCTTTCAGGCTGTCGGATATAACAATATAGCCTGCATATTTTTTGTCGATAACCACATGAACAACGGTTCCTGCCACATTGCATTTTTCGTGTTCAACATTTTGATTATGAAGAAGCTTGTCATTTCCGACAAGTATTTCTTTATTGTCGATGGACGCTTTAAGCCCGTATCCTGAGATTTCCTGTACTTTCCCGATTCTTGAACTATCAAATTCCCGGTCATAAGATTCAAATATGGACTTTGCTATGGGATGGTTCGAATTATATTCGGCATAAGCAGCATATTCCAGCACTGTTTTTTCCCCGAACCCGTTTGCAGGGAATATACCCGAAACTTTGAATTCGCCTTTTGTTAAGGTACCTGTTTTATCAAACACTACAGTTTTTACCTGCGTCAACACATCGAGGAAGTTAGACCCTTTTACTAAAATACCCCTGCGGGATGCTCCTCCGACACCACCGAAGTACCCAAGCGGAATACTAATCACAAGAGCACAGGGACAAGAGATGACGAGAACAACCAACGCCCTGAAAATCCATTCGTTAAAAGTGGCACCGGGTATTAACAGCGGCGGCAAAACTGCCAGCAGAAGGGCACCAAACACCACGACGGGCGTATAGTATTTAGCAAATGTGGTGATGAACTTCTCCGTTTTTGCTTTTTTGGAGGTGGCATTTTCCACCATCTCAAGAATTTTAGAGATGGAAGATTCGCCGAAAAGCTTTGTCACTTTAATCGTGATCAGGCCGGATTGGTTGATCATACCCGCCAATATTTCATCGTTTGTTTTTATTTTCCGGGGGACACTTTCTCCGGTGAGTGCTGACGTATCCACAAAGGAGTTTCCATCGGTAACGAGGCCGTCCAAAGGAACTTTTTCGCCCGGTTTTACAATGATCACATCGCCAATGGCCACCTCTTCAGGCGAAACCTTTTTAATATTTCCGTCTAATTTAAGATTCGCATATTCCGGTTTTATTTCGAGAAGCGCTTTTATGGATTTCCGTGACCGGTGTACTGCAATATCCTGGAACAATTCACCTACAACATAAAACAACATTACCGCAACAGCTTCGGGCATTTTATCTATTGCAAAAGCGCCCAGCGTGGCCACGGTCATCAAAAAATGTTCGTTAAAAACCCTGCCCCTGACAATGTTTTTTAAAGCCAGTGTCAGGACATTCCACCCCACTATCAGATAAGCAGGTATGAACACCAGGTATTCCGCGAAATGAAAAGGTGTGTTGTGTAACTCTTCTTCGAATATTATCCCGGCAAGCAAAAGCAGCGTAGCCGAAACGGCTTTGATGATTGTCCATTTGTTTTCGGCGAGTTCACTTGTTGAGACGAAAGTTTTTTCCTTGCCTGCCTCCTCAATTTCAACTTCCGGTTCGATTTCAGCTATTTTGCTTTTTACCTTTTCAAAATCATCAGAATCTATTGTCATAGAAGCCGTGGCGAAATTGACCGTCACAAACTTTACTTCATTTAGTTTTGTCAAACTATCCTCGATTTTTGTTGCACAAGAGGCACAATCGAGATTTTTTAACTTATATTTTTTCACAACTTAAAATATTTTATACTTACTTCTTCATAATAAACAGTACTTTTTTTCACAGCTCCACAACAACAGGAACCGAAAATATTAAAATTACCGGTGTTATCACCACAGCCCATTCCGCACATACGCACCATTCCGTTGTGCTTATGATTTACAAACTATTTGCCACTTTCTCCAACTTGTCATGAATTTCGGTTGCTATGAGTTCCATAGCGTTGTTTTCCACGACATGCATTGCCACCAGCGGGTTGATAATGTCAATTTCTATCCGGCCATCTTCCAGTTCCCGTGCTACCACATTGCAAGGCATCAGGATACCAATGGCAGCTTCAGCCTGTACCGAACGATAAGCAAAAGGCGGGTTGCAGGCACCGAGGATACGGTAATTTCTAAAATCCACATTTAGTTTTTCTTTCAGGGTAGCCTGAACATCAATTTCGGTCAAAATACCGAAACCTTCTTTCTTAAGTTCTTCAGTTACTTTTTCTATGGCTTCGTCAAAAGTAATGTCTTCCAAAATTTTTTTAAAATAGTAGTTCATGATTTTTTGTTTTTTTGAGTTTGTTTTTTATTTGCTATTTGTCTTTTGCTATTTGTCTTTTGTTATTTGTTATCTGTTTACAACCGCTCACAGTTCTTCACCCGGCAGACTCTTTCCACATTCGAAAGATAGATAATTCCATCTCCCGGCCGGTTGGTGCTTCCGAATTCGCTGATAATGTGAATGGCTTTCTCCGCCAGCTCATCTTTACAAACCAGTTCCAGCTTTACGATGTGGCTGTCGGTGATATAAAAACTCAGGGACGGAGAAGCATCCTGGCTGTCCATCTGGTTTCCCACCCCTTCTCCCGGTGTAAGTGAGATGTTTTTAAATCCCGCTTCTTTTAATGCGGGAACAATTTCACCCACTTTTTCGGGTCTGATAAATGCTTTTACTTCTTTCATGATTTATAATTTGTAATGATTACATTTCTTTATTTTACGTTTTGTCATCTCGCCTGAGGCGAGACCAAAACGGTTCTGACGTTTTTTGTACCACAGGTTTAAACCCGTGGCTATTAATATTTCGCTCCTAACGGAGCTATTTAATCTTCCTCACCTGTTTCATTCTTTTTCATCTCCGAAATCAAATAATAGGCACCATCCCTGGCGAAAAGAGTGCCCGGTTTTAAAGGAGAAAGCAATTTAATTTCATCCCATCCATCTTCTGTTTGGCCAACGACCACCTCAACGGGTGTAAAACGCATTCCCGCTTTTTCCTTTTTAGCAGAGAAAATATAGTTCTTCCCGCCCTCTTTCACCACGGCTCCTTCAGGCAGCGCATACGAAAAATCATTATCCGTGGAGATTCTTCCGGTGATATACATTCCCGGTATAAGACCGTTACCTCTGTTTTTGAATGAGGCATGCACGTGAACGGCTTTTGGATTTTGCTCGAAAGATTTGCCCACGGCAAAAATGGTGGCTGTCAGCATCTCGTCGGGATGCGAAGCTACGGAGAAATGTACCTTCTGCCCTATCTTTACCTTATAAACATCTTTCTCAAAAATCAACAGATCGGCATGAATACGGTCGTTGTTAATGACTTTAAACATGGTTTTCTGCGGTTCCACATACTGGCCGATATTGATATAAATTCCATCCACATAGCCATCAATAGGACTGACAACAGGCACATTTTCATAGAGATAGCCCTGCTCTATCTTTTTCGGGTTGAGATGTAAAAGCCGGAGTTGTGATTCCTGATTTTTCAATTCTCCTTTGAGCGTAAAATAATCGGCGCTGACTTTCTGGAAATCCTTTCCCGAACCTACCTGGGCTTCATAAAGTTTTTTCTGTCTTTGGAATTCCTGACGCACATACTTCATGCGATTCCAATCATTCAGAAAGTTTGTCTGCAACTGTAGAAGTCTGGGATGGCTCAGGGCAGCC